>NZ_DGUZ01000014.1 GCF_002394865.1 Fibrobacter sp. UBA4297 | reverse complement strand
TTCTTGCGGGGGCGGCCACGCGGGCGCTTGACCGGCATTTCTGCTGCGGCTTCCGGATGGAGCGCTCTGTTCTTTGCCATGAGCGCCTCGCGGATCTTCTTTGCGCGTTCTTCGATGCGCTGGCGGGCGAGCTCGGCTGCCGATACAATCACGGTCTTTGGCTTGTCGCCCGGTTTTGCGCCGAACGAGCCCTTGAGGACGCGGCCAGAAGGTGGCTTGGGCGGTTCCGAGATGACACTCGTGAGCACGCGCTTCGGAGCTTCAACCGGGGCTGCTTTTTCAATGATTTTCTTGACTTCAGAGTCTTCGGCCTTAGGTGCGGCGTTTGTGGCGATTTTCTTCAAGATGCTCTTGATTTCGGCATCGTTTTCGGCTTCGCGCTGTTTTGCACTTTCGGGCTTGTTGTACTTGGCCACGAGCGAATTGAACTTGGCGTTTTCGCTCTGCTCTTTGAGCTTTTGACGCTCGCGCTTGGACGGGCGCTTTGCGCCATTATGCTTTTTACCGATAAATTTTTTTTCTTTGCTTTCCGAGTTACGGATGATTTCTTCGTCGGAAAGACCACGCAGTTCAGGCGGGACTTCAGTGATTTGAAGAGCCTCTTTTTTTGTGGAATCAGTCATGATTTCTGAGTCTTTAAGCGGTTTTTAGCTTTGTCAAGGTTTTTTTTGCACTTTTTTTGCAAAAAATTCATAAAAAAATTAAAAAAATTTGAAAAAAGTGTTTGTCAAGGTCTAGAAAAAAAATTCTTTATGGACTATTTTTGGTGTACATGCTTCGGTTTACACAAGAAATATCTCTCGCTCTGCGCTCTATCGCTAATGAAGAAGAAGCGCATGAAATGTCTAAGAAGGCTAGGGAGCAATTTGAATTCCTCGGAATCAGATTGGTTCCCCGTCGTGAAGTCACGTATCCAATCTTCGACAAGTACCCGCCAAAGGACGGGGATGAACTCGTGTCGAGGGTCGAGGACATGTGGGCTCAGCCGTATAGGGAATTCCAGTATGCGGCTTGTGACTACCTGTTCCGCCATCGTGCGCTTCTCGGTGGCCAGCACCTAAATTTCCTGAAAAAGCTCATTAAGACTAGGGCTTGGCGCGACACTGTCGATACCCTCGCTTCTTGCGTCTTGGGAGATTTGGCGCTCCGCTTGCCTGCTTTGCGTACAAAAATTGCCTCTTGGATCCGCGACCCGAACATCTGGGTCCGCCGCAGTGCAATCATCTTCCAGGTGCAGTACAAGGACCGCACGGACTGGCCGCTCTTGCGTCAGTTCTGCCTCACTTGCGCCAAGGACGACGATTATTACATCCGCAACGGCATTGGTCGTGCGCTTTCTGAATACGCACGCATCAACCCGACGGAAGTTCGCCGCTTTGTCCAGGACAACTCCTTTGCCGAACAGACCGCCCAGGAAATCCTGCGCCTCATCTAAGCAGGGCTTTGGCGGGCTGCAAAATTTGCAATGAAAATTGCGCAAACCTCGGCTTTTAAAGACTCTCGAAAGAGGGTCTTTTTTTGTATTGTCATGCCCGCCTACCTGTCCTCGCTTGACGGGGACGAGCGGGCATCTCCCTTATTTGCTTTTCTTTTCGGCTTTTGATTTTTCCTTTAGTGGAAAGCTGAATTTGCCTTGAAGGACGCAACCTTTTGCCCCAGGGTCGCATTCCTGTTTGCGTTTTTCGCAGAACGTTTCGTTGAGGTATTTACATTCCCAGCTCATAAGAATCTCCTTCTTTAAGTGAGTTTGTCATGCCCCACGTTGATGGGGCATCTCCTTTAATTTAAACAAAAAATGGGCAAATAAGCCTATAATTTTGAGTGAGAATGGTCTAATTAAAATTCGCCTTAGTCAAAGTTTAAGCTTCGGCGGTAAGGGGTGAAGCCGGCGTTTTTGATGAAATTTTCGGCTTGTTCGATGGTCGTGAGCCCGTGGTTCTTAAGCACGTTCTCTTCGATGACGATGCTGTTGATGTCATCGGCGCCAGCGTGCAGCCCGAGTTCACCGAGCGAAAGTCCCATGCCAAGCAGCGAAACTTCAATGTGCGGGACGTTGTCGAGGTATAGGCGGCTGAGCGCAAGCAACTTGAGGTATTCGTCGCCGCGAACGTGGCGGATGGGGAATTTGTCTGTCTGTGGCTGGAATGTCCACACGACAAAACTCTTGAAACCGTGGGCGATGTCCTGCGTTTTTCGCACGTATTCGAGATGTTCGATGACTTCTTCGGCGGTTTCGGCACTGCCGATGACGATGTTTGCGCTGCCGGGGAGGCCTTTCTTGTGGCAGGCTGCAAGTGTATCGCACCATTTTTGCGCGGGGAGCTTTTTCGGGCTCAGGATTTGACGCATGCGGTCGGAGAGAATCTCGGCGCCTGCACCCGGAACGGAACTGAGGCCTGCATCCTTGAAAATGTCAAGCAGCTCGTCAAGTGTTATGTTGTTGAATTCCGCAATGCGGACAAGTTCAACTGGCGAAAAGCCGCGCACCTTGACGCCCAATTCCTGCGTGAGCATCTTCAGAATGTCGGTGTAATAGCTGAGCGGAATTTCCTTGTTGACGCCACCTTGCAGAAAAATCTGATCGGCGCCTTTGGCTTTTGCTTCAAGCGTTTTTTGGCGGATTTCGTCCAAACTCAAGACGTACGCTTCGGGGTGTTTTGCGGGGCGGCAAAAGCTGCAAAAACTGCATGTTACTTCGCACACATTCGTGTAGTTCACGATGCGGAACGCGGTATAGCCCACGCGGTTCCCGGGGAGCTTGGCCTTGCGTACAGTGTCGGCGACCTCGACGACTTCTGTCCACGGCGCATTTTTCAAGATTTCGAGCCCTTCTGCCGGCGTGAGGCGCTCTTGAGCGATAGCTTTATTTAACAAGGAATTCATTGATTAAATAATAGAAAAGGTTTTAGGTTACAGGTGTCAGGTATTAGGAAAAAAAACATGCACTTTGTGCATCTGTATAAGGCGGTTTCGTCACTAATAATAATCTAACTCCTAATCCCTAAAACCTAATGCCCCATTGACTAATTGTCCACGAAACCACTTCTTTGCTATGTGATAACGTTCACATTCGGGGATATATTATAGTTGGGTTCAGTTAGGAAGAACACTGGTGTGTTCATGCTTGGTTTTACGTGCCACGCTGTTGTGTGGTGTTTCTCCTTGCATGCAAAAAATCAGTTTGGAGGACTTGTTCCCATCGGGAAAAGAGTTAGGAATGATTCAAAAGGAGAACGGGTATGAACCACCTCAGTTTAAAATGTGCTGCAATGGCGCTTGCTTTTGCGGCTTCTGCACAAGCTTTTACTGTTACAGGTAAAGTAAGTGATGAAAGCGGTAAGGCTATTGAAAAGGCTTCCGTAGAACTTGTTAAGAACGCGCTCAAGACAACGACCGATTCCAAGGGCGAATTCAAGCTCTTCAAGGAAGAGCCGAAGCCACAGGATTCTACAAGTGCTATTCACTCTATCGCTCGTCCGATGCTTGGCTACGTGAGCGTTGTGAATGGCGTGCTTTCTTATTCTCAAAGCACAAATGAACCGGTGCGCATCCAGGTTTTTGATGCGGTGGGTTCCCGCGTCTTGAACGAGACTGTTTACGGCTCGGGTACGCTTGACATGCAGTCTATAGTGAAAGCTCAGGGCTCTTATTTTGCACGCGTGAGCGTCGGTAGCGCAAAGAGCAATTTCCGCTTTACCTCTAATGGCAATTACGGCGCATCTTTTGGCGAAGCTGTGGCACGCGGTCTCAAGAAAGAAGAAGCGGGCGATGAACTTCGCGTGATTGCAACGGATTATGATACGCTTACGGTTGCTCTCAGCAACTTAGACACAAACGTTACGCTCAAGCTCAAAAAGACGGTCAAGCAGCCGGAATACGCTTACGGTTGGGGCCTCAAGAACGATCCTGTACCGACTCGTGGTTGCGGCAAGGATACAAGACTTGATTACAAGTATCGTGGCGACAAGCCGTATATCGAATTCAAGTGGAGCAAGGGTACGCGCACGGTGCGTCTTGACATCCCGAAGAGCTACGACAAGAACAAACCGTACAAACTCATTTTCGGTATGCAGTGCATGGGCGGCTGGGCCGGTGGTGTTCAGGATGAAGGCTACTATGGCTTGAAGCAGTTTGACAAGGATGAATCGGTCATTTTCGTTGCTCCGGAAGGCAATGGTAACCAGGCCCCGTGGGCACAAGACGACTACTTGCTCTTTGATGAACTTCTTGCATACCTCGAAGGCAACTTCTGCATTGACTCTTCTCGTGTATTCTCGACGGGCTTTAGCTATGGCTCCATGTTCTCTAACGGACTTTCTTGGAACCATCAGGACGTGCTCCGCGCTGTTGCCGTGTACGAAACTGCTGAACGCAACATTTGGCTCCCGCAGCGCAAGAAGATGGGCATTGGCTGGATGGGCGTGCTCGGTTTGCAGGATAACCTCTGCACTCCGGTCATGGGTCGCGCAGCTCGCGATATCATCTTGGAACTCAACTCCGAAGGTGGCAAGGCCAAGAACGAGCGTGCTCAGGAATATGGTGGCAACGGTCCGCACGTTTGCTATGACTACACAACTGTCGAAGAACGCTTCCCGGTTCGCTGGTGCACGCAGAACGGCGGCCACATTTGGGACCACAAGGATCCGGGTCAACGAGAATCTTGGGTACCGAAGACCACTTGGGACTTCTTTAACAAGTTCTAATATTTAAAATTCTTTCCTCCTCACTAAGCTCCCGGTGTAACAGCCGGGAGTTTTTTTGTATTTTGTTAAAAATTGAATTGGATAAAAATGAAAAAGTCGCTGAAAATTCTGCTAATTGTTGCTGCTTCGTTTTTACTTGTCGTAGCATTTTACGGCTATCATTTGTTCCGAGCGATTTCTTTGGATCCGGACTTTTACTTGTCGGGTGATGGATCTGGTGGCTCGGAAAGTGCGCTGAGTATGTTGTTTTTTTCGCAGAATTTACCGAAGGGGATTGTTTGCGGGACGTTGCCAAGTCATTTGAGGGCTGAATATTTGGAACCGAAAGAATTTATGGAAATTGGAACCGCGGCGGATTTCTTATTCAGAACGCATGATGAATCTGGAAGGCGTACTGGATATGAGTTGTCGCAACGATATGAAAAGGATTCCTTGGATGGGGAACTCCGTTCAAAGTGGGGCGAGGGAACTGTAATTACCCGATATGTAAAAGAAGACAGTTGTTTCCGACTTTCAAAAGAGATTAAGGCGGAAACTGCGGATTCTGTTGTTTCGTTGAAAACTAGCCTTTCTGGGGACTCAAGTTTGTATGTGGGTAGGCGCAAGAATGGAATCGTGACGGAATGTGTTGCTTGCAAGTGGCATGACGGACGTTGTGACGAGGTGATTAGCGAAAATAAAATGGAGCTGGATCCTGTTTCTGGAAAATTGCTTGGTTATGCATTCAAGACACGCGAAACTTATGTCGAAGGATCCTTGTATGTAGGCAATGAATTCTATGCGGATAAAATGTTGTTTGATAGCTTGCAGCGCCTCGTTGAGTATGAATATGGTGATCAGGTTTTTCATTATGAATATTCCTCGAACGATACTGCAAATTACAGCGTGAATATTCTTGACAAGTCGGGGCGCAAGGTCGGTTTTTACAAGAGAAAGCTTAAGGAAAATCGCGAAACGGTTCAATACGGAACGGACCGATATGAAGAGGAAATTAATCGTTATTTCGAGGATGGAAAATTAATTAAGGAAACTTCGGAAAAAAACAACTTTTATGAGTCTGTCGTTTCTCGGATAAAGCTGTTTAATCCAGCGGGCGACGAGGTGCTGGATTCAGCTTTTTATGAAGATTCTTTTTTGCCTGGATTGCGGTTTGATCCTCATGCATTTATCGTTAGACACGAATATGATGAAAACGGAAAACTCAAGACTTATGAACAATTTCAGGAGTCTTTTGTGAAAATGTTTCCGTTCATTTTTGTTCCTGTAAAGAAGGAGTCGAGAAAAGAAGTCGGGAAACTTAAATTTGATTACGATGAGGCTGGGCGTTTAAAATCGATAACGGATGAAAGCGAAGATGAAAATATGGCGTTGAGATATAGCTTCCCGTTTGCTATGCGGCAGATTGTCTATTCGAAAGGGAAACTGGAAAATTTCGAAGAATGCAAGGAACCGTACGATCCCCTTAAGCGATTGAAACCGAAACGCCGCACCCCGAAGCAAGAATAATTATCCTCGCTTTTTCTATCTTTGGGCGCATGGAATTCAAGCGCTTTGAAGCTCTGATCGAGATGTTTCCGCAGGTGCAGATTTTTAGCACCGAGGGCGAAGATCTTGACCGAGTCATTACTCATTTTTTGAATCAACGTGAAAATGTCTCCACGATGTCGGAGGCGATGCAACGTAAAATCCAGCAGGCTTTGGCCCCGTTCTTCCAGCAGCGTTTTATCAGCTTGCACGATGCAGAGGCTCCGCTGGTGCGTAACCTGCTTTTGGACAAGAAGTTTTTTTTGCAGACGGACCGCTACATTGACGATATGGCGTGGCCGCTGACCGATCCGGAAAAGCTTGGCGAGGCTTTGAACATCGCTGACCTTGCCGAAGGGATTCTTGACCGCAAGTTGTTGAGCCTTTCGAACGGCGAACTTCGCCGAGTGCTCTTGGCCCGCATGTGGATGGAAAAACCGGAATGGGTTTATTTCAATGACTTGTTTGGTGGGCTTGATCCGGAGTACCGTGCGCACTTGGCAGGCTGTGTGGCTGACCTTGCCAAACGCCCAGGCTTGAAAGTTGTGGTGCGCCTCGCTCGCGAAGATGAACTGCTCCCGGAAATTCCAGCGTTTGTTTATGCAGACAAGACGTTCACGCAGTATGCGAGTGAACTCCCGAAAGCTGCTGCAACTCCGAAGTTCAAGAAAGCCGAGCTTAAGGATTATGAGATTGTCGATTTGAGAGGCGGCGCGCATTGTCATCCTGAGCAAACGAAGTGCGTCGAAGGATCTCAAAAAGCTTTGGATTCTTCGACTTCGCCTAACGGCTCCGCTCAGAATGACACGGATGCAGAAATCCTCTTCGACCTCAAGCATGTGAATGTTCGCTTTGGCGATACGGACGTTTTGAAGGACCTCAATTGGACGGTTCGCAAGGGTGAACATTGGGCAGTGATGGGCGAGAACGGTGCCGGCAAGAGTACGCTCCTCGGCATGCTTACCGCAGACCATCCGCAGATTTACAACAACGACATTACGCTCCTTGGAGAACGCCCGGGGCATGGCCTCAACATCTGGGACCACAAGGCAAAACTCGGATTCTTCTCGCCGGAACTGGCGCTCCAGTACCGTGAAGACTTGAGCCTTTTGGATGTACTTTGCACAGGCTTTACGCCGAACCTCTGCCGCGCCGAGAACATCACGTGGGAAGAGAAAGCCAAAGCCCGTGAATGGCTGAACTACTTGGGCTTTGAAGATACGTCGATTTCAATCCGCAAGATTTCACCGATTGACAAGCGCCTGGTGCTGATGGCCCGTGCTGCAATCCGCCCGCCGAAAGTCCTTTTGCTCGACGAACCGACTCAAGGTCTCAAGGGCGAGTATCGCGAAAAGCTGTTCCACCTGTTGCAACTGCTTTCGACGGAAACGACAATCATTATGGTCAGCCATTACGAAGAAGAATGGCCACCTTGTATGACGCACCTCCTTAGAATGCCGAAATTCTCTTTGAATTAGACGTACACAAGAAGGTCCCGAAATGAATTTCTTATTCGTTGCTCTTGGCGGTGCTCTCGGTAGCGTGTTGCGCTACTTCTTTTCGCTTGTGATTCCGAAAGCGGCCGGGTTCCCGTGGCCGACCTTTGTCGCAAACGTCTTGGGCTGCCTTTGCATCGGGATTTTTTCGGGACTCTTCCTCAAGTGCGACTCCCTTTCGCCAAACCTCAAACTGTTCTTGGTGACTGGCTTTTGCGGTGGCTTTACCACGTTCAGCACTTTTGCGAGTGAAAACTTGGCGTTGTTACAATCTGGGAAAATCGGGATGTTCGCGGCTTATGCGATTGCAAGTTTTGTATTCGGCGTTGCCGCCTGTGCCGGTGGAATTTACTTGATGGGTTACAACCGATGATGGGCGTGGCTGCCTGCGATTTATTAAATTAATAAAAACAAATAACCACATACCTCAATGCGTGCTTGCGAGCGATTCCATAGCTCCAAAGCCCGTAGAGCCGAGCTGTAAAAATGCAATTGAATGAGCAAAATATTTTAAGCGCCTTGCGTGCAGTCCAAGATCCGGATTTGCACAAAAATATTGTAGAACTAAACTTTGTTCAAAACCTGAAAATTGAAGGCACGAAGGTCTCCTTTGATTTGCGCCTCACGACTCCGGCATGCCCGATTCGCGACCGCTTCAAGGACCAGTGCATCTCCATCGTGAAAAGCCTTGGCGCCACCGAAGTCGAAGTGACGCTCACTTCTTCGCAGGGTCGCGTGGGCGATGACAATTCCGCGGCTAAGGCTCCGCAGAATTCGCACATTGGTGAAGTAGCGCATGTGATTGCTGTGGCTAGTGGCAAGGGCGGTGTGGGTAAATCGACCGTGACGGCGAACCTCGCCATGGCGCTCAGCCTTTCTGGTGCTCGCGTGGGTATTCTCGATGCTGACATTTATGGCCCCTCTATGGGTCTCATGTTCGGTATTGACAAGGCTCCTGAAGTTTTTGAAGACAATACGATTGCACCCGTTGAGGCAAAGGGCGGCATCAGCATCGTCTCCATGTGCATGTTCGCAGACTCCGACAAGGCGACCATCTGGCGCGGACCGATGGTTTCGCAGATGATCCAGCACTTCATCCACCATGTGCGCTGGGGCAAGCTCGACTACCTCCTCGTGGATTTTCCTCCTGGAACGGGCGACATCCAGCTCACGCTTACGCAGAACTGCCCGATGGCTGGTGCGGTCGTCGTGACGACTCCGCAGCAGGTGGCTCTCGCTGACTGCCAGAAGGGAATTGCCATGTTTGATAACGTGGGCGTCCCGGTGATTGGCGTTGTCGAGAACATGAGCTACTTCATTTGTGATGAGTGCGGCAAGCACCACAACATTTTCCCTGCCGGTGGCGGTCAGAAAATTGCCGAAAAGTGGGGCGTACCGCTTATCGGTAAAGTCCCGATGGAACCGGCTGTTGCTGACTGCGGTGACAGTGGTACTCCGGCCGTGCTCCGCTACCCGAACTCCGAATCGGCGAAGGTCTTTATGGACGCTGCCGAAAAAATGGTTCGCACGCTTTCTGTGTTTGAATCCGAAGGCGATGGAGTCCTTAAAAACTTCAATTACGATTTTGAACAACTGCCGGTGGAGGAAGTATGATCCAGCCAAAGAAAGTATTCAGGACAAAAGAGGGCAAGCTCGGTTTTGAATGGAATGACGGCAGCCGAGGCGCTTGCGATGCCCGTACGCTCCGCTTAGCTTGTCCGTGCGCACTTTGTGTGGACGAACATACAGGCGAAAAACTCCTCGACGATTCGACTGTTCCCTTGGATGTAAAGCTTGAACATGTCCAGTCGATAGGCCGTTATGCTGTCGGTCTTTCTTTTAGCGATGGTCATCGTTCGGGTATTTACCCGTATGATAAACTTAAGGAATTGACGAAATCCGCATAAAAAACCATATTTGAAAAAGTCGAAGACGGTTTGTCCGAGATAAGAAGGTGTTGCTTTATGAGTGATTTTAACGAAGCTCTTTATTTTCGTGACTTGAATAGGTATCCTACGCTGACTCCGCAGGAGGAATCGGCGCTGTTGAAAATTATCAAGAACGGTGAAACCGAAGAAATTCGAAAGTCTGCCTTGCAGCGCCTTATCCGTGGCAACTTGCGATTTGTGGTGAGTGTCGCCCGCAAGTACCAGGGGCGCGGCCTCTCGCTTTTGGACCTCATCAACGAGGGTAACCTCGGGCTATTCAAGGCGGCTAAGCGCTTTGACATGGACAAGGACGTGAAGTTCATCAGCTACGCCGTGTGGTGGATCCGTCAGTCCATCCAGAAGGCTTTGTTCGAACAGGTGGGCGCAGTCCGCATTCCGCCTAACAAGCTTGCCTTGGTGAACCGCTTCAAGCGCGCCTTGATGCAGAATGGCGGTGACTACGACAAGACCATCTCGATGGAAGAATTTGCTCCTTACGAACGCGACATCGTCGAAGTTATGGAAAAGATTGTCGATATTTCCCTTGATGCTCCGATTGGCGACGATGCCGGAGTCTCCAGTGCCGATTCTGTGAGTACGCTTATGGATGTGCTCGGCAGCGACGGCAACCAGGACGAGGACATGGAACGCGAAGAGCGCAAGAAGCTCATCCAGGAAACGCTTTCTTCACTCCCGCAGCGTGAAGAAGAAATCCTCCGCATGTTCTACGGCCTCGATACGGTCGAAGACACGACGCTCAAGGATATTGGCGAAGACTTGAAGCTCAGCCGTGAACGCGTCCGCCAGATCAAGAACAAGACGCTCCGTCGCTTGCAGAAGAGCAAGGAACACAAGGAAAAACTGGCCGACTTCCTGGAAATTTAATTGGAACTCTAATGTCGAATCCTTCATCTGCGCCTCGTACTGCCGCGTACCTCTTTTTGATTTTTTTCTTTGGGGCGCTGCTTGCGTATGGCGGATTCAAGCTTTATAAAAAATATGGACCGTCCAAGACGGTCGTAGGGGAAATCCCGTTCGGGCTTGATGCGGGGACCTCTGTGCCGAATGGCGATGCACCGAATTTCAAGGCCGATGTCGAAAGGCTGCCGGTGCAGGCTCAGGCCGAATTCCGCCGTGCAGGCGAACTCTCGCGTAGCGGGGCGATTAAGGCCGCTTATGAGATTTACGATGCGCTTGTGCTTTTGTACCCGAATGTGGATGCCGCAGTCTGGGGCGAAGTCAATACTTTATTCCACATGGATTCCGTAACGGAAGTGATGCGTGACCGCGCTGAACTCTTGATCGGGCGCCTCATGGCGCGTTACCCGAATACGGGCATCAGCTTTTACTTGGACAGCCGTAAGTCGCTCCTTGCAGGGAACTTGACTGTAGCCGTTGAACTTGCAAAGATGGCAAGCTCGCGTGCTCCATCCATTTATGAAATCAGACTTTGGTATGCGGAGCTCCTGCTCAAGAATTCGAACATGAAGGATGCTGCAAACGAATGCCGTGCCGCTATCAGCCTTTCTTCGGGCGATTCGCAACGTGCGTTTGAGCTTTTGGCGAAGGTTTACCATGACGAAGGTGTGTTGGATAGTGCCGCGCTCGTGATTGATTACGCTTTGACGCAGTTTCCGCTCTCTTCGGAGCTGATGCTTTTGCGCGGTTACCTGGCCGAATACAATGGCAAGTTTGACGTTGCCGAAAAGACGTACCAGCGCATACTCGCTTTCCGTCCGGATTACGAAAAGGCGCGCCGTGCGATGGCGACGATTGGCGAAAAGACCGCCCCTGGCAAGAACGGCCATTATGCGGGATCTTCTCGTGACCGCGCCCAGGTCGCTTGCGATATTCTCGCGCCGCTGGTGGAACGTTATCCTGAAAACTTGCCGCTCCGCGAAGCTTTGGGCACCGCCTATATCAAGGCCCACATGTTTGACATGGCCCGCCGCGAGTTCAACTACATCCTCAAGAACGACCCGGAATATCCGGACATCAAGTCCCGACTGAACGAGCTCGAACAAGTGCGCAAGGCTGCCATTGAGGAATACAACAACGGCTTGACTGCGAACCTGAACCGCGCCGTTGATAGCCTCCGCGGCACGATGATGCCCGAAAAGAAACACGACTTTTCGACTAAATTAGGTCATTATCTTGTTCGCTATGGCGCCTCTTCGCAGGAATTCTTTAGAAAGTATTCCATGGCTAATTTTAAACAAGTGAAACGATTTGTCTGGCAGGAATCATTCTATGAAAATCCTTACCATCACACTTACACGGTCGTCTTTGATTCGCTGAACCGATTTAAGGAAGTCCATGTGGTCGTTTTTGATTCCGCTTCGAATTCGAACCATCTCGGCGTTGCCCCTGAAATCTTTACGCGACTCTTGAAGCAAAATTCCAGAATTTCTGGCATTAGCAATAACACGGGCGAGACGGATTGTGGCGATGGCGTTATCATGGATGCTGCCGTCTGGGAAACTCGCGACAACTTTGAAATTCTCGCCCGCATCGTCGGAAAGCCTGCCGAAGTGCGCATGGTTCGCCTCGATCGCAAGACTTTGCCGCCTTCGGGCCTCAAACTTTGCGATTATCTGCCTCTTCTTATGGAATTTTAGCTCGTAAATATCTATTTTATAGCTATATGTTCCGTGCTCGTTTTTTAGCTTTAGTTCTGTTGGCTGCATTGTTGGAAGGCTGCACTTGCTGCGCCTACCTGAATCACATGTTCAATGCAGAACGCCTCTATGACGAAGCGACTGAACTGCGTACCGCACGCCTGGACAGTGTCCCGGATGAAATGCAGTCTTATGCCAGCGGTGAAGAAGCGCAGAAATACGAAAAAATCATCGAAAAGGGCTCCCGCGTGCTGGAACGCTTCCCGAAAAACAAGAAGCGCACTGCCGAAGCCGTTTTCCTCATTGCGGAATCTTACAGGCACAAAGCGGACTGGCCAAAAGCCATTACCAAGTACGACGAATACGAACGTTACTTTGCCGATAACGATTCCATGCGCGCCGTGGAATACCAGCGTGCCTATTGCCTCTATCGCAACCAGGAATTCAACATCAGCCGCTTTGCGTTGGAACCGGTAATTGCTGATAAAAATCACCCTTACTATTTCCAGGGACTCAATCTTCTCTCACTTTTGGACGAAAAGTCCGAGGCTCCGGAACAGGCTATTGCCGCCCTTGAAGCCGTGCTTGCCGATACGAGTGGAACCCCCTACCTGAAGGGCAAGGCTCACTTCCGCCTTGCAGGTCTCTATTACAAGATTGAAAATTGGGACAAGGCGCACGAACATTACAATGCCAAGGAAATTGAAAACCTGAACGAACGCGAACGCCAGACGGCGGGCGAGCAGTCGGCGGAATGCCTTGTGAACAAGAAGGAATACCTCAAGGCCGCAGACGAATTCAAGGCTCTCTACAAGGTCGAGGCTTACGAAAAGGACCGCTCCAAGTATCTGGTCCGCATTGGCGAAACGACTCTTTTGGCGGGCCGCAATGCCGATGCTTACGTGATTTTCAACAAGGTGAACACGGAGTATCCGAAGACCGAACAGTCCTCGCGTAGCTACTTCGACATGGGCGACTACGAACAGACCAAGACCATGAATTACGAGCTTGCCATGTCGTATTACGATAGCAGCTACATCGCAAGGTCTATCAGCGAGTATGGCCAGAAGGCTCGTGACCGCCGCACGGCATTGAGGCGCCTGGTCTCGATGCGCGACCGCAGCGAAGAAATTCTCGCAAGCAAGGATTCCGTCCCCAACATGAAGGCGTTTTTCAAGAATGAATTCATGATTGCCGAGTTGTTCCTGCTTAGACTCTCCGAAGCGGACAGCGCTATTGCTAGGCTTACGAACGTGATTGAAAAATCCGATGATACGGCTAGCGTCATGCGAGCCTCTTATGCAAGGGCTTTTATTTATGACGAGTTTTTGCACGACCCGGATACTGCAGAGGAACTTTATAAGGAAGTTATCGAAAAATATCCGAATACCGATTACGCCAAGCAGGCCCAGGCGAATATCGGCATGCGTGTGACGATGAAGACTCGTGAAGACGAGGCGCGCGAACGTTATATGGCCGCAGAAAGTTTGTGGACAATTGCTTCTGAAATGCCGGTGAGCAAGATGGATCAGGTGGATTCCGCATACGCGAATGCCTTTGTCGCATTTGACAGCGTCTATAAGGATTATCCACAGACGCAGTCGGGGGTGCAGGCACTTTATATGAAAGCGATTTATTTCCAGATGTCGCCGGAACGTCAGGACAGCGCTATTGCAATTTACCGAACACTTCGTGACCGGCATGGACAAACGGCGTGGGGTAAGCGCGCCGCCTATGTGCTCAATACACGACTTACGATGACCGAAGATGATTTGGCCAGGTTGCGCACTCGTACGGCAAAGACCATCGAAAACTTGGAAAAAAATTCTGCAAGGTATTACGAAGAATTACGCGCGAAGCCCGAAGAAAAGAAGGCTGAAATCATCAGTAAAGAAGACGAAGTTCTCGAAAATACGTACAACAGTATGTACGACTTTGAATAAGCGTATGAAATCTCGTTTTTGGGCTGTTGCGTTTTTGGGAATCCTGCTGGCTTGTTCCGGATGTTCTGGGGCTACGCACCGCAAGGGCTATGTCCGCGTGACGAAGGCAACGCGCGTGCAAAAGAAAGCGGAAATTGGCTACACGTTTACGGGAGACGCAAGTTATTACGGTAAGGGGTTTGACGGCAAGAAAACTGCCAGCGGAGAAATCTTTGACCGCGATGCTTTTACATGTGCGCATCGGTCGCTTCCGTTTGGGACAAAGCTCAAGGTGACTCGCATAAAGACGGGCGCCTCTGTCATTGTACGTGTAAATGACCGCGGCCCTTATGCGAAAAGGCGCGTACTAGACTTGAGCGAAGCGGCTGGCAAAAAACTCGGGCTTGATAAGGCGGGGCATGCCGAAGTCAAGGCGACTGTTGTAGAATAGTTGTTGCGAGCGTAAATGCCGCGACTTGTCATGCCTGCCTCTGAGCAGGCATCACCTTTTTTTTACGACATTTCTTAAAATGTCATCTTCTGACATTTGACGATTCTATATTAGTGCTCGTAAGAACACTAAGTCCCAAAGGTAAAAAATGAATCGCAAAGTAAAGGTGAATAAGCATGTAGTCGAAATTCCGGAACAGTCCCAGTGGGATCCGTCTCCGTGGGATTCCGGCTTTTCCATTTTTAAGCGTCGCATTGGGGAACTGATGCAATTAAGCGGTAACAACGATAGTGCCATCGATGACGATGACTTGATTCCGTATTACCGCATGGGTGAAAGCGAAACGTTCGTGCTCTCTGCCCTCGGCTGCGCTGTGTGCTAAAACACGGCTAGAGCTGCGGGAATCTCCGTTGCTGTCATTCCCCACTTGATGGGGAATCTCCAATGTTGTCGCTACTTTGCTTTGTAGCTTACAAAACGGACGTTGTTGCAGAAGTCCTTGTGGATTCCCGTGAATTCGAGCCACGGATACTTTTCGGCTTCGGCTTTGAGCATTGCACCCTGTTCCGACCCGATTTCGAGCAAGATAGATGCGCCCGGCTTGAGCTTGCCTTCTGTCTGTTGCAAAAGTTTGCGTACAAGGTCAAGTCCATCGGCACCGCCGAACAGTGCGAGTGCGGGGTCGTATTTTGCGACTTCAGGCTGGAGCTTGTCCTTTTCGCTATCCGGAATGTAGGGGAGGTTTGCAATAAGGCAGTCAATTTGCGGATTGGCTAAGGTCGCTGAGTTCCTGTCCTCGCTTGATGAGGATGCCGAAGCGCCGACGACATTTGCAATAACATCTGCGGTGACTGCGTTCAGCAAGTCGCCCTGTGCGAATGTCAATGTGCTGGAGTTGCTTGTAGCGCCTGTCGAAGCGCCCGATTCGGTTTGTGAGCTTGTCGAAGGGGCCGAAGCGGTAGAGGCTGTCGAGGTAGCTGCGCTTTGTTCTCCAGAATTCCCTGCGAGGTTGTTCGCTTCTGCGTTTGTACGTGCTAGTGCAAGTGCGTCTTCGGAAATATCAGTGGCGAGAACGCGTGCTCCCTTGATTTCCTTAGCGCAAGCAATCGAGATGGCGCCTGTGCCAGTGCCGATTTCGACGATGAAGGGGTTGTCGATGCCCTTGAGGCAGTCTGCCGCCATGTCCACGAGCGATTCTGTTTCCGGGCGCGGGATAAGTGCACGGCGGTCGCACTTGATGATGAATCCTCGGAAGCTTGTATCGCCGATGATGTGCTGCAGCGGCTCACGCGTTGCACGGCGTGCAACCATCGTGCGAAGCACGTCCAGCTCCGCTGGCGTGAGCGGCTTCTCGAAGTTCAGGTACAAGTCCATGCGGTTCTTCATCTTGAGACCGTAGCTGATGATGTACTCGGCATCGAGACGTGCGTCGGGAATGCCCTTCTTTTCAAAGAAGACCTTGGTACGGTTCAAAATTTCAAGAACGGTCATCTGCGGTTGTGGCATTGGACTTACCTGACCCCTTACGCGTTGAACTTTCCGAGCTTTTCCTGGGCGTTTGCCATCTGGAGACCGTTGATGATTTCATCAAGATCGCCTGTGACAACCTTGTCCAAGTTGTAAACGGTGAGGCCAATGCGGTGGTCTGTCACGCGGTTCTGCGGATAGTTGTAAGTGCGGATCTTGGCAGAACGGTCACCAGTACCCACGAGGGCCTTGCGGTTTGCCGCTTCTTCCTTTTCCTTCTTCGCGATGACGGCGTCAAGAATCTTGGAACGCAACATTTCCATAGCGTGGAGTCTGTTCTGCAACTGGCTACGTTCGGTCTGGCAGCTCACCACCACACCCGTCGGGATATGCGTCAAACGCACGGCGGAGTCCGTCTTGTTGATGTACTGACCGCCAGCGCCCGAAGAACGGTAGGTGTCCATGTGGATGTCTGCTTCGCGAATTTCCACGTCGACTTCTTCAGCTTCCGGGAGAATAGCCACCGTTGCTGCAGACGTATGCACGCGGCCCTGCGTTTCCGTTTCCGGCACGCGCTGCACTCGGTGAACGCCACTTTCGAACTTGAGCGTTCCATAGACGCTGTCGCCTTCGATGAACACGCGGATTTCCTTGTAGCCACCCACCGTGCCTTCGCTCAAGTCTTGGATAGTCATCTTCCAGCCCATCTTGTCGCAGTAGCCGCGATACATGCGGAACAAGTCGCCTGCGAAAAGTGCTGATTCGTCGCCACCCGTGCCGCCGCGAATTTCGAGAGTCGCATTGCGGTAGTCCCACGGATCCTTCGGCACCATCAAAATCTGGAGTTCGTCCGTCACTTCGGGGAGCTTCTTTTCGATTTCCGAAATTTCGGCCTTGGCCATCGCGACCATTTCCGGGTCGGAATCGCCGAGAGCGGCCTTGTATTCGTCAAGGTCGTCCATCATTTGCAGGTATTCCTTGGCTTTTAAAACAGCCTTTTCGATACCCTTGTACTGCTTGTGAATCTTGTTGTAACGAGCCTGGTCGCCGAGAACATCCGGGTTGCCGAGTTCCGATTCCAGTTCTTCGTACTTTTCAATGAGTTTTTTAGCTTTATCTTTCATCGTGCGCAAATTTAGAAAATTTCAAGATAATCATACTGTTTGCAAGGCTTCAAGAGCCGATATTGCAGGTGAAGTTCCCTTGCTCTATGGAGAACGCAAATGGAAGAATTTGCTCTTGTTTTGTTGATTTTTCAATCCAGCTTTTTTATATTAACGTGTTATCGGGTATGGCGCTTTTGGGCTGCAAGAGAGGATTGTAAATGTTTAAGTTTGGTGTTTTTGCCGGATTTGCCGCATTTTTGAGCATGTCAGTCTTGGGGTGCTCCGAGGATTCGCCTACTCAATCTAAGGATAACTATAGCGAGCAAGCGGAAAATCATCTGTCATCTTCAAAAGAGGAATCGCCAGATTCCGTGGATTCGCAATCTTCAGATTCTAAAGAATTGTTGGAAGTAGAAGCTGTAACCACCTCTAGTTCCTCTTCTCGCATGTCGCAAGATAAAATTGAGAGCTCGTCTTCGCGTACATCGCAAAATAACGTTGTAAGTTCTTCTTCTCGTAATGCCTCTAGTTCTTCATCGAGCCGTGCTGCAAGTTCATCGAGTTCTAGTGTTGATGACAAATCCTACAGCTTGTATGGCGGAGCTTCGTATAAAAGAGTGAATGTGGTTGCTTCCAATGCCGATGAATTGGAATGTGATGACAAAACGAAAATTGAAGATTTGAAAGGCTTTGACGTTGCGTACGAATTTAATTCGCCCTATGACTTGGGACGTGATTATCTTGGCGACAACAACGCATACCAGGACGATAAGGTGTCGGCGATATCGGCAGAATGTGGAAGCATTGTTTTCGATGGGTCCAATGGTTTGCATATCCCTTTAAGTGAAACTTTTGAAAGTAGCAGCTTTGTTGTCGAAGTGCGTTTTATGCCGACTAAAGCCGGAAACATGGCGAATATCTTTGTTGCTGAACCACCGGGAAGAGAAAAGGACGGCTGGCAGTTGCGTTTGGATGGTTCTGATATTTATTTCCATATTCGCGATGTCGAAATTCGTGATACTTGGGAAGAGATGAAGGTTGGCGCCGTTTCCATGGATGAATGGCATGTTGTTCGCGTTCGGTTTTTCCCGACAATGTCGGCTGTAACGAAAAAGACGGTTTACTCGTTGAATGTCGCTCTTGATGGCAAAACTCGTATTGCAACAGAAATCAAGAGCAAGATGGATATTGGATATGGCCTTGGTATTGGCTATGATTCCATGTATCAGGACTTGCATGCCGACCGATTCTTTACCGGAAAAATAGACTACATCCGGTATGGAAGGATAGCTGAAGGCAAGTAATTGCAATGACTCCTATCGGTACGTTTTACGGCGATGCCGTTTACAAGTATGATGCTCCTCGCCAGGGGCGTCTTTTTGCTGGGCATCCGGGCCGTATTGAACTTTCTTCGGGGCGAAATTTTGAGATGGCGCTCCGCGACTTGGAAGGCTTTGAACGCATCTGGGTGATTTTCTTGTTCCACGAAAATGAGGGCTGGCGTCCAACAACACGCCCGCCTGTACCGCCCAAGGGCAAAGACCGCGTAGGCACTTTTGCAAGCCGCAGCCCTTACCGCCCGAATCCGATTGGACTGAGCTGTGTGAGACTCCTCAAAATTGATGGACTTACGTTGTTTGTAGATGAAGCCGACCTTTTGAATGGAACGCCCGTGCTCGATATCAAGCCGTACATCCCGATGGCCGATGCGTTCCCGAAGGCAAAGGCGGGGTGGGTTGAAGAACAAGTGGGGGAGTTGTGGACGGTTGAAATGTCAGCTGAGTTTGCTGAACAAAATCGTTGGATTGCAGAGCATAGTGCATTTGATTTGGAAAGCTTTGCTCAGGTGCAGTTATCTCGCGGAAATTTCTCCAAAGATGTCTTTGACAGCTCCCGCCGTCGCTTGGCTGTTGATGAAAATTCTAAAACGGGTGTGCTTGCCTACCGCACGTTCCGCATTCACTTTAGCTATGATGAAACGGCACGCAAGGTTTTGCTTTTGCGTGTTTCAAGCGGTTATTCCGAAGCTGATTTAGCTCCCGGTGCTGAAGATAAGTACGGTGACAAACAACTTCACCGAGACTTTATTGCGAAATTTTAATCGTGATGTCATTCCCGCCCCCTTGTCATTCCGGACTCCGTTCCGGGAGGAATTTCCGTCTTATTGAATTTGTTATATTTAGCTCAAACTAAACGTTTTTTATAAGAAATATGAAGAATAAACTTATTGCACTCTTTATTTTGTGCGTTGCTGTAATTGCAAACGCTCAGTCTGTCCCTACAATCGGCAAATCCGCCCCGCGTGAACACCGTGGGTTCTACAATAGCACGTCTTTTGGCATTGCCTATAACTGGTTTGACAATAGCCTTGACGATACAGATAAATACCAAAATCGTCAGCGTCATGATGTTGAAATCTATGAGTACAATGGATATTCTTTTGCGCTCGGTGAATTCAAGTTCGGTGTCGCCATTGCTGATTTGGTTGCTTTCCATACCGTTTTTAATGTTGGGCTCTTTATGGGAACTGTGGATTACAGCAATGAAAGGTATCAAGAATACTGCACTGAAGCCGGGTGCGTCAATATGGCTCAAATAGATGGTATAGATGATCCGACTTCTAACGATGCATACAACTTTAGAACGTATTTTGGCTTTGGTGCGACCTTCTATCCGTTCCGTGACAAGAATTCTCCGATGAACGGATTCTTTGTCGGCGCCTCGTTGGGGTATACTTTATTTGTGGCTGTGATCAATGGTGGCAATGATAGTGCTACCGGTAATGGCGGCTTTGGCTTTGAATTGGAAGCGGGCAAGGAATGGTGGATCAATGACCATTATGCGATTGGCTTTGGAGTTGGCTTTGCCCATAGTAGCTTGGTTTGGGAAACCGTCAAATCCCATAAGTCCGATAATGTACTGTCGCTTTCTTTCCGTATGACGCGTGGATAATTGACGATGAAAATGTTTAAAGTATTAATCGTTGCATTAATTGCCGCGTCGGTGGCTTGGGCTCAAATGTCTGAAGTAAATAAGCCCGCGGTTCCTTGCGAACATCGCGGTAGCTTTTTCAGCGTTGGCCTTGGCTTATCTTATATGAGTTTGTCCAAAGATGAATATGTTTCGCATCGTAGTGAAGATGGAGATTGGGATAATCCTTCGCATAGATATGTTGTAAAAAGTGTTAAATATTGGGGACCTAAAAGACATTGGGAATTTAGCGGCGCTGAAGCTCCTTCGCTAGATTTAAGGTTTGGCGGAACAATTGGAAATGTCGTCGCCTTGTATTTTACTTTTATGGGTGGTCTTTATAGGGGTACAGCGGTACGTGAAGAAAATAATATTGAACAATATTATCTCCCCGATGCAAATGGCAATTTGATTTTTCAGTCGGAGAATAGCAAATCTTATTACAGGCGTGAATTTGATGCGATAGCCGCTTATGGCTGGTTTGGTGTCGGTTTCTCCGTTTATCCGTTCCGCGATCCATCTTCGCCGTTGAGAGGACTTTATTTTGGATTCTCCGGTGGTCTTGATGCTTTAGGTGTTCGTGTAGAAGACAATTATGATGACGTGGCGACGGAAAGTTATTTCTTACGCTATGAAGTCGGGAAGGATTGGTGGGTGAGCGAAACGTGGTCGATTGGCGTTGCGCTCTCATTTACGAATGTTGTCGGATTTGAAGACGACTACTATGGTAGCGATGGCGGCGGCCGCAAGGCGGTTACGCTTTTGTTCCGCTTAACTCGTGGATAAACCCTGTATCTACGCCGTTCACAAGCAGGTTCGTAATAGCCTCGTCGCTCCCCATCTTGCTTTTGTCTGTGATATTGCGACCAAAAGTCTTGTGCCAGTCGAAACTGTCGGGGACGAGCCTGTCGAAAGCGGGCCAAGGCTTGATGAACCCTGGCGGGAGGAGCTTGTAAAGCTTGCTCGAATCAATGCTGATGTCGCCGACGCGCGGAGGCATCGGGCCTCCTTCGATGCGCGGCACTCCGTGGAGGAGTTCGGCTGGGTAGCCTCCGACGGCGTTCACGATTTGCCCGACATTGTAAAGCGAAACGCGACGCGGACCGCCGCAGTTGTAAATGCCTGCGGGGAATTTGTGCTCCAGAATGTATTGTACGGTGCGACAAAGGTCCGGACCCGAAAGCGGGTTGCGGTATTCGTCGGTGAACAAGGTCGCCGGGCGGCCGGGGCGGAATCGGTACGTAATCCAGTCGATGGCGCCGGCGCATCCGCCGGGAGCGTAATCCATCGGGAGCGGCACGCGGAGAATCACCGCGTCTGGCTTGATGGCGGTAATTGCATCTTCGGCTTCGGCCTGGTGCTTGCCGTAATTGTGGATGGGGTCTTTCGGGTCGGTCTCGACGTAAGGGCGGCTCGGTTTCGTCTTTTCGTCGCCGCTAAAGACCATGTCGGCAGAAATGCGGATGAGGGTCGCGTTGTAGCGGGCAGCGAACGTGGCTGCATCGACGCCTTGGCTGTAGTTCAAAAGGCGGCTGCGGGCGGGGTCGCATTCGCAGGCCTTCAGGGCGCAGTTGCCACTCGCGTCAATGACTGTGCCGAAGTGGAACCGTTCAAAAAGTTCGCCCAATCGTTCTGTTTCTTCGGCATCTACGCCAAAGACGTTTTCGCCAAAAACGCAGGGATGCTTGATAGGGCGAACGCCGATAACGCCCGGCACATTCTCGCGAACGGTCACGCTGCCGTACAGTTTGTTGAAGTGCCTAAAAAGCGCAAAGCCGGGAACGCCGTTTAGCCCGAGGATTAAAATCGGGAGGCGGATTGCGATAATTTCCACTTGAAGTAGCCTGCAATTTGAAGCGGGTGATTGAACGTGCCGTCGGCGACTTTTGCCTGAAATTCTTCGTCCGTGTACAGGAACGTCTCGATGTCTTCCGTATCGTCAAAGCTCGTTTTGCCCAAGCGTTCCACGCCATCGATAAACACCACATGAAACTTCCCGCGATGCCTATCCGGATTCACAGGAAACGAACCGATATAAGTTACAGAATTTGCTGTGTCATTCTGAGCGGAACGTAGTGGAGTCGAAGAATCTAGACTCGTTCGACTCCGCATCTTCGGTGCTTCGCTCAGGGTGACACTCTCGTCTCTCGTCTGTAGCCGCATTGCGGCGTTCTCTCGTCTCTCGTCTAAAACATACCCGCATTCCTCTTGCAGTTCCCTGACTGCAGCTTCTTCCGGCGTTTCGCCTTTGTCTATAATCCCCGCCGGAAACTCTAGCGCAATTCTACCCGTTCCGTGGCGGTACTGCTCTGTCATGACCCACTTGCCTTCCTTTGTGCGAGCAAGAATCAAAACCCAGTCGGGTTGCCACAACGTATAAAAGTCTTCGATGACCTTGCCGTTCGGCAGTTCGCACGTTTCTTTAGCGACCTTCAGCCACGGCGCATTTACTAAAAATTCCGAATCCAGCAGTTTCCACGGTTTCATACCCTCAAATTTAGAAAAAGCATTGTCATTCCCGCCAGAGCCTGTGCTGCCTGCACTGAGTTTAATCGAAGTGAGCGCAGTCGAAGTAAGCGGGCACCTCCTTTTCGTTATACACTGTCATGCCCGCCACTGAGCGGGCACCTCCTTCTCGTTATACACTGTCATTCCCCGCTTGACGGGGAATCTCCTTCTCATATTACATCAGGATTTTATCAAAAAACAGTTGACTGATAGCCACTAACCAGAAACTATGGCCATCCGCCAGTGATTCATCTGTAATTATAAGTGATTCATTAAATTTTAAAAATTTTTGAAATTTGCAAAATTTGCATATTTCTGTGAAAAATCGAAATTTTTGTATCATTTTACCTATTGCGTGGTACTGATAAATGACGTATATTTGAGTTTGTAAGGAGGTTAAAACATGAAACCGATAACAGAATATCAAGATTACCGAAAGTACATGCTTGATTATTTTGACTGGCGAAAAAGAAGTTCTGCGTTCTCATGGCGCGAATTTTCCAAGATCGCCGGATTCTCGTCGCCATCATACTTAAAACTTGTATGTGATGGCAAGAGCTCGCTGAGCCGTGTGGGCGTCCCGCTTGTGGCTGCCGCGATGGGCCTGAATGAATTTGAACAGGAGTATTTCAGGCTCATGGTCGAATTCACGAATGCCAAGGACGATGACAAGAAAAAAGAGGCGTTTCTCAAAATGAAGGGGCTTGCAAACGAACAGCGCGCTAGAGTGTTGGATGCTGATGCGTTTGACTATTACGAATCGGCGGTGAATTCCGTTGTTCGTGAACTCGCTCCGCTGATGCCGGGGGCGCTCCCGGGTGAACTTGCCAAGAAGATTAAGCATACGTTTACGGCGCAACAAGTCCGCGATTCGTTAAAACTCTTGGTAAAGCTCAACATTCTCAAGGCGATTGGCGAGAACGTCTACGAACAGACAGACAAAGTCATTACTGGTTCGGGCGATGCGCTTAAGCTTGCGCTCCGCTCCATGAATGGTCAGATGATTGACCTTGCTCGCGAAGCCATCGAAAAAATTGCTCCGGGTGAACGCAACATCTCGGGCGTGACGATTGGCGTTGACGAAGCTACGGTAATACGCATCTCTGAAGAAGTGGACCGTTTTCGCAAACAAGTTATTGCTATCGCTAGCGAATCCAAGAAGATCAACCAAGTTTATCGTTTAAATTTACAGCTTTTCCCGCTGACGGAAAAAGTGTAGGGAGGAAACCTATGAATATCAAAAAAATCATTCCGCTTTCGTTCACTGCGTTGAGCGTGATGGGGGCCTTTACCGCTTGCTCCGATAATAAAGTGGTTGGGGCTGACGAACAAGCTAACACAATGGCAGAACTTTCTAGTTCGTCTGTAGAGTCGGGCTCGTCGAGCTCGAGTATTGAACCGGGTTCTAATACTGATATAGATATTGCTGCTAGATTAAAGGCTATTTACAGACCGAATCTTGCTGCGGCTGTAATCGTATCCAATGAAAAAGTTATTGAAGATACCATTAATGCGCATGAAACATTTGAAAAAGCAATCCAATCCATAATTGATGATGATTCGTATAAAGCGACGATTGCTGATACTGCAGAGTGGAAAAAATTTGAAGATTTTGATGGCAAAACATCGTATTACAAGATGGATGATGTGAATGCAATGGTGGATGAAAATGGTATAGTTCATGGTCCGTTGCATCGTTATGTTCATGCTTACCCTCCTGAAGGTAGAGCTCATAAGTATATTGGCTGTTCTTCATCGGGTATAATTTCTCCCTCTAATTATCAAATGAGTGCTAGCGATGAAGAAAGATGGTCGCTTTTTGAATCTACAGATTCTGTTGCCCTTGAACAATTTAGACAAGATTGTGCTGCGGAAAATGGCGTTATGCAAGAAGGTGTTGGTGCAGGAAAATATGGAGACATTGCCTTTTCTTTTACGGGTATTGGTTGCAGTATTTTCAAATCTCCTGGCGATACAACGCGTGTTGATCGAGATCCTTATTGGAAAAAGTATGCAACGATTATTGTTGAAAGTTGTGTAACAACTGAAGATTTCGATGAATTGTTTGGTTTAGGCGACTAAATATATAAAAGGTTATATCTTTAAAAACTTTATATAAAGGAAAAGATTATGAACTTCAAAAAAATCATTCCGCTTTCGTTTGCTGCCATGAGCGTGGTGGGCGCCTTTACCGCTTGCTCCGATGATAAAGTGGTGGGGGCTGACGAACAGGCTAATACGATGGCTGAACGTTCTAGTTCGTCTGTAGAGTTGGGCTCGTTGAGCTCAAGTAGCTCTTTGCAAGGTTGGAAAATTGATCGAGAAGGCGCTTTAGCAGCTCTTAGAAGTGTACGTAAAGAAACGGCGATTGCTTATACTTATCTGGCCGGAGATTCTGCTGAACAAATAGATTCAGTTAATGCTTATGAATCTTTTGACAGAATTGTTCAAATAATCTTCAATAAAGATGGTTCTATAATCTTTGATGAGAATGCTAGAGGGTATGATGATAATTATCGGACTTATGCGGTGATGAAGGACGAAGAGGGCTTTGTTCATGGAGGATTATTGTTTGAACATGGGTTTAAAAACGTAGAACCTGGTTCGTCTCTCGAATTGACATGCACCGGATTGAATAATTGGTATCATGTATACTTTAGATTCGTAGATGTTTATGGAGTCCCGGACTCTGCTGCTATTAAATATTTCAGATCCACAGATTCTACGATGAGGGAACAGTTTAGACAGGATTGTGCTCTTGAAAATGGCGAATTGGGGGATTATCCTAAATTTTATCCTGATTTAGGCTGTAGAATTACACCCAAACTAGTAGATGGTGTCCTGACGTATAAAGATCCCTATTGGAAAAAGTATGCTACGCATATTGTCGAAAGTTGTGTATCGCCCAAAGAACTGTCTTATTATGAATTCTAATGTAAATAAATACCTTTAACAAGAAGCCCGCTCCAATCGGAGCGGGCTTTCCCTAAACCACAAACTTTTTTAGAACTACTTGATCTTCAAAGACCAGGCTTTATTGCCGATTTTTACCACGTATACACCCTTGGCGCCGGTGTAAACTTTCTGTTCGAAGCCGAGGCCTTTGGTTGTGCGGACAACGTTACCAAGGCTGTTGAACACGGTGATGTTCATGCCTTGTGCACCCTGAACGACGATGTATCCACTTGCGTCTACGTAGGCGGCGAGGTGGCGACCGTCAAATGCTTGCGTTGGGAGCGCTGTTGTGCTGCTCGAAGATCCGGCGACTTCGCTAGAACTGGACTGCGGCGGTTCTGCGCTGCTAGAAGATTCCGGGGCTGCGTCGGCGTTCTTCACGACAATCTTGCCTGCGTTCGGGACTGCATCAAAGTAAATGTAACCGCCGTCGACCTTGGATTCGAGCTTTGCGCCGTCCTGCGTGACTTCGACCTTCTTCCAGTCGCTCTTTACGCGAATAGAAAGCGGATAATCGTACTTGGAAATGTTGTCTGCGATGCTGTGCTTGAGTTCAAAAGCCATCGTGTTTGCAGCCCCACCGTCCTGCGGTTCGATTTTAGAGGCCTTGCGTTCCTTGATGTACATGGCGACGTAGCCCATCGGAGCAACCCAAATGTCCTTATCTTTCTGCTGAGCATACTGGAGGGAGCTTTCCATTCCTTTCGCATCGGTCGGAGAGTAATTCGCAAAGCCATTTGATCCCGTTGTAAATCCATGCGTCAAGAATGCAACCCAACCGCCTTGATTAACAGCCTTATCCATATTGCCCTTGAAGTCGCTGGTGCCCTGATTGCCCGTCATCATGGCGGCAACTGCAGCCCAGTTATTTGGACCGTCCTTGCCCATAATGTCGGATCCGCCGCTCCAACTTGCGTTGCAAATTCGTCCGACAACATAGTTCTTCAAAACTTGGGCGTCACCGGGAGTATTGCAGTTCGGGTAAGCGAGAGTGATGACACCGTATTTCTGTTGAACCTTTTGGTTGAGCGTTCCCTTGGACGAAGCGATCTCGCTAGATGGCATAGCGCCGTTTTGGGGGTGGCTGTCGCTATGGCTTGCAATTTCGTGACCAGAGGAGGCTAATTTTTTCACTCCATCCCAGTTGAGCATTCCACTGTTACCACCGTTAGCCCAATTGGTGACGATATTGAAGGTCGCCTTATAGCCGTACTTGTCGAACATGGGCAAGGCGATATCGACATCGCTTTGCGGGCCATCGTCAAAAGTGAAGGAAACCGCCGCCTTGCGGAAACCCGACCAGGTGGCAATTTCTGCATTCTGAGCGAAAGCAGCGCCTGCGGCAAACATTCCAACTGCGACAGAGGCAATAGAAATTTTTTTGTAGTTCATTATCCACACCTTGTTAATATTACGCAAAAATAATTTACCCCCATATATAAAGAACCGTCCCATGTTAAATTTCTTTTTGTTGTATAGTAGTGCAACAGTACGCATTGTCATTCCCTGCCACTGACACTGTCATTCCCCACTTGATGGGGAATCCCCCTCACGCTGTCATTCCCCACTTGATGGGGGATCTCCTCTTGTTCCGAATTCTGCACTGTCATTCCCCACTTGATGGGGAATCTCCTTCTTGTAACATTTATTTATCAATAAATCTTGATCAATATCTCTGAAAAAAGCGTGTTAAATAAGTAGACATTAGGAGAAACAATGAACGACAACTATTACGTTTACATATTGACGAATAAATACAAGACCGTCTTTTATACAGGTGTAACAAATAATTTGTATAGAAAAACACTTGAACATAAAATGAAGCTGAATGAAGGCTTCTCTGAAAAGTATAATGCCGACCGCCTTGTTTACTATGAGCTTTTCTTCAATATTGCAGATGCTATAAAGCGAGAAGAAAGACTAAAGCGTTGGAAACGTAAATGGAAGATTGAATTGATTGAAAATTTTAATCCGCAGTGGAAAGACTTGTTTGGCGAAATAGGAGATGCCTGCTCGGAGGCAGGCATGACAGTCTCAACACCTAAATCCTAATAACTAAACATCTACCAGCCCGCATCAACTCGCTAACTTCTACCAACAAACATCTACCAGCCTGCATCAGCTAGCTAACTTCTACCAACAAGCATTTACTAGCCTACATCAACCGACTAAGTTCTAATATTCTACATTTCACCTCATGGATTTACAGTCGATTCTCTCTTCCGTCCTAGACGAAGTTTACGAAAAGAATGAATACCCCGCACTTGCGGCGCTCGAAAGCGAATGGACGCATACCCACCCGTTCGATGGCTTACGCGTGCTGGTGGCGACTCCGATTTACCGCAATACGATGACCGAATATCGAGCTCTTTTGGCGGGCGGTGCCGACCTTCTCGTGGGTTTTTCGGGAATGAACGACCCTGATGTTGTCGATTTTTTGAAGGATTGGGGCATTCCCGTTGTGACGCCTGCCGAAATGCTCGAAGCCGAATCCCGTGGCGAATTTGTGGACTTGGTGCTCGACTGTGCGGGGCCTTTTGCGGTGCTTCATCCGAAAATTGGCTTTGTGGAACTCACGCGTTCGGGTGTACACTATTATAAAAATGCCGAAAAACCGGTTTACGTTGCCGATAGCGGTATCGTCAAGCGAATTGAAACCTCCTTGGGCACGGGCGATGGCTATTTCCGCGCTCTCGAAAAGCTGGGCTTTGGTGGCGATTTCGAAGGCAAGAAGTTATTGGTTTTTGGTAGTGGCAAAGTCGGTTCGGGAATTGCGCTCCAGGGCGTGCGCCGAGGCTGCAATGTGACCGTTGTGACGGACTTGAAACGCGGGCAGTCTCAAACAGCGAATTCCGAAAATGCTGAACATTCCGCGGCTCCTGAAACAATGCCCGCAGGCGATTTTTCTGCCGTCCTTGAGCAAAATGACGTGGCTGTCGTGGATTGCCATGACTATGCAACTGTCGCCTCCTTGATTGAAAATTCCGATTTTGTGGTGACGGCGACGGGTGTCAAAAATGCCCTTGCTGCCCCGGAATTGACGGAAGCACTTCTCTCGACCCAGGCAAATCTTGCCAATATGGGGGTCGAAGATGAATATGGCGAAGCTGTTCCTGCTGAAAAAGTGCTCAACGATAAAGGCCCGCTGAACTTCATTCTTGAGGAGCCTACGCACTTAAAGTACATCGATACGTCGCTCGCGCTCCATGCCGCCCTTGCCGAACGCTTGGTTCAAGAAGCCGCGACTCTTGAAAACTCTTCCGATGCTGCTTCTGCTGAAAATTCCGCCGGACTTCGCTTTCCGCCGCAAGAAATTGAGCAGCGCTTGCTCACCATCGCTATCCAAAATGGCGTTATCGGTCCTGAAATCTGCGGAATGCTCGGCTTTTCGCCATCGGAGATTGAATAAGTAAACCTTCTGAGCGCCTTGACGCGACATCATAGCCCATACCTGAAAATATGTCCCCAGAAAATTTCAAAAAGGTCGTCGACCTCTGCAATCAAGTTTCGAACATCACCTACGAGAACTTGACGAAAATCATCCGTCTGGAACAGACGGGGAGCGCCACCGGCGCCCGCAAGCTTGACGATAGCGATCAGAACGATATCGACTCCTGGATGGGCGGCGGCACCTGCTTCAGCATGACGTGGCACCTGTACCAGGCGCTCACGGATATGGGTTTCAAGCCGCACCTTGTGATGGGCCACAAACGCAAAGAGCGCAACATCCACTGCGCCCTCATCTTGCCGGACCCCGATTCTAATGTCACTCTGGAGGCACATAGTGCCGATAGAGCCCATAATGGATCCTATCGGTCGTTACACTCCCTCCAGGATGACAAAAGCAACCTTTTTTCCCGGTCTGTCTCCCCGGCCTCCGTGCCGGGGTCGGTTCTCTCGTCTAATTCCTACCTTCTTGACCCGGGTTACTTGATTTTTGACCCGCTTCAGATGCCGCTCCCGCAGCCGATTGGCACTGGCGAAGCGTTTTTCCCGCTTTCTCCGAACTGCGTGCGTCTCGTACGCCCGACGCTCGAATCGATGGAACTCTGGACAGGTGGCGCAGGCGCGCCAATGAAGCTCCGCTTCGAGTACCCCGTCGAAGGCGTCTCTGTCGAAGAATTCAAGCACCACTGGAACGAAAGCTTTTATCGCGAAATGATGACTTACCCCGTGCTGAACCGCCTTGACCGCGAAAAAGGCATCCAGTATTACTACCAGAAGGGAAACCTCGTCGTTCGTAGCAGCACAGGCTCGCAAATGAAGCGCATTGAGCCCGCCGACCGCGTGCAGACCCTCAGCGATATCTTCAAGCTTTCGCCTTCCATCATCGAGCAGGCCCTCCAGATTCTTGAGAAAAAGCACTAGGCTTTTGCTGACCTTGTCATTCCCGGCTTGACCGGGAATCTCCTTTAGAGGAATGGAGGTGCCCGCTCATTGGCGGGCATGACAGCTAAGAGGTGTTTTAATATTCAAATTAAAAACTTGGCAATTGCCCCCAAATTTTCTATCTTTGCGCCCGAAAATTGAGGTTTTTACGAAGTTTTCCGCATTTTGCGGTTATTTTGAGCGGCTCCGCGCATCTAGTCCAACCATTTGCGTCTTGCGGGCCTCACGGGTGTGTTTATGGAAGATGTAATAAACAATAAAAAACTTAACGCGATGGGGACGGCGAGTATCCCGAAGATTGTCATGCAGTTTTCGGTCCCTGCCATCATCAGCATGCTGGTTGAAGCGCTCTACAACATCGTGGACCGCTATTTCGTGGGTCAGGGCGTCGGTAGCCTTGGTATCGGCGGCATCACCATCTGCTTCCCGATAGCCCTTTTCATTATGGCGATGTCCATGATGATTGGCGTGGGCGGCAACACGCTTTTTGCCATCCGCCTCGGCGAACGCAAGTACCAGCAGGCGGCCATCATCCTCAACAACTCCTTTGTGTTGCTCATCATGATGGCGGTGAGTTCCTTTACGCTCGGCCAGATTTTCATGGAACCGCTCCTCAAGCTCTTTGGCGCAAGCGACCAGCTTTTGCCTGTGGCGTCTAGCTACATGCGCATTATCTTGTGCGGTGCGATTTTCCAGACGATTGTCCCCGGCATGAACCACTTTATCCGCAGCATGGGCCACCCGAAAACGGCCATGACCCGCGTGATGATTGGCGCCGGCAGTAACGTGATTCTAGACTGGCTTTTCATCATGAAGTTCAACTGGGGCATTGAAGGTGCCGCCTGGGCGACTGTCTTGAGCCAGTTCATCGGCGGCCTTGCCGTGATGCAGTTCTTCGTGAAAAAGACGACGCCTATCAAGGTCAACCGCCGTTACATGAAGCTCCGCCTCCCGTACGTGCGCAAAATCTTTATTCTTGGGCTCCCGCCGAGCATTATGCAGATTAGCAACAGCCTCCTGAATGCCATTCTTGCACGCAGCCTCACGGCGTATGGCACTCGTGACTTGCCGGTCGTAAACGGCATGGACGGTGGCGACCAGGCTATTGCCGCATTCGGAATCCTGATGAGTATCGTCTCCATGATTGTTTTGCCACTCATGGGCTTTGTGACGGGCTCTCAACCGATTATCGGGTACAATTACGGTGCCAAGTACAACAACCGTGTCCGTGACGCGCTCAAGTTCACCATGCTTTATGCAACGGCGTTCATCGTGATTGCATGGCTACTCGTGATGACGAATACGCTTGCCTTTGTGAAGCCGTTTGTCCCGAACGACCAGAATATGCAACAGCTCACGTGCAAGGCGCTCCGCACGTTCATTTGCATGATGCCGTTTGTGCCGCTAGGAATGGTGTCGGGTAACTTTTTCCAGGGGACGGGTAAGGCCTGGCGTTCTATGTTCCTGAACGCTTGCCGTCAGCTCATCTTGCTGATTCCGTTTTTGCTGATTATGCCACGCTTTTTCGGACTCCGTGGCGTGTTCATGGCGCAGCCCATCGCAGACTTTGTGACGGCCGTTATCGCCATAATCATGCTCCGCGCCGAACTCAAGAACATCCCGCGCATCTAGCTCTGTCATTCCCCTAACAGGGCTTGACTTGTTCGTCTCGGATATAGAAACATGCAAGCATGTTTCTGCATCACTCGGCTCCTTTGTCATTCCCCTACGGGGCTTGACTGCTGCGGGTATCAAATGCGAGTTCACAAGTGACCTCTCGCTTGATACCCTTGCATGTCATTCCCGCCTCCGAGCGGGAATCTCCATCTCGCCGCATTTACCCCGCAGTATTGAGCAGTCCATCGCTTTCGGCGATGAGCTCTTTCGTCTGCGTGACTTCAACGCCCTGTCGCGACACAAGTCCAATGGAAATTGTCACCGGGATTCTCGAATCCATCCACGAGAATATGTGGCGTTCAATGACCAAGCGCATTTTCTCGGCGCGCTTTTTCGCATCTTCGGGCGAAATCCCGTTCATGAGGAGCAGGAACTTTTCTCCGTCATAGTGCGCAAGCAAGTCGCAGTCGCGCTTCTCGTCGCTCAATAGCCTTGCAACTTCCTTCAAAATCAGGTCGCCGCACATCTCGCCACAAGATTCCACCCAACGCTTGAATTCATCGACACGGATCATTGCTACATGGACAAATGCGCCTGCACGACGTGCGCAGACAAGCTCTCCTGCCGAGCGGTCCAAGAACGTCTGAAAGTTCAGAATCCCCGTCAGCGGATCTATCGTCGCCGCCTCGTACAGTTCGCGGCTAAAAGCCTCTTCGTTTTGATTCTTGTAGGCGACCTTTAGCACCATCTTGCCAATCTGGAGCCTGTTGTCCGTGTTGAGAATCTGCTTATGTATATAGTTACCGTCAACGAACGTTCCGTTCGTACTGCCGAGGTCTTCGACCGTCACGCTCTGGCCGTCAAACGTGAGTGCACAATGCCTGCGGCTTACCAGCTCGTCTTCAAAGCGGATGTCGGCGTCTTGCCCGCGACCGAGCACCACGGTCCCTAATTCGAGCGGGAGCTCCGCGAACTCGCTTTGCGGGTACAGCACAATCAGGTGCGGATGAACGGCCATTGGTTTTAAAATTTCCATAGAATCCCTCGTATGCGATAAAATATAGAACTCTAATGGAGGGACTAACTCAATCTCCATTCTGCTTGCGGGGTATCCATGAATCCGCAAAAACTTTGTTTCTGTCGCCCCAAGCATGCGCTTTATAATACGCTCATGATACAGTTGTGTTTGTAATTGAAATTTTACTTTTTTGAAGCGGTTCGCAAAATTGTTTATTTGGTGTTAAAAAAGTGTGATTATACTCAAGATTTTCCCAACATAAATTTTTTTTCACATATCTTTAACAGAAAAAATTTCCTTTTTTCAATTAAAAAAGTAGATTTCACACGGTGTAGTCTATCAAGGAGGCTGGTCTTCTTGATATTCAACGCGGTCAGAGAGAACCGAAATGGAAAGAAATACAATGAAGAACAGAATCAAATCCTTAAAGTTGTGGGTGTTGAGCTGTGCTATGCTCATTGCCGGTGTCCAAAGCGCATCGGCTTCATTGACTGGGTGTGAGGGAACCGTTTATCTCAAACTTCCTGAAGGCTGGAAAACTGCATATACTGTAGCCGGCGGCCAGTTCGTTGCTTTTAAAAAGAGTACTTCGTTCCCCGACTGGTATGAAACTTCCTCAACAGCCATTGGCGGCACGAATGGTGCAACTGAGTTCTTCATCTCTGTAGCCGAAAACGATTATGGTCAAACTGGTGGCATTACTAAGGCTGCAATTGGTAAGCAAATTCAGTTTGCTCAAGGTAGTGGCTTCTCTTGTGCCGATTTTGGGAAAACGACCAACGAGCTTTGGATTCAGCCCAGCTTTGAAGATGCTGCCAAGCCTTTAGTGCAGGGTGAACCGCCTGACGTCAAGTATCTCTACGTATTCTTGCCGGATGACAAGATTTGGAAGAGCTCTATTCCGATGATTAACGAAGACGGAGTAGATCGTGAAATGGATTTCGATGGTGAAAACTGTGGCTGGTATTTCAGACGTTATGTAAACCAGGCGCTCCCCTCTAAGGTCTATATCCACCGTGATGACGATACCGAACTCAAGTATGCTATCGGCATGGGTGGTCAGGAAGCTTATGAAAATGGCGAAGCTCCCGAAATGATTGATTTGGCCGGTATGTTCGATATCTATTCCACAGAAGCCGCTTTTGCTGGTTCTCTCTACTTTGTGGCTGATAAGAAAAAGGCTGCAGATCTCCCCAGCACCATGCTTGGCTGGTATGTAGAAAGGCCGAACATTCAGGGTAACTGCTCTTACAACCTCGCTGCTTTTATTTATGATACCGATGCAAGCTTGCATCCCTCTTTCTCTTGCTATGGTGGACCGAGCGATTCAAAACCGCACGATCCGAATCCTGACCATGATGCTTGTCAGTTTGTTAACCAGACGAATGCGGCTAGCGGAGCAAACAAGGCTGAAGCCCTTAAGGCAATTTATGCATGTATCGGTGTGACTCCGGGAATTGTCGAAAGCACTTTGGATAAGGCTACCAAGAAGCCTAAACTCACTGCTGCTGGTAAAAAGTGCTTCATTGACGACAAGTATTTCAATATGCTCTTCAACTACACTCCAGGTGTGAACGAATTGACTTGCTTTGACATGCCGTTCCATCGTTCAGATGATGGCAAGTGGGAATTTGACTCTGACTTCTATATAAGCCCGGGTCTTACAGTTCAGGGTGGATTCTACCCGGTTGAAGCTACGGACGCAACTAAGCTTGAAGAAGCTAAGCCTGGTCAGACTGCACTTCTGGCAGCTCGTACCAAACGTGACGCAGAAGGTCCTGTGTTCTATGGTCCGCAGTTGCGCGAACTTGACCCTGTCGAAAAAATCCCGCAAATTGACGTGCTCTGCAATGGCCCCGGTTGGAAGGGCGGTCACGATTGCACCGATCTCTTTGCCGATGGTGAAGGTACGGAAACTTTCTATAGGGATTTAAGTCTCGCCAATGCGCAGGCATGTGTGTTTGGTTGGAGCTGCCCGGATAAGGCTCCTGCTGGTTGGGCTTTCTTTGTGGATGGTACTGAAACGCCTGCTAAACCTAATGCACAAGGTCAGGTTCAAGGCTCTCCGCGTTGGTCCTCTAAGGAAGAAAACGGGGGGGTTGGCCGTAACCAGCACTTCTGCTTCGAATCCCATGCAAACTTCCGCTTTAAGAAAGGCCTGAAGTTCAACTTCCGTGGTGACGATGACATTTGGGTCTATATCGACAATAAGCTTGCTGTGGACCTTGGTGGTACTCACCTTGCTGCCCCGGGCTATGTGGACTTGGACAAGTTTATGCCCAATGCTAAGCCGGATTCCACTTATGATATTGATATCTTCTTCTGCGACCGTCGTACAACGATGAGTAACGTCCGTATCAAGACGAACATGTTCATTGAACAGAACAACGATGCTGACTATGAACCTGAAGGTACTGATGTCGAAGGTGCTACAGAATACGTCCTCAAGTATGCAGAATCCGGTGGTGGTAGCTGCGCCGCTAAGGTGAATGGTGGTGCCAAAGTCCTAGTAGGCGATGAAATTCCTGCTGCTGGTAAAAAGATTACTTTCCAGTTTACAAGAAATGACCCGACCGGTTCTCTCCCTGGTTCGATGATTATTTCTCCGGAAGAATTCGAATTGGAACCGGTTCAGTTGAATGGCGTTATTGATGTAACGCATCCGGGTCGTCCGATTGTCAACGAAAAGCTTTTGCGTGAAACCTTGACGCAGGGTAAGTACTATCTGCGCATTAAGATTGAAGGTAGAATTACTGACATTGACTGGACTATTAAGGGTAACGTTGGCATTTCTGCTCGCGATGCCGTGATTGAAACTCCTGCTGGCCAAAGCCCTGTTATTCCGTTCAAGTCCTCTATCATGGGTACGGACAAGAATCCGACCGTTGACCAGATGATTCGTCTTATTGTCGCTCCGGTTGTTGACCCTTGCGGTGGCACCGCTTGCACGACTCCGCTTAAGTTCACGCCGGGCTTGAACGATGAATACTCCTTGGTCTCCTCCAATGGAAAGGCTGTGTTCTACGAAATGAAGAATGGCGAATTGAACCAGTTTGATCCGTCTAGAACGCGTAATGTTGGCACGGATGGTATCGATACCATTTATGTGACGGTTCCGTTTGCTGAATTCGATGCCTCCGAAGTCGAAAAGGTGACTGTCAATGTCAAGCAGAGCTCTCTTAAGGCTGAACTCCAGTTCTTTGCCCCGAAGATTGTCTTTGTGAAGTCTGAAACTTCCTTGGAAACTGCCGATGTGTCTAAGGATCTTGAACATGACAAGATGGAAATGGTGGACTTCTACGTTCTCGCCCTCAATCCGGACAACACTCCGTGCACGGATTGCAACTTCAGTCTTAGCCGTGGTTCTCAGACCTCTCCGGGCATTGTCTTTGTTGCCGGTGCAGATAATACGATTAACGTTGTGAATGGCCGTGCAACCGTTACCCTTTACTCTACTCAGAAATATGATAGAGAAACGACGGGTACGACAGCAACGCTTCACTTGACCGGCCCGGCCGTGACGCTGATGCAGGCGGTCTATCCGAACCTCATCTTTAGAGAACCGCCGGTTCCGACGCCGATGCTTGCTGATATCTTTGACGTTCATGGAGCTCTCCCGACTTCCGCTATGAATGTTCCGACTCCGTACTTCAGCGAACAGACGGAATATCTTGATGGTATCGCAGACTCCTTGACCATCTACTACGCTCGTCAGTTCCATAAGGACTCCCTCCCGGAAAAGATTGCAGTCTTCTGGGATGAAGACGTTAAGGATTCCGTGCTCTTTGAAAAGGCCGAAGTTCTCGCCGGTTCTGTTTGCGGTGCTGCTGCTGGCATCGATGATACGTTGTGCCTTGCTCGAATCACTCTTGGTGGCAAGCAGCTCTCCAAGAAGGTGAAGACTGGTGGTACTGGCAAGATCAAGTCCTGGGCTACATTTAAGTCCCGTGGCGCAGTGGTCACGCAGGATTACTCTTGCAACATCTTCGATCGCATGGCTCCGGTTATTATCGGTGCAAGAGCGACCAACGAAAACATTGGTGGTGTTGAATATACAAGATTGAAGATTGAATTCTCCGAACCGATTGCAAAGACCACGGAAGGTATTGCTGCCGGTAACGAAGTGTTCTCCTTCTACATCAACAATGGCAAGACGCCTTCTTTCGCCGAAAGCCTCCCGCTTTCTAGAGCATCTTCTGTTCCGGACCAGACACCGGATAAGACCTTGTCCGTGCTCTTCGACAAGACTGGCGTGTTCCCGCAGTCTGGTGACTACATCCACTTCAGATCGCTTGCAGATGCAGGCCTTGTTACGGACCAGTCTGATTACGCTACATTCCCTGGTGCAGATACGCTCCGTCCGGCTAATGACGCAAGCTTCAAGTGGAACGTCGCTACGGGTTACGAAGCTGCCGCAAATGGTCGCTTGCCGTCTCCGTGGGCATTGATTTCTGGTGAAGTGAACGTTTACGCTGCAAGAATCATTCCGGAAGCAATGGGTGGCATTCCGAAGACTCCGGGTGAAGCCGCAAACCTCGATCCGTTCGAAATTATTGCTTATGACGCCAACAAGACCGAAGACGATTTCAGAAAGGATATTCGCGCAGGTCAGGGTGAATTTGACAAGTATTCATTCATTCCGCACGGCTGGTTTGTCAAGAGCGATATGGGTGCATTGATTGAATCTAAGGAAGAATTCGTCAATGCAAACAAGAAGAACGTGTTCTTCGATTACGATCTCACCTTCTTCACGAACTTGGGCTCGCATGTAGCTCACTTGAAGGGCCGCGTATTCTGCGATGACGACAAGAATATGGAAGTCAACAAGAAGTATTACTTCGGTGGCGCTGGTCACAACTGCGTTGAAAACCGTAGGAACTTCTTCATCCTCTGGAATATGAAATCTGACAAGAACCGCCTCGTGGGTTCTGGCGCCTACATTACCAAGTTCAAGGCTTATGTACAGCTTGACAACTTCGGTAAGAAGAACAAGGTCGAAAAGACTGAAGTTTGGGGTGTCCGTCATGCTGCCAAGACCAAGGGAAGTTTCCCGATTACGATTAAGCAGTAATCCGCTTCTGTAGAAATTTAAGAGCCTCCCTTCGGGGAGGCTTTTTTATCTCCTGTAGGAGAGTGGTTTCACAATCCTTTTTCTATATTTTACGACATGCGAAAGTTTATAATTGCAGCTTCTTTATGCGCTATGGCTTGGGCCGGAACGCCAACTGATATGGATTCTCTTTTCCGCGGAAACGAGTACAAGCCGACGCTTAGTGCTTCTCTCCGTGACACGACTAGCAATTCTGCTGTGCCTGCCAAGGTTTCGGGCAAGAGTGAAAAGTCCGATGGATTCTATATGCTTCAGTTCGAGGCTGTCGGTGATTTTGACGCCGCTCAAAGACGCAAGGCGCAGCTTTCGGCAAGCACGGGCTACACGATTCAGGTGGTGTTTGACCCGCCGTTCTACAAGCTCCGCGGTGGTGGATGGAACAAGCGCAAGACTGCCGAAGACAAGGCTCGCGAGCTCTCCGCGTATAACATCAACGCGTTTGTCGTCAAGCTTCGATAAGCGCGTAAAAGACTGCCTTTTTACAATGTCACCCCGGCCTTGTGCCGGGGTTAGTTGTTATAAACGTTTATGGAAGTTCAATCTCGTGAATAGTATTAATGCTGAATGGGTTGATTTGTCCGAAAAGATTGGCATTACAAGAGATATGATTGAAAATGCCAAAGTGCATGCACAGAATGCCGACCCCGGAACGGAGTCCGGGGAGACAGATTGCAAATAGAGATTATAGCTGAGGCGCCTACAGCACGCCGAGAATTTGCTTGATGCTGTGATCGTCAAGTTTCAGAAGGGCGCGTTCTTCGGGTGGCACGTATGCCATCTTGCGTTCGCTGTCGGGCCTTTTGGAACGGTCGCGAAGCACTACGTTCTTATTCGTGTGCGAGTAGAAGAATGGCCCTGTCTTGACGAAAAGTTTTTGGTGTAGCGCTTGCTTAATAGCTTCGCTCAAGATGGTATTAATCTTTGCGCTTGTGCGCTCATGGTGGTGCAGTTCGAGGAGTCTCTGCAACAGGACGTCTCCGTGGATGGGAGATTCGCTGTCTACGTAGAACTTCAGCTGTTCGATGAGCGTATCCATCGCGATATCTGTAATCGGCTTGTCGCTTTCGGCATGGGCCGGGTGCTTTACGCTGTACGGTTCCGTTTTGGCTTCGGAGCCTTGCTCTGCATCGTCAAGAGGGATGTCCTCTTGCGGTGGCGGTGCGACACTTTGCTCAATGGCGATTGTCGTGATGAGGTTTTCTTTTTCGTCTGCGTTGGAGATGTTCCAAAGCGGGAGCCACATGTTGATGACTTTCCAATCGCGCCTGGAGAGTGCACTTGGGCGCACGTATTCGCGGTCTTCGACGGATTCCTTATACAGGCTGTAGCCACAATCGCTTTCGATGACGGCAATTGAACGCTTGCTGTTGTTGGCGTCGATGATGACTGGACCTAGTGGAATGCCCCCCTGCGTTGTGCTGTCTTTATACGTAATCAATTCGCTTTTGAGGAACTCTTTAATTTGTTCGCTGAATGCGGATTCCGTTGCGTCAGTGGATCCCTTGACCCCAGTGAAATTTATCCATTCCTGGAACAGATTCGGCTTGGCGGCGGCAAGTTTATCTTTGTCTTCGTCCGTGATAAAGATACAAACGCTTTGCTTGGCAAGCGTAGTGCAAATCGAAAGTCTGCGTGTTGCGTTAACGCCCGAAATGCTGTCTATATCGGGAACCTCAAAAATGACGTCTCGGTACAGGTCTACGGCTCGTTCAGGGGTCTTTATATAGAATTTATTTAAAATATTCCCTTGCGTGAAAAATTTTGCGATGCTTGAAGCGCTGGAATTCTTTTCGAGCAAATCTTGGATTGCGGTTTCTATTTCGCAGCAGATCGTATGGCTCGAGGCTATGATTCCAAGTGTTTTGCCAGGATTCTTGGTGGCGTGCTGTATGGCCTTTTCAGCGACGGACTGGATCTTGTTGCGGACAACTTTTAGCGTTTGCGGTTTTCCGGAGGTCACTGTGGAATTCGGGAACTGCGCCATTTCGTTATTGTAGATTTTGCAATTTGCAAAACTGAACAGCGTGGGGTCGGCGTATTGTGTTGTGTAACCGATGATTCGCGTCGGAATTCCCTTGCGGAGCGATGCTGAGAGAATGTTGTCCTTAAAAAAGATAAACTGCGATGTCATTTCCATGTTGCAGGCATCCGTCGGGAGCGCTTCTAATGCCGGAGCGCACGGGTTTCCAAAGAGGATGACTTTTCGGGACCTTAAAATGACGGGCATGGCTTCGGCAATGGTGATGCAGTCAGCATCTAGAATTAGCGTTGTATCGAATAAATCTGAATCAGGAAGGTAGGATTGCGATAAACTAATGCTTTGGAGCAAGGACGGGGCTTTTTCGACGGTCTCGTGTGCCATGCGGAAGTTCGCGTTCGAGAACTGGTCTAGAAGTGTCCTAAATTGCTTACCCTGTTGCTTTCGATTCTTTGCTGTTGGACTGAATAGTTCCGGGCAATCGGCAGTCGCCGTCTGCATTTGTGCGTTTGTCCAGGCACGGGTAAATGCAACAGCGATATCCTTGTTGGCGTTCTGTACGTTGCTTATGAACTGTGCAAGATTCTCACATGGCGAATCGCTTATGTTGTCCATGTGCTCGCGGAGTTGCAGATAAATGTCCTGCTCGCTCCAGAATGCATTCCATTGCTCAATTTTGTCTATCCACAAGTCAACGTTTTGCACGTCCAGGGGTTCATCCAGATTGAGCGACTTGCTGATGCTTTCAAGCTTCTTTTGCAAATCTTCGATGCTTGCAAGGATGTTTTCCAAGTTCTCGGCGAGAGGCTTGAACAAATGCCACTTGGCTAAGAGCTGGAGCAAGTAATCGGACTGGTTATTATCCTTGATGCGGGCGCGGAATACGTAGTAATGGTGGATTTTTTCCGACAAAAGTTTCCAATCGGTCTTTTCGTATTTCCAGTCTTTGCCGAATAAATGCGAGGCGAGCACCGATGAATCCTTGTACTTACGCCTGTATTCCTGTATTTCAATGAGTTTGTCGATTTGTTCCAAAAGCATTTCGTCAGACGTGATGCTCTTGGGATTCTTAAAGGCGCTGAGCAAAATGCGTTTGGGCCTGCGGTAATGATCCGAGAGGGCTTTGAGTGTAGAACTCATGCTCTCGTTAAATTCCTTACGGACATCAAGCACGTTCATGTCGATGGCTTCGTCGGTGAAAATATCGGAGCCTTTGCGTCGGTAGCTCGACCAGCGCGTGCCTGCATTGGGCAAGTCGTATAAATCGTCTTGGTAGGCGATCCAGCCGTTTGAATGGAGGTCCCAGTCTTCGAAACCCGGCATGTCGTCAAAGTTTTTCTTGAAAATATTGGCAAGGTCAAGCGCATCTGAAAGTTTGAATCCGTCAAGATAAAACTTGGACTTGTTCATGCTTTCGATGAACGGTCTGATGGTTTCGACTAAAGTCTTAGCCTGTTCGAGTTCTTCGCCGATTTGTGCTTTGCGGTCCTGCGAAACGGCGGGTAGCGTGATTCCCTGGAAGGCGTTGTAAATCTTGACGCCGTTTTCGTTGAAGAGCAACTGCGTCAACTGTTCAAGGCTTGATTGCATGGACTTGAACTTTGGGTAACGCAAATTTTCGACGTTGTTGAAAATGTCATCTGCAAACTTTGTCTTGACTGGCTTTAGCTTTGCAATTTCGTCGAGCAGTTCTGTGAGCTTTGCGCCACTTGGCTTGAGCGGAAAATTGACCGCGTCGTAATAGGAGACGAGTTTTGCACGGGTCTCGCTTAATTGCGCTTTTACAGTGTCGCGTTCGGGGCCTTGGAACGAACGGAACTGCGGTTTCCAGGCGTTTTCAAAGTTGTACTTGGTGATGGCGCGGCGGCTCACGACGCAGACTTTTTTCTTTTGCTCGATGAGGTCGGCGACGATATTGACGGCTGCTTTAGCCTTGTCGCTTCCGGGGAGTGCTTGTATGGCAAATGCTGTGCATTTCTCGTTTAGCGCGTCGATTACCGCTTTGTTTGTCTGCGAATCGGTCGTGTACGGGAAGTAGTGTTCCGCAGGGCTGTACACGTGGTCGTAAGGAATTTCGTCAAAAAGCGATGGCTGTGGCATGAAGCCTTCATTGCCAATGGTCGCAATGAAAAATTCGTTGTTTGCGGCTTTGGCTGTTGCCCAATGGTCGCTTGCGAGCGTCTTTTTAAGGCCGAGCCTGTTTGTGCTGTAGAAGGTGATGCAGTAGCCGTTACGTGTAAATTTCCAATCGGCTTTGGACGCTATCTTTTTTTCGAGGGCGTCAAAAAATTTCTGGATGGCAAAAGTCCCGTTCTTGAAAAAGTCAAGTGCTACAGGGAACTTGATTTCTTTATCAAGTGTCGAAAGAGCAATATTTTCTATTGGGGCGCGAGCAGAAATTGCAACTGTATCGTGCTCGGCATCGTAATCGAGCGGGATAAGGATGGCGGGCGCGAGGCTTTTTTCGCCCCACTTGATAAAGCCCGTTGCCATGTACAAATCCTGGTTGCAAAAGTCTTCGGCTTTGTACTTGAGGACCTTGCGGAACTTGTCGAGGTCGGCGGCTTGCTTTTCCTCATCGTATTTTGCAGAAATGGGGAAAAATTGCGAAAGTGCGCGCGGCTTGGACTCGGTTTGCCAAGCTTCGAAAAACTGGTCACCATTGCCTAAAAGGAGCGGCGACTGGAACTTGTTCTTTTGAGAAAAACTGAGCAAGCGGTCTTTGCTGTCAAAGACGGATGCCTCTTCACGAATTTTTTCAATAGTTGCGGACACGGACGTTGATGCCATGCCGTGAATATAAATTTTTTTAACCAAGAAAACGCTAGAGAACGCCCATAATTATGGATATCGCGTCAAAGAGGGATATCGGCGAGTCGCTTGCCGTCAGGTGCGCCTTGTGGCAAACGCGTCCAAAGAGCATTTCGGGCGTGATGCCCGCCTCTTTGTCTTGGCGCAGGCTGTGGGCGAGTTCTCGCTTGGAAAGCTTCTTGTTGTTATCATCTACGATGAGTGGGTGGTGCAGATAGACGGGACGTTCCGTGCGGCCTAGCGCTTCCATGAGCGCAATCTGGCGGGCGGTGGAATTGCGGATGTCTTCGCCACGGACGATGTGCGTGATTTGCTCGTCGATGTCATCTACGCAGACGGCGAACTGGTATGTCCATTGGTTGTCGCGGTCGCGGATGGGGAAGTCCCCGCATTGGAGTTTCGGGTTTTCGTGAAAGTCCCCTAGACGCAGGTCGTGCCAGTTGATGAATTTGTCAGGAACGATAAAACGAAGGTTATGCGGAGCAGAATTGCTATTCAAGACTTCACTGGGTCCTTCGCTTTCGCTCAGGATGACAAGATTTTTGCATTTGCCCTGATAAACGATTTCACCGGTTTCGCTTTGCGGGTTTTCGGCGAGGAGTTGCTTGCGGCTGCAATAGCACGGGTAAACTAAAGATTTTTCATTTAACTTTTGGAGGGCCGCTTCGTAGACTTGTCCGCGTGCACTTTGTATGCTCTCAGAATCGTACTTGAATCCAAGCCAAGCCAGGTCTTCTCGGATGCCAGCGATGTAGGCGGGACGCGCACGGCTCTGGTCATGGTCTTCAATCCGCAGGTGGATCTTTAAGTTCCATTTTTTTGCCGCTGCCCACACATAAAGTGCCGAAAGCAAGTGGCCTTCGTGGAGGTAGCCTGTGGGGCTTGGAGCAAATCGAATTTTTCCGGACATGGTGCAAATTTAGGTTACAAAACAAATATAAGTTGTAAAAATGTTATTTAACGCACATTTTTTGTATGAAAAAACATAAATATTTTGTTTTTTTCGTAAAACGCGAATTTGTTATATATATTAATTCATGATATGGGATGTGTTATAAAAACGGAGTACTTATGGGTGGAATGAAACTTTCTAGAGCCTGCGTGGCTCTATTCTTTGCGTTTGCAGCAAATGTGTTTGCTGAAGACGTGGTCGCAATGGCCTCGAATGGCTCAACGGTTATCTTGCATGACAATGGCCGTTGGGAATATCACCAGAATAACAGTAGAATCCGTGATGTGCGTGAAAGCGCCATCCCTGAAGATGCCAAGTTCAACGTGATGGTGGAATACGAATCTCCGGATCGCGTGCGTAAGAACGTTCGCCTTGCTATGGAAGCGGAATTCGCCACCGAACAAGAAATTCTTGACAGCTTGAGGGCTGTTCCGAAGGGCGGTTACATCTATTTCCAGGTGAAGACATCCCAAATCAAGAAAGGATACCCACGTAAGTTGACGTACTCGTTGTACGATGGCGGTAAGAAACCTATATTTACGAAAACAGCTTACGATACCGAAGCGGTTCCGAGTGAACAGAGCGGCATTTCTAATTTGCTCGTCGTCCCTGTTTACGGGCACCCGAAGTCGAACGTGATGCTTGCGCGTGTGCAGGCTCGCAATGGGATGGAGACGCTCGATATCGATATCCCCGTTAGGTAATTTGCATTGCTAAAATTTGCGGTAGTCGATCTCGAAACGACCGGCGGACATGGTGAAGATAATCGTATAATGGAAATCGGAATCGCCCTGATGGACGGTTCCGAAATTGTTGAAACGTACCACGCGCTTGTGGACCCAGGAAAGCCGATTACGCCGTTTGTGCGAGAGCTCACAGGCATCACTGACGAGATGGTATGTGGACAACCGCAATTTGGCGTGATTGCCGAACATGTGGCGGCTTTATTGCAAGACCGCATTTTTGTAGCGCACAACGTGCAGTTTGACTGCAAGTATATGACGGCGGAGCTGAAACGCTGTTGCATCAAGTTCAACCCGGCAAGACTTTGTACGGTAAAGCTTTCGCGACGTGTGTTCCCGGGGCAGCCGAGCTACAGTTTGCACAAGCTTACGGAATCGCTTGGACTCCCGGACTTTAACCATCACCGCGCTTTGGACGATACGCTTGCGGCGGCTGCCATTTTGCAGTCAGCGCTGGAGAAGGTCGGCGAGGCAGGCGTGATGAAAAACGTCGTGAATATCTCCGTCGCCAAGAAGCAGGCTTTTAGTAAGTAGTCATTAGTCAATAGTCTTGATTTGTCATTCCCGCCTACCTGTCCTCGCGCCTGTCCTCGCTTGACGGGGATGACGGGGACGAGCGGGAATCTCCATTTTATAGAACTAGAAGGAGAAGCCCTATCAAGTAGGGCTTGACAAAATGTGTTCGCGCACGACTCGCGGAATTCTATAACTTCAAAATCCCGGCTTTGTATTTGAGCTTCAAAACGCGGGCAGCGGATTCTTCGATGCGCTTCTTGTATTTTGAGCTTTTGTCGCAAAGCTCCATCATGATGTTAATCATGTCCTTGGCTTTAGATGTGTACGAAATCATCATGATGTCATTACCTGCGTCGATGATGGCTGTGATGAGGCGCTTGAAGTCTTTGTCCGGGTAGGTCTTGCGAGGAGCGATTTGCGTTTTGCCACTGGCCCAGGTGCGTAACGAGGTGCCCCAAAGGTCGTCGGTAAGCATGACCATGTCGGGGGCGTATTGTCGGACCATCTTGACGATGTTCTTGTCGAAAACGGCGGGGCGGTTGGAAATTCGTATAAATTGCACGCTGGACATCATGGTGACGGGAATGTCCTGGGCGAGTGTCTTGAAAAAAAGCACGTTTTTTTGAATGGTTTCTTTGGGCGATGCGCTAATAGCTATTTGCAAGTCGCTGTTGGTCCAGGAATCGTAACCGGGAAAGTGCTTTGAAACGCAGATGATGCCGTTGTCGTGCATGCCGTTGACGAATGCTCTTACTTTGTAAGCATTTGATGTGTCGTTACCCCACGAGCGGCGGCTTTCTTCCATGAACGAATTGGTGCCGCGGTGGTCCTTGGATGGGTCAAGCACTGGCGCCAGGTTCATGTTTATTTTTAGGTCTTTGAGCGCGCGCCCGATTTTCTTGGCGAGCTTGTGGATTTGCGTGGTGTCCATGCGGCGCATTTCAAGGGCGCTGGGGGTGTGTCGCCAATTGTCGGAAAATGATGCCAAACGGTTGACGATGCCGCCTTCTTGGTCGCTGGCGGTGAATACTGGAATTTTTAGGCTCGAATTGATTTCGTCGATTTTGCGTATGGTTTCTTTTGATTCGCGGAGATGCTTCCCGGCGATGAGTAGACCTCCGATTTCGTTTTCAATTACAAATTGCGTGGTCGTGAGGAACACCATGATCATTTGGCCTGCCTTTTGGCGCATGGACATGGAATTCCACAAAGGCATAAGTTCGTCGGGCAAGTTGTACGGATTAGGCTCGTTTGCTGCGCTTGATGAGGACATCATCAAGCACATCGAAACTTCGGAAGAACTCGATTCCGGTATATATCGGTCGATTTGATAATCTTGCGCAAAGAGAGAACAAGTCGCGAAAAGAGCTAGTGTAAGTAGAAATCTTAAAGGCATGGGTATGAAACTTAGAGCTTAGAACTTAGAACTTAGAACTTAGAGCTTAGAACACTCACTTTTATCTAAAAGAAAATAACTAAGTTCTAAGAGCGGAGCGGGCTAAGTTCTGCTAACTAATTACTCTTCACTCTTTTTCTTCGCTCCGAATCGGCGGGGCTTGAATTCACGCGGCGGAAATTCGAACTTGAGCTTGCCCTTCACGAGCGTGAGGTACGCGTCGAACAGGCGGCGAGTCTTATTGCTGCGGAAACCCTTGATAAGCGAAGTCTTTTCGCCGGCGAGCAATTTCTTGATGTCATCAAGCGGAATTTCCTTGCCGAGGAGAATCTTCGGGAGCGAAAGCCCACTCGGTTCCTTCTTCACGTAGCTTTCGGAGACGTAGCCCGTGAGCGTTTCGTAAACGTCGGAGCCGTCTACCGGAGACTTGCCGATAACTTCACCGAGTTCGATTTCTTCGGGCTTTTCTTCAAAGACAAATTCAACTTTGTTCTGGTCATTGATGATGAGGCCTGCTGAAAATTCAGCGCCCTTCTTGCTGCGGAAACCGGTCAATGGGCCAATCTTGCGCTTGGTCAAGAGCTCTACGATTTCACTTTCGGACAAGTGCTTGCCGCCCACAATCTTGCGGATGACGATGCCATCTTCGGTGGTGTAGCGGCTGACCGTTTCGAAAACTTTCTTGCCGTTCACGGGGCTGAAGCTTGCTTCGTCAGTCGTGCTTTCTTCCTTGAAACCCTTGATGTTTTTTACCATCGTCTTTGTCATTTCGACGATGCCGTTCATGAACGCTTCGCGAGATTCCTTGCCCTTCGAGATGAGGTCCATCTTGTATTCCCATTCTCCGGTGAGTTCCGGGCTGGTGAGGGCTTCGCAGTTCATGGCGGAGAGGACCTTGATGAGGTCAAAAGCCTTTGCGGTCGGGATCATTTCCTTGCCGTCGCGGACAACGTACTTGTCGCTCACGAGCTTTTCAATGATGGCGGCGCGTGTGGCAGGCGTTCCGAGACCGCGTTCCTTCATGGCGTCACGCAGTTCGTCGTCTTCCACAAGTTTACCTGCACTTTCCATCATCGACAAAAGCGTGCTTTCGGTGTAGTGTGCAGGCGGCTTGGTAAAGTCTTCTTTAGCGTCAATTTCGAGCGTTTTGGCGGTGTTGCCGTTTAGTTTCGGGATGTTCGATTCTTCATCGGATTCCTTGCCGTAAATCGCCTTGAAACCCGGGTCCACGAGAATCTTACCTTCGGTGATGAAGGTCTCGTTTTCGACGGTCGTGATGCGGGTCGTGTTCAAGTACTGCGCTGGCGGGAAGAACACCGCGATAAAGCGCTGGCAAATCATCGTGTAGATTTTTTCTTCGGCTTCGGAGAGTCCCTTCGGCACGACGCCTGTCGGGATGATGGCGAAGTGGTCCGAAATCTTCGAGTTGTCAAAGACCTTCGGCGTGCGCTTCACGTAGTTCTTGTCCAAAGCTTCTTGAGCGAACTTGGCGAGCGGACCTTCAATCTTGCCGAGGGTGGTTTTCACCGGAGCGACGTAATCTTCGGGCAAGCAACGGCTATCGGTACGCGGGTATGTGGTTGCCTTGTAATGTTCGTAAAGCGATTGGGCTATGGAAAGCGTCGTCTTGGCGCTGAATCCAAAGCGGTTGTTCGCTTCGCGCTGGAGCGTGGTGAGGTCATAGAGCTGGCCGCATTTTTGCTGGCTAGGAGCGGTGGTCTCTTCGATGGAGCCTGTTTTGCCCTTGCACTTGGCGAGAATTTCTTGAGCGCGAGCTTCGTCAAAAATCTGCTTGACGCGGTCCTTGTTATTTTCTTTATCGACGGTGAACCACTTGCCTTGGTAACCGGCTCCGGAGTTGTCGAACGAGGCTTCGATGGTCCAGAACTTTTGCGGCACAAAGCGGTTGCGTTCTTCTTCGCGCTTCACGATAATGGCAAGCGTCGGGGTCTGCACGCGTCCGCACGGCGTAATCTGGAAGCCGCCCATCGAGCTGTTGTAGGCGGTAAGTCCGCGGCTGCCGTTCATGCCTACGAGCCAGTCGGCTTCGCTGCGGCAGAGGGCGGCGTTCCTCAAGTTCACCATGTCTTCTTCGGTACGGAGGTGTTCAAAGGCGTCCTTGATGGCGGCAGGCGTCATACTCTGCATCCAAAGTCTCTTGAACGTCTTGCCTTTGAAGTTCCCCTTGAGGATGTAGTCCACGATGTAATAGAAAATCAGTTCACCTTCGCGGCCCGCATCGCACGCGTTTATAATCGTCGTCACGTCCTTGCGCTTGATGAGCTTGCCGAGGGCGGAAAGATGGGCTTTAGTGGTCGGGAGGGCAACGAGCGGGAACTTTTCCGGGAGCATGGGGAGCGTCTTCATGTCCCATGCCTTGTAGCGTTCGTCAATATCCTTCGGGTCAGCGATACCAACGAGGTGGCCAATCGCATGGCTTACGATGGTCGTGTCGCTTTCGTAATAGGCGGTTTCTTTCTTGAAGGACTTTGCACCGAGCACTTTGACGAGGTCGGCTGCCACGCTGGGTTTTTCCGCGATGATGAGCGTCTTGCCTTCGACTGCCGCCTTAGTCGTCTTTGTTGCTTTTGCGGCGGTTTTTGTTGCTGTGGTTTTAGTCGCCTTAGTTGTAGTTTTTGTCGTTGCCATTTTTATTTCCACTTAAAACGTCCGAACAGTCCGAATAGTACGGCCAGTACGGTAAAGGGGGCGTGGATGAACTCAACCGGGATGCACCACTTGAGGAGGTGTTCCTGCTTGAATATTTTGAGCCCGCGAATAATGAGAACCATGTCGCCTACGCTCTTGCACAAGAACGCTATCAATGTGGCGACGAATATTTTAAAGCTGAATATCGAGAACACTGCGGTAATGCAGAGCATCGTGAGGAACAGGAATACCATCGAGAGCACAAAGACGATTTTTGGGGTATAGTAGATGGTCTTTGATGCCCAGCGTTTGCGCTGTTCCCAGAGGGCCTTGAGTGTTTCCTTGCCGCTTGTGGTGACGAACGTGGCGGGCGTGATGCAGTAGCGCATGGCCCATGGGCGGTCGGCTGCCAGTTTTTGCATCAGGAGGTCATCGTCTCCGCTCTGGATCTTGATGACGCCCGTAAAGCCGTTCACGCTCTGGAAGAAGCTTTTGCGGTAGGCGAGGTTGTTGCCTGTGCTTGTGAGCGGGAGGTGCATGGCGAGGCCTGCTGTGCCTGCGATGCGGTATATCAGCGTTTCGACCGCCTGCATGCAGATGATGAACGGCGAACTCTTGTCGGTCGGAATGTACGAATGCCCGGCGACAAGTTCAATCCCCGGTTCAAATTCCTTGACGAGGAACTTGATCCAGGACGGCTGTACGATGCAGTCGGCGTCTGTGAGGCAGAGAATTTCGCCGTTGCAGGCGTCAATGAGTTTCGAAAGAGCCTGTTTCTTAGGGCTCACGCCTTCGGGAAGGGAATCAATCGTGAGCACATGGAGGCGTTCAAACTTTGCTTCGTATTCCGCGAGAATCTTCGGGGTGTCGTCCGTGGAGCGGTCGTCGGCTACCCAGACCTCCCATTCGCCCTCGTAATCTTGCGAGAGGACGGAATCGAGTGTTTCGCGGATGCCTTCGGATTCGTTACGCGCTGCAATCAGGATGCTCACCTTCGGGAGCGGTTCTGGATCGGCAAAGCCTTCGCGCACACGTCCGAGCGCACGGTAGAACCGCACTTCTAACCCGAGATAGAAGATGGCGAGTATTGCCAAAAGCCCGATGGCTATGTATGTCAAAACCGTAAGGAACATTGTTCTTCGGCAAAATGTAATAAGGTTTTTTTGAAAGTTTAAAACGCACTCCTAAAATCGCGGGGCATTTTTGCGTATATAATATAATAGTAAGTAACTGAGTGCTGAACGCGTGGGCAGTGACTAGTGCAAGCTCTTGATAAACTCTGGCGCAAAATCTACACCATTTGACCACGTAATTGTGTGGGCTTGCAAGCAGAAATCCTTGAACACGTTTAGGTCTGCGAGTTGCTTCACTATTGCTCGATGGTCTGATTTGATGACTTTCTCAAAATCTGCAACAAAATGATATCCGTCATTGAATGTGACGGATATCTTGTAATTGTCAATATATTTTGCGTCTATCACATGCAGCATTGTTTAAACCAACGGAGCTATTTTTTTATACATCCCCGTTTTTGTTAACGAATTCCAGTTGTCAATCAATTCCTGCTTATGGAGTGTCGCCCACTCAATAACGAGACCTTTGACCCTTGCTGGAAGATTGCCTTCTAGCATTAGAAATGTAGATAATTCGAAGATTCCTTCCAAGTCGTTGTATATTGCATGGAAGTGCGGAGGCATGTGGTCGTTGAAGTACATTTGTATGATGATACCTAAAAAACGGCATAATTCTGGCATTTTGACTCCTTTTCGCAGACAAGCGTGAAACTGCGGAAAATTTTGATTTTTTGGCTCTGTCAAGTCATTTTATACGCCAACCCTGGGTTAGCAAAACTTTCCCAATCCGTCAGCCCATCGAAACCTGCAAATTCACCTCGGAAATGCTGCTTTTAGGCTATTTTGGCCATTTTGACCGCCGCAGCATAACCGTAGCCAGTTCGCAACCATACGGCCAGGCTTGACAGAGCCTGAAAATTGGGCAGGAAAATGTGTTTTTTGCCTGATGTTTGTAGTGGTTTGCTATATATTTAGCATAAAGTCCTATGAGTAAATTTGCTTGTAACGAAAACGGATTGAGCAAAAAGAATCGGCTCCTCTTTGCCCTTGCGGTTGTGGTGTCGCTTTGCTTTGGCTATGGCCACTGCTGGGAGCAGGACCTGATGTTTTCCCTTGGCATAAACGACGACCATCTTGTTATCGGCGCTCGTGGCGGATTTGACCCGAAGGTGTATTATAGGGTTCTCGATTATCCGTATACGGCCCGCTATGCGGCAATCGAGAAGGATTTCGAAGAGGAATCCGGGGCGTGTCCTTTGGGCGGTCCATTATCCGTTCCCCCGTTATTTGTATTCGGCCATGGTCGCAGCACCGGACAGCGTCTATGTTGATGGCAAGGGTGATTTTCTCAGCATGGAGGGGGAGGGCGACTTGGGCATGATTCCGCCGAGGGGCTTGAAATTGCCTGCCGAAGGGGATTCGCTTGCCACACTTTCCCCGAATTCTATGCGAAGGGTTTGGCGGGGAGATGCCGCTATCGCTCCGCTTTCTGCATTTGATGTTATTGTCAGAACCTTGATTCGTTATCGCAAGTGGTATGCTGACAGGTGGGATGTTGACAGAATTTCTTTATACATTGATGGCAGTTTCTTTAGACAGAACAAGTTCCATGAATTGCACCCTTTGATAATTGCGTTGAAGGAAATAGGGTTCAGGTATGTCTGGGTCAATGTCGATGACTCGGATGATGCTTTTCGCCTTCGTTCGATGGAAATGGCCTATCGGGAAATTTACCGGTTGTCCGGTTTGGCGCCTCAAATGGATAATCCCCGCAGTTTTCGAAGGCTGGTTGCGCCCAGTTTGAAGATGGAACAGGCGAGCTTGCACGCGATGAAATTTTTGAAAAAATTCAACAATGATATTGACAAACTTCTTGGGGAAGTAACTGGTTTGTCGAAAGCCGACAGTGACACGCCGTCCGGCAAAGTCTTTATTCCGTGGCGGGCCGATGATATCAAGGTGCGCGGCTCCCGTTCCGCCAAAGATGTCCTGGAAACCATAAGACGTCGCGGGCCGGAATTGTGTGATATCTATAACAATTTCCTGAAGAAGAAATCCGGATTCGATGGCCGCGTTGTTTTGAGATTTGAGATTGCCCCGAGCGGTGAAGTTGTCCGTACGGCCGTCGCGTATTCCTCGACCGGCTACGAGGAGTTCGATAATGCGGTTATGGACTATGTTGGTCGGATGACGTTTGGCGAGGTGGAGTCCGGGAACGCGAAGGTGACGATTCCGCTTACGTTCTATCAGCGGTGATTCGGGGTGAAATGATTTCCGATTTAGCCAAGTTCAGGCGCTCTAGGATGAAGGGCTAATGCGCATATCAGGGCGTTGTCCAAACCATTTTTTTTGCTATTTTTTTAGACAATAGAGTTTTAACTTATAGAAAGAAAAAAGTTCTGACAAAAAAGATGAATAAGACCAACCCTAGGTTAGCAAAACTTTCCCAATCCGTCAGCCCATCGAAACCTGCAAATTCACCTCGGAAATGCTGTTTTTAGGCTAAAAACGCCAATTGGCCCGCCGCAGCATAACCGTAGCAGGTTCGCAAACATACAGCCAAGCTTGACAGAACCGATTTTTTTTGCTCATTTGAGCATCTAAAATATAAACTAGCAAAAGTCGATTGGCAAGAGGTCTTTGCTCAAAAAAATGAATCCGCTAAGTGCGGTGAAATGCTAGCTTACTTTCTCGCGGAAAGTTTTGGCCAGGAATCTTCGGGCTTTTGATTGAGGTAGGTGAGGCGAGTCCAGGAATCGTCGCGGAATGCGCTACCGAGCATGAGCTCGTCTATTTTCCCGTTGAATCCGCCGATTTTAAAGTCTGCAAATTCTCGGTTGCCATCCCAATCGCTGCGGGTTCCTTCGGCTTCAATTTTAACGCCGTTGATAAAGTAGCTTGTTTGCGGTATGGAATGCTTGCTGAATGCAATGAATATCCATTTGCCTGCTTCAATTCCTTTTGTGCCGGACGCCCACGTTTGTTTGTAACTTGCGGTGTCCGTGGCGTAGAACTCTACGACAAAGCCTTGGTCGGGATCGTAGCGGAGAGCGTATTCGTCTGCCTTTTCAAAGATGGTCTGTTGCTTTAGCGTTTCGAGATTGACCCACAGCGAAAAACAGAATTGCTTGCCGTCAAAGGACAAATTAACCTTGCGAGTTGAGTCTACCTTGGCGGAGCTTGTCGCGGTGATTGATGTTGTCGCGTCTAGCGCAATGGATGTGCCGAGAACGCCGTCCGAGTTTTGGCTTCCGGTGTGCGTCTCGAGACCCTCTTCGGCAGAACTTAACTTTCCGTCGAAATAGCCCTTTTCGGCATCGTCCTTGATGTCGGTTCCGCTATCGAAATGGTACACGAGCGAATAGCTGCGGTTGGTCGGGAATACGTCGTGAGCGTAACCTGATTCAAGCGCGTTGTTGAACGAAAGCTCTAGCGAGTCAGAGACGTTTAATGAATCCACGCTTACCCAGAAAATAGCTTCTTTTTCGTCAAAGACTGAATTCACAATCGGGAGCTTTTTGCTACGCTTGCCGTCTTTTGAAATGCGTACAACTTCCCAGCGGCCTTGCAAGCGAGCGAGTGTATCGATGTCGCTGTTTTCTGCGGTCAGGCGGAGCGCAAGCGGAATGTCGCTCACAAAAGACGAGAGCGTGTCTTCGCCTTCGGGGAGTGCAAGCGGGGCGACGAACGTGTATTCGATGTGGGGATAGTTGACGAGCGTCTGGACGGTCGTATCTGATATGACGAAGACATCCCCGTAATCCAACGTGTCGTTTTCTATATAAATTCTGAGACCAAGCGTGTCGGTGGGTAAGCTGTCGATAATGGCTTTTTGCCCGAGGACTGTCACTTTGCATAAAATGGTCGTTCCGGGGATTGTGACCACGGCGGACGTGCCGTCTTCAATGAGGCTGTTGAAAGCGATTTCGACAGAGCCTGGTGCGCGGAGCGTATCGCTAACGGCGATGGAATCGTCTTCGGTGACGCTTACGTTCTGTACGAGGAACCGCTTGCCGGATTCTTCGTGGAATGCTTCGACGGCGTAAGTGCCTGCAGGGATGGAATCGAGGCTGTAGTAGCCTGTGGAATCTGTATCCGTGGAGTAGGCGGCGGGGAGCTCGCCTGAGGCTGCGTCAAAGTCGCTAGGGACGCAATGCACGCGTGCGAATGCGGCGGGCTTGCCGTTATCCAAAAGGAAAATACCGGCGAGTTCCGGAGAACCCGTCTCGGCGCTGTTGCCTGCAATATGGCTGTCGGAGGAGCAACCTCCAAAAATTGCGGCGGACGCAATCGAAACAGCCAATATGTTTTTGCAGAACTTCATTGATACCAATATATATAAGATTTGCTAAAAGCGGGAGGGCTATTAATCGCTATAGTAATCGTTATTGGATATAGTGGCGTAATGTTTTGCCTGTTTTGGAGTATTCAATCACGATGACGTGCGCAGCGGGCATCTTGGCGGGCTTGCTGTTGCCGGAGTACAGCGGGCGTCCTTGAATGTCAAAGATGCGGTAGAAGCCTGCTTCGGCTTCGGTCGCGCGCTGCATGGGGGAGGCGATGCCGATGGTCCCTTCGCTGGAGCTGCTTGCGGGTGTCGCACTGGAGCTAGATTCCGCGACGCTCGATGAAGAAACTTCGCTAGAGCTGGATTCCGCGACTGCTGAGCTGCTTGCGGGAGCCGCACTGGAACTAGATTCTGCCGCGCCTTCGACGGTAAACGTCACGTATTCAGACATCCACGTGAGTCCGGAATTGTCGGTCACGACGGCGACTGCGGAATGTGTGCCCGGCTCGAAACCGCGCGCGTTTACCTGGTAAGGCGCTGCGGTGGCGGTTCCGACGAGCGTGTTGCCGACGTAGAATGCAACGCTTTTCACGGAGCCGTCGTTGTCCTTGGCGTCGGCTTTTAAGGTCACGTCTGCACTTGCAGTGATTTTTGCGCCAGCGGCAGGTGCGGTGAGCGTTACGCTTGCAGCCTTGTTGCTTTGACCGAAGCCTTGGTTGTATTCGGGCATTTTGCCGTAGCGTCCGCCAACGCCCGAGAGGTTCGGGATTTCTTTCGGGAGGTCTGCGACATTGCGCTTTTCAAAACTGTAGCTCGGGTTGAATGTTTCTGCCTGCGGAATGCCTTGCTTCACGGTGCCGTTGTAGCGGTGCTGTTGCTTGGTCCCGTTCCCGAACGTAACTCCGCTAAAGTAAACGTAGCCGTTGTCGCCCCATTCGGCGAGGTAGCCTTGACCATCGCTGATGTAGCTGTTTTCGTAGCGCACGTAAGCCTTGGCGTTTGCGCTGTGACCGTTTGCGCCTGCGATAAAGAAGCGGTTGTAATCGACGTACTGGTTGTACAAATGAACTTGCGAGCCGTTGTTTTCACCGGTGACTTTTGGGACGCGACCGTAAGTGTTGTGCCAGTAGTTGTTTGCATAAGTCAGGTGAGCATCTTCGACAAGCGCCATATAGGGGTCGGTTCCCCAGCAGTTGAACTCGTTCGCGCCGTCAAAATCCAGGTAGCTGATAGTGGCATCATCCACGAATTCCATATCCATGCCGTCACTGATCCATTTATAGCTGATGTGGTCGGCCCAGAATTTGTCTACGTGCTTGCTGGCGGTGCCTACGGTTTCAAGGCCGTCGCCGCCTTCGATCAAGTGCGGGTTCACATCGTAAATCGCGAGGTTGCGGTAGATGTGGTTCCCTGAACCTTCGTTACTGCGCACGGCGATGGATGCTCCGCGGAGGTTGGCACCACGACCCATGCCCACAAGGCTTTTGTTGGGTTTTGTGGTAATCCAGTTGCTCCACGCCTGTAGATTGTCCGATTCCTTCACAATTTCGAGTCCGGATTCGCCGAGGCTCGCGCAACTGTTTTTCTCGAAGGCGATACGGTAGAACTTGTTCGTCTTGCCCGTCACGCGGTTCGTCTCGCCGCAAGTCGTGCGGCACCAAGTACGCCCTTGCTTGTTCGCCTCGGTCACCGCATTGCGCATTTGCCTAAAGTCGTAAGTGCCTTCGGGCACAAGAATCGTCACGGCGTCATTACTCTGCAGGTACTTGCGGATGCTTGCGGAATCGCTTGCAATGACGACTTTGCCTGCGTCGCCACCCGTTGTGGTGACACCGAAGCCCTCGGCTTTCACGTTGAACGTGAAAAGGAGCACTGCTGTCGGGTCAGATTCATCGCTTGTCCAAATCCATTTCGCTTGTGTGTTTGCGGCGAAATTTTCGAGATTGCCTCCGCTCGGGAGCTTGTTGTTTGCGTAAGAAAGCGTTGTGGCGCCTCCCCATTGCGAGAGGTCGCGGCCCTTGTTTTTCCAGGAGTTGTTGCTGACAACGGGCTTTGACTTCCAGCCACTGCCGGAATAGTAAGATTTGTCGAGGTCGTCGATTTGCACGAGAACGCCCGGGGCGCCTTTGCCGTTCACGCTCACGACAGAAATGGCGTTTTCGCCGGGCAGGAATGTCATCGGGATAAAGCGTACTCGGCCTGCCTGGTTATCTTCGGCGAGGAGTGAACCGTTGTGGTAGAGCCTGTAACCGCCATCGGCGACAATCCAAATGCCTGGGCCTTTCCCGGCGTTGTACGTGGCGGCAATCAGCTGTGAACCAACTTTGTCGCCACCGCCGTAAGCGGCGTCGGACGGGAGCGTAACGACTTCAGAGGCTTGAATTTTTGTAGCCGCATCTGCCGCATGTACTGCGGAAATTCCGAAAATTGAGACAACGCTTGCAAGCGCTATTTGACCAAAACCTTTCATACCCATTGTTCCTCACTTTTTTTGCGGTTACCCAACTTTTGGTTTGTTCCATCCCTTTATAGCAATTAAGCCAGGCGTTGCGGGCTGGCGTCTGAAGCCCGCATTGGGGGTAATGGAAGACCGCAAAGCGGGCTGCAATTAGGGGGATTATTCCCCCATACCCATAATCTAAATCTTGCGGCGTGCACTTCAAAGCGCTTTTCTCGTGAAAGCTGATTTCTCGTTGTTTCTGGACAACGCTAAAGTCGCTTTTTTATACCCCGCAAAACATAATTTTCTTACATTTATGGCATGGGCGAAAAGAAACTAGGGAAAAAAATCTTCGAATACCTGGACTACCGGGAGTTTTTGAAGGATTATTATAGCGCAAAGAAGGAGGCGAACCCTGCCTTTTCGCTCCGCGTTTTCTCGGATAAAATCGGGTTTAAGGCCAAAGATTTCATCAGTCGCGTGATGAACGGTGACAAGAATCTTTCGAGCGCGAGCATCCCGAAAGTGGCTTCTGGGCTGCGCCTGGGTAAGCACGAGACCGAGTTTTTTATTGGGCTTGTGAAGTTCAATCAGGCGGATACGATGGAGGGGCGCAATGCTGCGTTTGAAGAAATGCAGGCGGCGCTCAAGGTGGTGCGTTTTTCCGAGAAACAGCATATTCTCGGGCATGCGCAGTACATGGTGTATTCGCATTGGCGGCACCTGATTATTCGCAGTCTTATCGGCATGTTCGGTTTTGACGGCGATTATGAAGCGCTTGCGAAAATGGTCCACCCGCATGTGACGGCGGACGAGGCAAAAAAATCGGTCAGGTTGCTCGAAGACTGTGAACTTATCAAGAAAGGGGATGACGGCAAATACGTGCTCACCGAGAGCGCGATTAGCACGGGGGACCGCACGTCAAAACTTGCGCTGCGCGGTTTCCACCAGCATTGTCTAAAGCTTGCTGCGGATTCTATTGATCGCGACCCGCCGGGTTCGCGTCATGTTTCTGGGCTTACGCTAGGCATTAGCCAGGAAGGTTACGAACGCATCGTGGAGCGCATCAACGCCTTCCGCAAGGAAATTGCGCTCATCGCCGAAGAAGATAAGAATTCAGATAAAGTTTTTCAGTTGCAATTTGCGCTGTTCCCTGTTGGCGGAAAATAATTTTTTCTCTCTATCAAATCCTACAACGAAACACCTCGGCGTTCGCCGAGGTGTTTTGGTTAGGTTGATGAGAATATTTAAAACATTACTCTGTATGGAATTTGCTTTTCGAAGTGACGCCCTTTCAGGTCGTGGAAACCTTGTTTGCGGGGGAACAGACGTAAATCATTGCGGTTTGCCGCTTGTCGATTCATAATTGCGGTAGTTGTTGAATCACCGACTTCTGTGGAGTCTCCTGCAACAATAGTTGATATTGCGAGCTGTTGCGTCACGCCGATGTAGCGGCTAAAGGTGTCGCCAGCGTTGTCCTTGAGCGTAAATTTGATGTAGCCCACGCCACCGAAGTTGTTGGCGAGTTTTACGGTAAGCTTGGAACCGCTCACGGTCGCAGTCACGTCTGTTGGGGTGTTCACGGTATAGAAGCCGTTGTCGTAGCCCTTGGTAAATTGAGCAAGGTCAATGACTTGGGTTTCACCTTTTGCAAAAGTATAGTGGGCGCGGGCCATCCATTCAAGATAACGTTCGAGTTCAGTCCAGCCGTCACCCAATCGGTCTTTGTTTGCGTCGCTAAAGTCACCGCTCTTGGATTTCGGATTGTAACCGTACATATTTTCCCACCAGTCCGGGAGACCATCGAGATCGGAGTCGTAATCGTTTGCCCAGCTTGTGCTCGGATACGGTTCCCAGCCCTTGATATTCGCTGTGTCAATTGCGTCCGTTTCGCGGTCGGGAATTCCTTTGGTTTTGCCGACAGAACCCACGACGCTGTAAGTTCCGTTTTTAGTTTCCCTGATCATGCGCTGGTCATGATTGTCGAGAATGGGCATTGTTTGGCCTACATCGCTCAGCACGTCCTTGTAAGCTGCCGATGCGCTTTGTACGGTGGCGTAAGAGGCGAAGAAAGGTTTGCTGTTCCATGGTTCCCAATCGAGAACTTGCCCGCCGCTCAGTGTGTATTCGCGTCCGCAGTTGTCGTTGTTCCCATTGCAAGTGAATGAACCGTTTGCGGCTTGCAAAATGTTGTTGTGGTAATAGTAAGCTTGCGAACCTTTGCCAGTTCCTTCAAATTGGGCGCGCAACGTATAGCCGTGAAGAGCTGTGCCTGCGCCTTCCTTGTAGTAGTTCCCGACAAAGTTTACTTCGTGCGCTCCGCCATCGGTCACGCGGCTTTTCCAGTTATAGACCACGTTGTTGAAAATGTCCAGGCGACCTGCATAATAGCCGTTACCGTCTAGCCCACCGCCAAGACTCCAGTTGCGCCCTGCGTTGTGCGCCAGCAAGTTGTGGTGGAAACTCCCGATGTCACCGCCGATTGTTGCTGCGTATCCATGTCCTGTTCCTGCTGCGTAGTTCTGGTGGTCTGCAACATCCAAGGCTTCCGAAATCAAAGTGCGTTGTAGCGTCAGGTTTTTGCCGCCGCGACTGCTGAACGCTTCGTCAATTGTCCAGCTGATACTTGCGTGATCAAGAATGCTGTGGTCTCCGCCTGTAAGGCCCATGCCATCGTAAGTTGTGCCGTAACCTAAGCGCACGCGCATAAAGCGGATAACCATATCCTTGCCCGTGAACCCGATGGGGGCGCTCTTGATGGTAATACCCTTGCCGGGAGCCGTCTGCCCAGCAATCGTCACATAGTCCTGATTGCAGACCAGGCGCGATTTCAGCTGGATCATTCCCGACACCTTGAACACGATGGTGCGCGGGCCAATTTCTGCCGTGCATGCCTCGCGCAAGGAGCCCGCACCGTCATCGTTCAGGTTCGTCACGTACACTACCTTGCCGCCGCGCCCGCCGACCGCATTACGACCATAGCCCTCGGCTCCTTCAAACGCCAAACGTCCCGGTTTGAATGACCAGATATTTCCTGCCGTAACCGTTCCGTTCGCATCAACTTCATCTACGCGCCAGTAGTAGGTCTGGAGCGGAGTCGTGTTCGAAACTTTGTATGTCGCTGCCGTCTGCTCGCCTTTGTAAACGTCAGCTGTTGAGGCAGTCGCCTTTAAAACCGCCACAGAATCCGTACCAAAATAGACGCGATGCTTTACGGCCGACTTCGCCGCCGTCCACGAAAGCGTCAGCGCCCCGTTTTCGTGTGGTGCGTGATAATCCAAATCTGCAGGCGAAGGGCCAGTTGCCTGCGCCGCCGCATTGGGCACATTCAGTTCAAAACCATTCAGGGTAATCGTACTCGTGTTTAGCTTTATGGCAGTCGATGCGCCCGTACCGCTTACATTAAAAGTCACGTAGGCAATCGCCGCCTCGCCTGTCGAAAGCGCACGATTCGTGGGCTTGACCGAGGCTTGCTTCGAATTGTTCACATAGACATCAATGCTGTTACTTGCCGCAACGCCATCGACATTGTTCAGGTACAAAAGAAGGCTATGCGTCCCTGCTGCAAGATTCGAAAATGTGAGAGTGATGTTTCCACCACCTTCGACCATCACACCATCGCACACTAGTTTTGCATAGGAAGGTGATTGTACTCCTGCCTTGTACCAGTTCGCCTTGAGATTTCCGCTACCGGCGACCTTGATTTTTACGCCCGAAAGAGTCGTATCTTTGGATGTGACGCCCGAAACCACCCACGGCACATAATTCGGCTCGGTTACTTCGCTTGAATTACGTCCGCTCATGTCAAAATCAACTTTGACGATTGGCGAACCCGCGAAGGCATGCGCAGCGAGTCCCAAAACCAACATTGATTTAAAATATCCCATAACATACTCCCTGTTGCATATAAAAATACCCTCGATTCAACATCGAGGGTAGAGCTATTGAAAATTAAGGTTGTCCGTGGACTACGCTACCTTACTTTTACGGAGGTTCCCGATTCTGTTAAGGGTGCGGAGCAGATTGTAACGGCTTGCAATTCCAAAAAATCCACCAAGGATGTTGCGTCGTTTATTGCGGCGAAAGACTTGGTTCTTTATGTTGGCTTGGATAGTCGTCTAGTTCGCATCCACGGCAAAAACGTGCAAAAGACATTCCGCATCAACAGGGAATAAGCGAAGGTATATTAGAAGCTGGAAAGCCCATTTAAACACCTTTTACACGGAAAATTTCAAGATTCCTTGTTTTAATCAACAAAAAATCTATTTTCCTTTAGAGGTGTTGTTTATGGGATATGTTTGTAACTTTGCGAAGGGCGTTGCCCTTCTTTTCCCGCTATTTCTTTTTGCTTGCGGAAACTCTGAATCGGTGAATTTCATTTCGCCGAACGGATCGCTCGTTTCGTTTGGCGGCGAAGCCCAGAGTTCGTCCAGTGAACTTTTGCAAAGTTCATCTTCTTTGACGATTATACAGTCCTCGTCAATAATCACGCAGTCGTCCTCCTCATCGGTAATCGCGCAATCGTCATCTTCGCGGGTTCCCGTACAATCCTCATCTTCGGTTCTCCCTTCGCCTCCCAATAACGGAGTCCCTTACATTCGTATTATAACTTATGATTCTGCAAATGTCGATAGCGCCTACGCTCTTTGTTCTGTTGAAATTGCTGGGAACGGAATTTATGAGGATTTAGCCCCTGCAAGTGGTAAAATCCGAACTCGTGGAAATTCTACGCGCCTCTGGTACCCTAAAAAGCCTTACCGCGTCAAACTTGATGCAAAGACTTCTGTTCTCGGACTCCCTGCCAATAAAGATTGGGTGTTGCTTGCGAATTATCGCGATCAAAGCAAATTCATGAATGCGGTTGCTTTTGATATGGCGCGTTACATGGGGAGCTTCGCTTTTGTGAACGCCAACCGATTTGTCGAAGTTGAAATCAATGGCGAGTATATGGGCATCTATCAACTTACCGAGCAAATTGAACATGGGGTATCGCGAGTCAATACGGGTAATGGAGGGGTATTGCTGAGTCTTGACAAGGATGATGGACCGGAACTTTCGCCGAGTGCCACGAATAATTTCTATAGCAAAATTTACAAGTTGCCTGTTGCCGTCAAGTACCCTAAAAATGTGACCGCAACGCAAATCGATACCATATCTGCGAACCTTGCAGTTTTGGAACAGGCCATTGCAAATTCCGACTATGACAGCGTTCAAAAACTCATGGATATCAGCAGCTTTATGGATTTTCTAATCTTGCAGGAATTGACGCACAATGTTGAATTAGAAGCCCCGCGCAGTATGTATTTGTATAAGGATTCTTCGGGTTTGTATCACATGGGGCCTGTATGGGATTTTGATGGTGGGTTTGCTTATAGCTGGGATGAAGATACCAAGAAATACTTTGTTGATCAGGACTGGATTTTACATAGAAATCGGGCGGTTTCCGGATTCTTTATAAACTTGTTTGCAAATGAAAATTTCCTGGCTGATTACAAGGCTCGCTGGGGTCAGCTTAAAACAAGTATTCTGGCTGATGTATTTTCAAAGCTAGACGATTATATGTTGCAAACACAAAAGGCTCTTGAAAATGATGCGATAAAATGGACACCTGTCCGCAGTTACATTGACGAAGTTCAAAGCCTCAAAAGCTGGCTTACTGAACGCGTGAACCGTTACGAGTCGGCTTTGCAAAAATACTAGTTAACAAAAGTTCTCCCCTCGACATTCGCCGGGGGGAGGATGGGTTGGGTGTTGGATTAGCTTTCGTTATCTTGTTAGATAAAAACCACGATGTTTACGTTGTTTCACAAGACGTCCTCGCAAATCATAAACGTGTCCAGAACAGTTCAGCAAAGCTCTTTTCGCACTAGGCTTTAGCGAAGTTGTTTTAGCATTCGGATCGTCAATGGTAAATTTCCCGCTGCGGGTTGCTTCGCCGTATTCCGCGTTGCCTCCCTTTGTGGTGATCGTGTAGGTGAATTCTCCGCTGACGGTTGGCGTTCCGCTGAAGTATAGCGAATTTGTCTGTGCGTTCCATTTTGCGCTTACGCCTGCAGGGAGATTTTCAACAGTTGCGCCATCGGCGTTTTGAATTGCGAAAGTGAACGGAACAATTGAATCCCCGAGTGCAATGGCTTGGCTGCTGGAACCTGCGCCCTGCTTGATAATCGCGGCGGGTTTCGGTGTATAATCGCCGACGAGCGTAATGTCAGGCGTCGGGAACTTGTCCTTATTGCCGTATAACCAAAATCCCAAATGCGGAGGTTGATTGTAGGCGGTGTTTTGCCAGCTCATGCCGAGACGGTAAATCGGGTCGTGCGCAAGCGTGTACATTCGATGTTCTGTTGGAATCGTAGTTGTGTAGATGTAGAGCTTGGATGCGCCATCGTGCAAAATGACTTCTTCGCGCCAGTCGCCTAAAATATCACCGCTAAAGTTCGGCGTAGCCTTGGTGGTGTTGCAGCTGTTGCCCTGCATCTGAAAAAGCGTATTGCTTTGTTGTTTGGCATGGTCCCACTTGCTGATAGTCGTGTTGTCCAACAGTTCATCAAGTAAGTCACCGTCCCAATAAATACGGAAGTTATAAGCGGGGCGCTTGTCTGCTTTCCAAATTTTTCCTTTTACGGTATAGGTGTTCCAATTAGCGGCAGACCAAAGTTCGTGTCCACGGTTTAGCGAATCCACATCGCCTGCGACACCGCGCCCGTTATCGCCCGAACTCGTTTCGTTAAAAAGTAGCTTGCCGGTACGGGCATCGTGCAAATCGTAGCCGTAGGGCTTTTCTTCGTGAACTTGCCAAACTTCAAGACCGGGATTATCGGGGTCGAGATCGCTCAAGTGCATGGCATCGCCGTGGCCCTTGCCTGTGCGGTACATGAATTTTCCATCGTGGTCAACGGCGCAACTTCCTTCAATAATTTCATCAAAGCCGTCGCCATCCACGTCGCCTGCGGAAATGTTGTGATTGCCTTGCCCGTAACATTCCTGTCCGCTCGTGGCTGCGTTGTAATACCAGCGTTGTGAAAGTGTCTTGCCATCCCAATCGTAGGCGGTAATTGCCATTCGGGTGTAGTAACCGCGCTGAAATACCATACTCGGCTTTTTACCATCAAGGTACGCATTTGTTGCGAGGAATCTGTCGACACGATTGCCGTAGCTGTCGCCCCAGTTCTTTACCGTACCGCGACCGGGATTGTAATCAACCGTCGCCATTTCCTTACCAGTTTCGCCATTGAAAATGGTAAGCCATTCAGGTCCTGTGAAAATGTAGCCGTTTGAATTCCTGTAATCCTTGCTGTGGTCTGCACCCTTTGCAGAACCGAGTGATAAATAATTGCCGCTGCCGTCTTTTGTTCCGGGAGCGGTCTTTACCGCGAATTCAGCTTTGCCGTCGCTATCATAGTCGCCCACGAGCATCTGCGTGTAATGCGCCCCCGCACGGATGTTTACACCGAGGTCAATGCGCCAAAGTTTTTTGCCACTCATCTTGTAGCAGTCAATGATGACATTGCCTGTTTTCCCCTTCTGCGAATTGTCTTTAGAATTGCTCGGATCCCACTTGAGAATCAGCTCAAATTCTCCATCGCCGTCTACATCGCCTACCGCGATATCGTTCGGGCTGTAGGTGTAATCGCTCCCACCATTCGGACGGTCAAGATTTACAGTCAGATACTGATTACTCCAAACAGAAACTGCAGCGTCAGCCGCTATTTCCTTGCCGCCAACCACTGCTTTCACCGAGTATTTGCTCGATGCTGTTCCTTTCGTATCTGTGTAGTTGCTTGCCTGTGAACCCGTAAAACTGGCGATTTTTTCGCCATCGCGATATAGGTTAAAACCGGTCGTATTACCGTCTGTTCCGAGAACTCGCCAACTGAGGAAAACTCCGTTAGTCGTCTTGACAGCGACCAAACCGCGGTTCAGCCATTCCATCTGGCGAGCCGCCTGCGACATGCCCACTCCAAGTGCGAGCGAAAGTCCAAACATCCACAACTTTTTCATCATCCAATCCTTTTTTTGAATTACAGGTCCCCGCACCACCGGGAACCTGCACCTATAATATATCTCCGGCACTCCAAATAGTACCTTCACCACCACACTTCCGGTTGTCCATAGACAACGGAGACAAGGGAGACAAGTTTCTTCGTGGGCACCTGCGGTGCTGTTGTTACTTCGCAAAAACGGGCTGTCGGGCCTTGCGCAAACGCATTTCCTTTACCCGCGGGCTGTCCGCAGTTCCCAAAAGGCGACCGCGCACATCGTAAACCTTCGCGCCACGCATATCCTGCAGGCTGCGTTCCGTTTCAACGCCCTTGCGAACCGCAAACGACGTGGTCGAAGAATCAGGATCTTCCACCTGGATTTGCGTGCTGTCGCCCGCCACGCTATTCACGGAAACCGAAAGCAGGTCGACCACACTCTTCTCACAAGTAAACCCGAGCGACATCTCGGCAGTTGATGCGCCCCTATTTACCGCCTTGTAGTGATACGCCTTGCCATCTTGCGCCGTGATGCGGGCCGAGTAGGTAACGACATCCTTTTCGCGCGAGACATCCATCACCACTTCGGCGTTGCGCATGATGCCAGCGAAATCGTCCCAGTTCCAGTCAAAATCGTAATCGAACGTTCCCGCGTTATCCATCGCAAAGGCATCGGCACGCAACAGCGTCGTCGCCCCGCCGGCAGTCGCACGCACAATGTAATTGTCCCAGTTGTTTACCTTGTTCGCATCGGTAAGCCCATAGACCGGCTTGTTCCCGTAATTCATAAAGCGGAATGTTGCGCTAAAGTCGCCCGAGACCTTGTATTCAGCCGTCTTCTGCGCATTGAACGCTACATTGTATTCGCCACCGTCGTTTATCGTACCCGCCACGATGCGATTTTCAAGCGCTCCGTAGGCAACGCGGCTCAACTCGAGCGACGCCGCGTCGGCACCGAGCAAGATTTCGTAATCGCCAACCGGTGTCCCCGTAGCCGTAACCGCATACACTAGCGAGTCGGATCCATCCTTCGCCGCACCGCGCAAGAACGCATACACATTTATCAGGTAGCCGTCCTTTTCTGCACGCAGGCGGACTTTTGCACCGTCGTACATCTTCTTGAAGGCATCCCAGTTTTCACCCCAGGCATTCCAGTAGTGCACCGTATTTTCGCCACCGAGCGTTTCCACGGAATAGCCGTCGGCACGCAGGTACCACATGTCGCCACCGTTCCTAAAGACGAGCACCCAGTTGTTCCAGTTTTCGGCTCCGCTCTTTACCTTGTTCCTGAATTCAAATTCCGCGACAAAGTTCCCGCTTACCTTCACGGACTCAAATTCGTCATAGGCATCCCATGCCGTGCTAAAGTCCTTTTTCCCAACGACCTTCACGCTGTCGCCGTAATAGCGGGCATCCTGCAGCACTTCGGTTTTCGGCACACGGTAACCCCAGAAGGCACGGTTCCCCGCCTTGTTCATCGCCGAGAACGTAAGCGTCCGCTTGCTCATATCGTTCTGCAACTGGTCAAGCACCACGCCCTCGTAGACTGTTCCACCTAGAGTAAGCGTCACGTAGCTCCGGCCCTTCGCATAGTCGTAATCCCAGGTTCCCGTGTAGGCGCCTGTCACCGTACCGTCGGCATTGAGCTGCATGTTCTGTTCCTGGTTCACCGCCACGGAATCTTCCCAGGTCTGCGGGTTGTTCCTGGGCGGGTTATGCATAATCACCTTGTACGGGCCCGCGATATCGCTGCGGTCGAGCGCACGCGCCGGTAGCCCGTAACCCTCGTGATACTCGAAAGGTGCCGCCACAATCCAGCCCATCCTGTTAAAGAACAGCTGGTGAGTCTCGACATTGTGCCAACCCGTATGGTTGTTGAACTTGCGGTGATAAACCAGATACATGCCGCCATCGTCGTCGCGCAACAGCGAATTGTGCCCGTCCGCAATTTCGGCACGGTCCTCGGCCCAGAAACTCCAGCGGTAATTCGCGACAATCGGGAATCCGCGGTCGGTATTGCCCCAATAGTTCAGGATAAACTTTTCAAAAATCGCAGGAGTCCCATCCACATCGACATAGGGTCCCTTCACGTCCTTGCTGCGGAACACGCGCATGGTGTAGCCGCCCTCGGGCGAATAGAACCCGTAACTCACGAACAGGTAGTAGTTGCCATTGCCGTCCGCATCCTTGAAATACTGGATGTACGAACCCTCGCCACTCACATAATAACCGCCACCCACGTGGATGCCCATGTAAGGGTCCTCGAGCATCGAAGTCCCGCTCCACTTGGCCGCGCCGTTGTTCCCGTACTTGTACG
>NZ_DGUZ01000013.1:35655-172999 GCF_002394865.1 Fibrobacter sp. UBA4297 | reverse complement strand
ATAGTCTGTCCTGTTTTTCGTAAATGGCGATACTTAAAGTATCGCTTAAATCTTCGGCTCGGTCATGTCCAAGCAAGCTTGGTCGCGACTCTCGCCTCTTGATTAATTGACTTCCAAGAAATTTTCTTGGGCCGTCACTAAGCACATCTCCGATTCCTTCAATCTTCCCGAAAGTCTCGCGGGCTTTCGTCTCGTTCAGGTCGTTTTGGGTGACCCGTTCGAGGGTGAGACCAATTATAGAATTTTCAGGAATAAAAACAAGGGGTCAGCGTAAAAAAAATTCACTTTTTTTCACTTTTTTCGTTAAAAACGGGTTGTCTTCCGGTTCCACATCATGATATTCACATTCTATTCACCACTTTTTTAAAAGCACCCCAAAAGAAAAAAGGCAATTTGCCCTTTTCATGTCCAATTTTTGGAGAAAAAATTTTTGACGAGTCCTAAAAACAGCCCTTTTATGGGGTAATCACTCTTTTATGGATATATTCCAGAGGGCTTGTACAGGTATCCAAGTCTACTTCGGTCGATTTTACCTGCCAACGGAACCACGTCAATTGCCTTTTGGCGTAATTTCGCGTCTTTCGCTTGACATCTTCGAGAATCATTTCCACTTGATTGCCGTCTTTTGCGCACAAAAGTTCTTTATAGCCGAGACTTTGCCATGCAGGAGCTTCTAACGGCACGGTTTTAGCTAAACTATGAATTTCTTCAAGCCAACCATCAGCTATCATCTCATCCACGCGAGCATCAATACGCGCATAAAGATTTTCGCGACTGCGGTTTAACCAGAACACAGGAACTTCACCCACGCCACCTTCACGTTCCTTTTGCCATTCCGAGAGTTTACGCCCCGTCAGCTGAAAAACTTCTAAAATCCGGATAATGCGTTGAACGTTGTTCAGTTCAACCTTTTCCATCGCTTCGGGGTCCGCCTGTTTCGCTTTTTCGTATAAAGTTTTACTTCCAAACTTAGCGGCATCTTCCTCAAATGACTTACGAACTGATTCATCAATTTTCGGAATCTGCGGGAGTCCAAGCATCAAAGATTGTAGATAAAGTCCAGTACCACCCACCAAGATATAATTTTGACCAGGATTATCGGCCAAAAGCTTTTTCACATTTGCACAAAAGTCACCCGCAGAAAAAACCTGTCGGGGGTCGAGAAAATCAACTAGATGGTGTTTTACCCGAACCAAGTCCTCATGAGACGGCTGTGCGGTCCCTATCGCAAAGCCCTTGTAGATTTGACGAGAATCAACACCGATGATTTCGGCGTCAAAGTGTTCCGCCAGTTCCAGTGAAAGGCGAGACTTGCCAACACCAGTCGCTCCAACAAGTGCAAATAGAATAGCCATGGGCTCAATGTAGTTATATTTGTAGATGAGATGATAAAGCTTAAACACATTGTCGCACTATTTTTAGCATCGGGGATTTTTGCAGGGCTGTCCTATTTTTTGAACAACCAGGATAAAGCGCAACTTATTCTCGAAAAAATTGAAGAAACTACAGGCATTCAAGAATCCAAAGTAGCACCAACAGAAAAAGACACTGTTAATTTCGCACAAAGGCTGCAAGACGAGATGAAAATTATTTCGTCTAGTTTTTCGAAACGTTCCAAGCGAACCATTTGGACTCTCGCTCGCGGAAAAACAATTGTAGTCTATCTCCTGCAAGCCCAAAAATTCATTCAGGCACACGGTGGCACAATCCTTTCGATGGAAGAACTGAGCGAAAATCCCAACGCCTACCAATCGGCATGGGTAGACGTTTTAACACCTCAAGGAGACTCGCTTCATCTGACGCTCCAAGTTTCAGAAAATATTTTTATGAAAAATGCGTCGCTCATGTCAGTTGTATTCCAGACAACAAGCCTTACTCCAGAAATCATCGCTAAGCTAAACAACCTAGACTACCCGTTTGACATGCTGATTCCACCATTCGGAGTCGATGAAAAATTTTATAAGAGTTTAGACAAAATCCGCAACAAGGAAATCGTTCTTTGGCTTGCCATGGAATCGACCAAGCTAAACAAAGTTCACAACAAATTGCGTCCACTCCGCATCCACCACACGGCAGAACAAATCGAAGAAACCATCAACAAAGCAAAAGAGGTTCTCCCAAGCGCAGCAGGCATTGCAACTCGCTATGGCGAACAAGCGGTCAAGCACAAACAACTTTTGCAAGCCATTCTCAAGCCCGCAGAAAAAAACGACATGTGGTTTATGGACTTGTCCATGGAAGACCGAACGGTCGTACCACAGACCTGCAAGGACTTTAAACTTGTATGCAAAATAGCGTTCCCTTACAATCCAGAAAACAGTTCAATTGAGGACTACATCCATCAAAAGCTCAGGGAAGCGCCCAAAAGCGGGACATCGATTATGATTATCCCACTGACGGAACAAAATTTGTCTAAAATTGAGGATATCGCCGCAAAAACGGCAAAGCAAGGCACTACTCTCGTAGACCTTTCAACTTTATTCAATTCTAAATAGGAGAGCCTATGTCTATCAAACTTGGTGTAAATGTGGATCACATTGCGACAATCCGTGAAGCACGCAAGGGCAAAGAACCTGATCCGGTAGCCGCCGCCATGATTGCGGAACTCGCCGGTTGCAACGGCATTACGGCCCACCTCCGTGAAGACAAGCGCCACATCCAGGACCGCGACATCAGACTCCTCCGCGGAACGGTGACCACTAAATTGAATCTTGAAATGGCTCCGACGCAAGCAATGGTGCAGTTCGCCATCAACCGCCAGCCGGACATGGTCACGCTCGTCCCGGAAGTTCACACCGAGCTTTCAACAGAAGACGGCCTGAACGTTTCTGCAAAGATTGACGAACTTGCAAAGTACATCATGACGCTCCGCAACAATGACATACAGGTGAGCGTGTTCATCGATGCCGAAACAGAACAGGTCAAGGCTGCGAAGAAGGTCGGCGCAAATTACGTTGAATTCAACACGGGCAAATACGCCACCGCTTTTGAACTCGGCAGCCGCGAAGAAGTCGATCGTGAAATTTCAGCTTTGCAAGACATGACTGTTCTCGCCCACAAGTATGGATTAAACGTGTTCGCTGGTCGTGGACTCAACTACAGAAACGTAGAAGCCGTTGCACAAATTGACGGCATTGATGAAATCATCATCGGCCACAGCATTGTTAGCCGCGCCGCCCTCGTTGGTATGGAACGCGCCGTGAAGGAAATGATTGAAGCAATTAGAAGTTAGTCACTAGCAGCTAGTCATTGGTTATTAGTCATATCATCGCGCCAAAGGCGCCAAACTTTAAAACTAAAGACCAAGAGCCAATGACCAACAACTAAAATCAATAATCCCTATATTCCACATTCTCCAGCACGAGCCCCTGCGGGGGCGCCCACGTGCGTTCGCCTTTGAACTTTTTCTCGAAAATTTGGTTGACCGTTCCTTCGGGATAACGGCCTCGACCAACATCAAAAAGCGTCCCGACCATGGCGCGCACCTGGCGGTGCAAAAAGCGGTTTCCTTTAATATGGAACATGCAGCTCCAGTCGTTCAAGCGTTCCAGACGGAACTCGCTCAACGTGCAAAGCGTCGATTTTCCATCGTTACGCGGGATGCAAAAATCAATAAAATCATGTTCACCAAGGAACGACTGCGCCTCGCGGCCCATTGCATCGATATCCAGGTTCAGCGAGCCACACTCCCAGCCAAAATCACGCATTAGCGCCACCGGGCGCGTAAAAATCGTGTACTGGTAATAACGTAAAACAGCATCGTAGCGAGCGTTGAAGTCCGGAGCACAAGGCTCTAAATCGCGAATGCGAATCAAGCGCTTGGTAAGCCCATTCACAGAACGAACAACCTTCTGCGGGTCCAGTTCACCATCAAAATCAAAGTGGACACACTGGCCGCGGGCATGGACACCCGTATCTGTTCGGCCCGACCCCACCACGCGGATGGGCGCACGTAACGCAATCGACAACGCCTCTTCGAGCGTGGACTGCACGGTTACAAAGCGGAGTTTGCCGCCACAATTTTGTTCTTGCCAGCCGTAAAAGGCGCTGCCTAGATATTCACAACGAAAGCGGTAACGCATTAGTTACCTGCTTCTACAGCTTCCTTGATAACAGCCTCAACCTTAGCCTGAGGAATCTTCAACTTCGAAGCGATTGCCGAAGCCGGGAACCCCCTGCGAGACATCTGCAAGATCTTGCTGTTCACCGAAGATTCACGGTCAAAGCGGTTCATCTCAAGCGGATGCGCAACTGCAGTTGCAACAACTTCGGGCTTTGGCGCAGCTGCCGGAGCAGCGGGCTTAACCTTGGTGCGGTCATGATGTAGCACATCAGAAAGCGACTGCATTGCAGACGTGATGCGTTCTCTCGCCGTCGGGCGGAGAACCGTTCTACCGTTAAACGGAGACGTTAAAATTCGATTTTCAGGAACGCCATGTTCATCTTCGAAAGCGGCCTTCGCGGAGTTCACGTTCGAAGCATTTGCGTTGGACGCATTCAAATTCGTTGCACTCTGATCGACAGGATTTGCACCTGCGGCAGCCTTCGTCTGGAGTTCCATCGTTTCACGGCGCTTTGCGGCAAATTCTTCGGCTTCATCGATAATTGACTTTTTAGGAGCATGAACACGCGGAGTAAGGACCGTTTCTGTATCATCCACAGAAGGCATCTCCCCAGTTTCTCTCGATTTCGCAAGAGCTTCCATCATGCGCGTTTCAACAATCTTTTTACGGTGGATAAGCACGAGCACAAGAACCACGGAGCAAAGGAGCACGGCAAGCGTTCCGCCGATAATCCAAAGCCAAACGCCACCAGAGAAGCCTCCCACATTTTCTTCCGGAGCTTCAGCCTCATCAGCCGTATTGGTGCGCATCGCCGAAAGGTCTTCCCATGCGTTAGAAAGTTCGTCGCGGATTTTCACCTGGGCATCGACATTTCCCTGAGAATTCCACAGCGCCACCTCCAAGGAATCAATTTTTGCGCGCGTCTGCATGTACCGGCTAACGTCAAAAGAGGAGGACGAGCCAGAAAAATCAACCTTGAGGTATACAATTAAGGCGCAAGCCAAGACAAAAAGAACAACTGGAGCAGCGTATTTCTTCATGCCCGAAAATTTAGCAATAAAACCCTTTTCGTTATCAAAGTTTGACACTGAACAAAACCTCTTTTTTACATACCTAATATTAATTGTAGCAAATTTGCAACAGCCCATTGAGAAGTTCACAACACTTTTCAACGCGAATATGACAAAAAACACATTATGGAGCCAAACTTTAAATACCTTTATGTTCAAGAACTCTTTGTTCTCCTCCTAACCCCAAAAAGAAACACTTTAGCCCCAACAGCTAAAGTGTTTTTTCGTTTTTTAAGACATTCAGCCACATTCACGGCACACTAGCAATTGTCCATAGCTCCAAAAAGGTTTCATTGGCATATTATGCATAACAATAAGCGAGATAAGAGGTTACATAATTTAAGGATAACGATAAATCGTCAATAAAATGGAGGCGTCGGCCAAAGTATTGTCTTCGCAGTAGCGTGCAAAACGAGAGTCGCGGGCGACTGCTTGCAGGCGCACATGACCAAGTGAAGCCGCTGACGCCGTAGGCGTCAACTCTGAGCTGGGGCCCCGCCCGCATGAAGTACTTTTAGCATCAAAAAAGACTTTTGGAGGTCATTCCCGTACAATCATTCCAATTTATACGGTCTTATTCGCACTTTTTCGCTTGCAATTGCTCCAAATACAACTTTTTTCAAAAAGATTTTATAGTTTCAAGCTATGCAACCACAAGCACTTAGATTGTCCCGCATTACGATTTCGAATCTCCGCTCTATCCAGCGCGAGACTTTTCCGCTTAGTGATTTTACCGCCCTCATTGGCTACAACAACGCCGGAAAAACGAATATTTTGATGGGAATCCGCTGGTTGCTGGCAAATTTTTCGCTGGACATCTCGTATTTTGATGACCCGAACCACCCCGTAGAAGCGGAAGGGCTTTTTGAGGGCATCACCGAGCAGGTTTTAAACCGCCTTGGAGAAGAAAAAGCAGCCGAAGTAGAGCCGTTCCTCTCGGGGACAACGCTCCGTGTCAAAAAAGTGCAGCGAATCCCGGGTGAACTCCCCGGCAATATTGAATTTTGGGCATTCTGCCCGCCAAACGGCAAGCGCAAAGGCAAAGACTGGGTACGCGTCAATGACAAGTTTACCGCAGCCTTTAATCGCATGTTCCCGGAATCCATCGCTATTTGGGATTTTGAGGGGAACCAAGCCTACACCAAGCTCATGCACGAGATTTTCAAGCCACTGGAACGCAGGTTTGGTGGCGAATTGAGCCAGGTCATCGAACAGTTTACGGAACTACTCTCCCCCGGAAGCGACAGCCAGGCCGAAGAAATCAAGGCTTTCGATAAAGAAGTCAACTCGGCACTCCGCCCGCTATTCCCAAGCGTTCGCGTGGAGCTCGACATTCCCGTACCGACTCTAGAGACATTCCTCAAGAGCGCAACGATTAAAGTTGTCGATGAAGATGACGGTTTTGAACGCGATATTTCGCGCATGGGCGCAGGTTCGCAACGCGCTATCCAGATGGCGCTTATCCGCTATCTCGCCGAAATCAAGAAGCACCACAATAACCATTACCTGAGCCGCAAGCTTTTATTGATTGATTCGCCGGAACTCTTTTTGCACCCGCAAGCGGTTGAGCTCGTGCGCGTGGCTTTAAAGAACCTTTCGAACGAAGGCTATCAGGTCATCTTTGCAACACATTCCGCACAGATGGTCACGAGCGAAGACGTGAGTACGTCTCTCTTGATCCGCAAGAACAGGGAACGTGGCACGTTTATGCGCAAGCGAATGGAAGACGCAGTCCGCCAAGTCGTGAAAGATGCGCCGAGCCAGTTGCAAATGCTGTTTAGTTTGTCTAACAGCAATGAACTTTTGTTTGCCGATTACGTGCTGCTCACCGAAGGTAAAACGGAATGGCGAGTGCTGCCCGCCCTTTTCGAGCGCATTACCGGGCAATCTTTTGCGCTCATCAAGTGTGCGCTCGTGCGTCAAGGCGGCGTGAGCAATACACGCAAGAGTATGCAGGTTTTGAGCGCGATGGACATTCCCGTGCGTGCGATTGTCGATTTGGACTACGCATTTACCACAGCCACCCGCGACGGATTCTTGAGCGCAAACGACCCGGACATTACCGAATGCCGCAACTTGTTCCGCGAGCTCGCTTGCCACAACCATTTGCGATTGGTAAACGGCCTCCCCGTCAATAAGCACAGTAACATCAGCGCTTCTACAGCGTATGCGATGATGGCATCTATGCCCGAAGCAGAACGCCCCATCCGCAATATCCACAATAAACTTTGCGAGCAAGGCATTTGGGTTTGGACACGCGGCGCAATTGAAGAGCACCTCGGGCTGAACGGCAAAAACGAGATGGTGTGGCGCAATTTTATTGAACGCAGCAAGTCCAAAAACTTTGTGCAGACACTCCCCGACTACGATGGCATTGAAGCGTTGTGCCAATGGATTATCAACGGGAGCCGCGGGCAATTCTAAAAAATTCACAGCGAAGCAAAAAAAAGGAGTGCGCATTTCTGCGACACTCCTTTTTTGTTACAAGACGGAGGTTCCCGCTCGTCCCCGTCAAGCGAGGACAGGTAGGCGGGAATGACATGCAAGGTTAGACAGCACGAACGCTTGCGTTCGTATTGGATAACCGCAGCAGTCAAGCCTCGAAGAGGAATGACAGGCTAAATGTTGTCGATAATTGCGTTGAACGCTTCGACGGGGCGCATCCACTTCTTGAGAAGTTCTGCCTTCGGGATGTAGTAACCACCGATATCGGCAGGCTTACCCTGTTCGGCAGCGAGAGCGGCGACAATCTCCGTTTCCTTCGCGGAGAGAGCAGCAGCGATCGGAGCGAACTTTCCGGCGAGTTCCGCATCGACCTTCTGGGCAGCGAGAGCCTGAGCCCAGTAGAGAGCGAGGTAGAAGTGGGAACCACGGTTGTCGAGTTCACCGATCTTACGAGCCGGAGTGCGGTTGAATTCGAGAATTTTGCCGTTAGCAGCATCGAGCGTATCGGCCAAGACCTTAGCCTTCTTGTTGCCGCCCTTGAGCGCGACCTGTTCGAATGCAGGCACGAGTGCGAAGTATTCACCGAGAGAATCCCAGCGGAGGTAGTTTTCGGCGAGGAACTGTTGCACCTGTTTCGGAGCAGATCCACCGGCCCCCGTTTCATAAAGGCCACCACCAGCCATGAGCGGCACGATGGAGAGCATCTTTGCAGAAGTTCCGACTTCGAGAATCGGGAAAAGGTCCGTGAGGTAGTCGCGCATCACGTTGCCCGTCACACCGATAGTATCGAGGCCAGCCTTGGCACGCTTCATTGTTTCGACGATAGCCTTGCGCGGGCTCATAATCTTGATGTCGAGACCCTTGAGGTCATGTTCCGGCAAGTAGGCTTCGACCTTCTTCTGGATTTCGCGGTCGTGAGCGCGTTCCGGGTCCAGCCAGAAAATCGCTGGCGTATTGCTGAGGCGAGCGCGCGTTACAGCGAGCTTCACCCAATCACGCACCGGAGCATCCTTGGCCTGGCACATACGGAAGATATCGCCAGCAGCGACTTCCTGCTGCAAGAGGACTTCGCCCTTGCTGTTTACAGCGCGAATAACGCCCTTGCCCTTTGCGACAAACGTCTTGTCGTGGCTGCCGTATTCTTCGGCACCCTGAGCCATGAGGCCCACGTTCGGCACAGTACCCATCGTCTTCGGGTCGAATGCGCCGTTCTGCTTGCAGAATTCAATCGTTTCGTCGTAGATACCAGCATAGCAGCGGTCCGGGATGCAGGCGACAACTTCTTGCAGCTTGCCTTCCTTGTTCCACATGCAGCCAGAATTGCGGATCATGGCCGGCATAGAAGCGTCGATAATCACGTCGCTCGGCACATGCAAATTCGTAACGCCCTTAGCAGAATCGACCATGGCAAGGTCCGGGCCTGCGGCGAGTGCAGCGTCGATAGCAGCCTTGACTTCGGCTTCCTTAGCATTGCCTTCGAGGCGCTTGAACAAGTCACCGAGACCGTTGTTGGCGTCGATTCCGAGTTCCTTAAAGAGGTCTGCGTACTTCGTGAACACGTCCTTGAAGAACACGCGGACAAATGCACCGAACAGCACCGGGTCAGAGACCTTCATCATCGTGGCCTTGAGGTGCACGGAGAAGAGGAGGCCCTTGGCTTTAGCTTCGGCCATCGCATTGGCGATGAACTTTTCGAGAGAAGCCATGCGCATGACGGTCGCATCGATGATTTCGCCCTTGAGGAGCGGCTTTGCGGCACGGAGTTCCGTTACGGCACCAGCTTCATCGACAAATTCAATCTTGAAGGAGTCGGCTTCGGCCATTGTGATGGACTTTTCGTTACCGTAGAAGTCATCGGCTTGCATGCTCGCGACATAAGTCTTCACGGATTCGTTCCACACGCCGTTGCTATGCGGATTGTTGCGGGCATAATTCTTGACAGCGTTAGGAGCGCGACGGTCAGAATTGCCCTGGCGAAGCACCGGGTTCACGGCGGAGCCCTTCACCTTGTCGTAGCGGGCGCGAATCGCTTTTTCTTCGTCCGTTGCAGGAGCATCCGGATAGTCCGGGAGGGCGTAGCCGTTCTTCTGGAGTTCGGCGATAGCGGCCTTGAGCTGCGGCACCGAGGCAGAAATGTTCGGGAGCTTGATGATGTTCGCATCCGGTTCAAGCGTAAGCTTGCCGAGAAATGCGAGGTCATCCGTCACCGGCTTACCAGCAAACGTCGTACCTGCCGGGAGCGTGTCCGCGAAAGCGGCAAGAATGCGGCCCGGCAAGGAGATGTTCTTAGTTTCGACATCGATATCTGCGGTCTTTGCGAAAGCAGATACGATAGGAAGCAAAGACTGAGTCGCCAAGAACGGAGACTCGTCCGTAAGGGTGTAATAGATTTTAGTATTCATACGCCCCTAAGATAGAAAATAGCTCATGAAAGTTAAGTTCTATATCTTGGAAACGGGCCAGTCTTTGCCAAAGAGTTCTACATACCAATAATAATCACGTACATTAGAATACGTCCACTCGCCATAGGGATCAATTTTTTCAAGTGTCTCCGGTTTATCGCAATTCCAGTTATCACTCACATAAGTCGTTTTCACAATGGGGCGGCCTAACACATCCCAATCAGGAGAATCCAATAACAATACTGCAAAATAATGAACCGATGTATCTTCTGGGCAATTTCCACTTTTCACGATGTCCGTCACGTAAATTCCATTTGCATCAAAACCAGTTATCAAATGACCTTTTGTACCTATGTCTTTTATAACAACGAGGTAAAAAATTTCTGGAGGATACCACTTGAGTCCTTCCAATCCAGCCGGATAAGTTGCCAAATTCGGGAAGAATTCAGTCACTAACGAATCAGGCAACACATAAACACCTTCTTTGCGATAAGCGTCTGCAATTTTAGTATTTGGCAGCGTGTTATAAGCCCAGCCCCAAGCATCAATGAGTTCAGGATCTTCTCTTTCCCAGTAATAGTCCAAATTATCTCCATCAAACACTACTGTACTATCGATTATAGTAAATTGCCATCTATAAGCAGCTGTAGAGCGTTTCTGAGACTGATTCCATTCTTCTATCAAATAGTTAACCCTATCCACGCTATCTCTATACAAACTATCCAAAGCAGGATCCTGATAGACATTATTTTCATCATCGTATGGAGCGTATTTTATAGAATCTTCAAGGCACTGAATTTTATACCCTTCGGTATAGGATTTCAAAACCTCATCAGGCGTTTTACCTTCAGGAATAAACGAAGCACAAGCCAATTTCAAATTATTCATACTACAACCATCTCCCATATCCACAAAAAGACCATTCGATGCATTGCAAGACTGTTTGAATTCTTTTAGATATTCACCACAAGAGACACCATATCCCCAAAATTGTCTAAAACGACTATCAGCAATTGTTTTCATAACAACGGGAATACCATCCACATCAATAATTTTTGTATTCACGATGGTTTCGTATCTATGAGTGGACATATAATCATCTGCATGACACTCCTTTTCTTCACGCACGGTGCCTTCCCATTTACATTTGTGATCGACTTCGTTATACGACATCGCGCGCAATACGCCTTTTTGATCCCTTTTGTTTTCTTGCTTATAAGTCACAACATCACAGACCTTACGACCATCTTTACTCGGATAACTGAAAACCTGATCATTTTTTATGCTAAATGGAAATGTTTCAATAAAACGATAATTAATCGATGAAACATCAGTACCAAAAATCGCTTTTAACGAATCAACTTTCGTTGAATCCACCAAAGTGTATAGCGAATTTGCCAAAATAGCCTTTTGTTCTTCGGTCAACTCCGCCTTTGGCGAGGTGCTTGGCTCTGTCGTTGCTCCGGAAATACCCGAATCAACGCTAGCATCATTGGAACATGCGGCCAAAAGAGCCGTCACTCCAGCCAGAATTACTTTATACATTTTTCTCATCTCATTCCTCCTTCCCTTTTGTAAGCGGGAATAGTTGTAAATTCAGTCGATAAACTTTATCGTATTCTTTTTCCTTAGCAGCCATGGCAACCACCTGTTGCCTAAGCGTTTCAAGTTTTTGCACGAGCCATTGGTACGTCTCTTCGGAAATACCAAGCGTCACGCCTGCGATGTGGCGCTTTTCGGGCGGCACTTCGTCAATTGCCTCAGTTGCAAACTTTGACATTTGGCGGTTCATGGAACGCAGTGCCAACGGGATGGCCTCGGAAGATCCCGTCACGACCTTTTCGGTCTGCACGTATGTATCTTCACCAACTTTCTTGAGAAATTCCGCATGGCACATAAAGTCAAGCGAATGGCGAACTTCGGCGGCACTCACAACCGGGTAGCAGTTACGCGCGAGTTCCAGCGGTTTTGCGCCCGGCATTATGGGGGCAAGTTCGCGCAGCACCGGGTTTACCCACGATTCGAAATACTTGAACGCCTCGGCATCCACAACGCGCAAGCGGTTTTCTTTTGCAATTTTCTGCATTTCGTTAAACGCCTGGATTTTCTTCGCATCGTTCTTGGCATCGCCAAAACGTTCCATCGCAAAGAAATAATCACGGTCAGCACCTTCAAGCCCCATAGCATCGGCCACTTTTTCGACGCCTGTTTTGCTCAAGCGGCTTTTGCCCTCGCAAACAAGCTGTATAAAGTTTGGCGAAGTGAACCCCGCCAATTTGGAGAATTCACGCCACGAGAACAAAGAACTGCGTTTGCGTTCTTCGTAGAAGTCGCGCATGTATTCTCGGTAGTCTTGATATTCAGTGATTGGTTTCATACCTATAAATTAGTTTTTGCGGCATAGTTCTGCAATAGATTTTATTATACAAAATCAAAATTTTTAAAGAAATTTCATCAAATTTTAGATTTTATAAAAATTTTTAGAAAAATATTATACAGAGCGTATTATAAAACGAAAAGGAGATTCCCACCTAAAGGTGGCCATGCGCACTATGGAACAAAGTTCCAAGTGCTGTCCGCCCGCTCGGAGGCGGGAATGACATGCAAGAGTATCAAGCGAGAGGCCACTTGTGGACTCGCATTTGATACCCGCAGCAGTCAGGCCTCGAAGGGGAATGACATGCAAGGGTGACAATGCGGCAGGTTCCATTGTCCAAAGACAACACTTAAAAGAAATTCATAACAAAAATCGGCCTATTATAATGTAGATTATAGAGGTGGTGTGGGTTTAAAAACTCTTCTATAGGTCTTTTATGAAGAATTTTGGGTTTGGTAACTACAAGTTTTTTGTAGCGGCAATGTCTGTCGCGTCTTTTTCGTTTGCGGCCACTTATACTCCGCCTGCGACAGCGGTTTCGAAAATCAACAGCTATCGCGGCTACTCGGAGCTGACTTCGGCTGCATCAGGCATGGACATTGACCAGTACACCTACAACATGACCACATGGCAAATCGCAAATGGCGGTTTTTACAAGGCGATGGCGAGCAAGTACAAAAGCGCCTATTCCGGCGGTCCAAAATCCGAATGGCAAGCTAAAGGCGGTGGCGACCTCGGCACGATTGACAATAACGCCACCATTCAAGAAATGCGTTTGCTTGCCGTGCGTTACAAAGAAACGACGAACAACAATTACAAATCCGCATTTAAGACAAGTTTCAACAAGGCCGTCAATTTTCTTTTGACTATGCAGCGTTCCAAGGGAGGTCTCCCACAAGTTTGGCCCAAACGTGGCAACTATTCCGACCAAATCACGCTGAACGACAACGCCATGATTCGAGCGATGGTCATGATGATGGACATCGCTAATTCCGCATCACCTTTTGACTCGGATATCATCGATGACGCCACCCGAAGCAAGATGAAGTCCGCACTGAACAAAGCCATTGACTATTTGCTCAAGGCACAAATCGTAAACGACGGAAAGCTTACCGTCTGGTGCGCGCAACATGACACAAACAGCCTCGCCCCCGTAGGCGCACGCGCCTACGAACTCCCGAGCAAATCCGGCAACGAATCTATGGGCGTTGTGTGGTTCTTGATGAACTGGCCCGACCAAAACGAAACTATCCAGAAAGCGGTCAAAGGCGCAATCGCCTGGTACAAGAAAAACAAACTAAAGGACAAGGCGTTTAGCAAGACCGCTGGTGTCGTTGACAAGGCGGGCTCATCGCTGTGGTTCCGCTTTTACGAAGTCAACAACGACAACTACTTTTTCTGCGACCGCGATGGTGCTAGCACCAAGACGCAGGACTTCATGAAAATCAGCGAAGAACGGCGCACAGGCTACCAGTGGGCAGGTGATTACGGTTCTGCAATTTTAAGCACCGAAAACGCATACCTTGAAGCGCTTGCGAAAATGGACGACAACTACGTTCCTCCTCCGCCACCTTCGGCAATGTGCGGAAACGACACATGCAAAACGTACATTGATGGTGTAGACTTTATCGACATTCAAGGCGTCAAGGAAACAACCAACACGGGATTCGTCGGCGAAGGTTACGCCAACGTTGACAACTCCACAGGAAGCTATGTGACCTACGGCGTCACCGCATTCAAGGAAGGCAAATACACCTTGTTCATCAGCTTTGCAAACGGCGGCGGTTCCGCGCGTGGCTACAGCGTTTCTGCAGGAGACAAGACGCTACTTGCGGACGGCAGCATGGAATCCACCACAGCGTGGACCACATGGAAAACGCAATCCATCGAAATTGAATTGCCACAAGGCTATAGCGAACTCAAGTTCACAAGCCTTTCGAAAGATGGCATGGCGAACTTCGATTACATCGGCTGGATGAACGACGATTTGAAAGCGGGAAAAGTTGAAATTCCGCCTACCTCCATTGAGGCAATGCGCACGATACGCAATGCGCAACAGGACAATCGCTATTTTGTAGACTTTGGTCGCAACAATAATAGCGCAGGAGCTTACTTTAAGCGTGGCGGCAATACATTCCGTGTGAATGGGAAAAGTACGAAATAGGAGATTCCCGCTCGGAGGCGGGAATGACAATCCGAAACAAGTCCGGGGTGACAAGCAAAGAAGAGGTCTTATGTTGAATAGTTGGGTTTACAGGTTTGCAGTTTGTATGCCGCTTGCAATGGCGGTGAGCGCTTCCGCAATTACGAAGCACGGATTTGACTTTGTCTTGGGCGTTGATGGCGACTTCAAGGCGGCAATCGCCAAGGCATCTTCTTCGGGCGCCACCGAATCCAAGCGGTTCATTCTCTTTGTGCCAAATGGTGAATACAACATCACCAAGGTTACCGGTGACGAACACGGCAAATCGACGTTCAGCGGCTCGAACATTTCCATTATCGGCGAGTCCGTTGACAAAACCATCATCTGGAACACAACCGATACCGAAGGCATCAGCACAACGGCAACGCTGTACTTCCCCAGCAACAAGAACATGTATATGCAGGACATTACCCTGCAAAACAGAGGCACCTATAACTCCGGTAACGCCGCACGCCAAGTCGCTTTGCAACAAAATGCAGGAGACAAGTTCATCTACAAGAACGTGCGACTCTTGAGCGGTCAAGACACATACTACACTAAAAAAGGGCGCACGTATTGGGAAGGCGGCGAAATTGATGGCACTGTAGACTTTATCTGCGGTGGTGGCGACGTTTTCTTCGAAGGCACCAAGCTTGTGATGACGCGAAATGGCGGCTACATCACGGCATCGCAAAATCCAGACACCTGGGGTTACGTTTTCAATAACGCCATCATCGAAGTCAGCAATTCCGGATTTAACAAGACGTTCTATCTCGGGCGTTCCTGGGGCCACGCAAAAGTCGTCTGGTTGAACACCATCATGCGAGCAGAACCCAGGGCAGAAGGCTGGGGCCCCGACATGAATTCTGCCCCGCAGGTTTTTGGTGAATACAACAGCAAAAACGGGAGTGGCGGCGCCATCAACACAAGCCAGCGCAAAACACGCTTTGACGGAGGCAAGGATCCGTCGACAGCAACAACCCTCAAGACCGTCTGGAGTGCGAGCGACGCCTCGAAATACACGCTCAAGAACGTCCTTGGAGGCAGTGACAACTGGGAACCGAACAAACTCACAGTGCAAGTTTCAGCCCCGAAGATTTCGCAAGAAGGCGCCAACATCATCTGGAACGATGACGACAACGCTATTTGCTGGGCCATCTTTGTGAACGGCAAATACCACAGCAACACCACCACAAATTCCATTGATATCGGAGGTATTGCCGCAGGTTCCAAAGTTACGGTCCGTGCAGCAAATTCCATGGGCGGTCTCGGCGCAAGCTCCAACGAAATTACCGTCCTCGAAGCAAATGTCACTTATTACAAAGCCACACTGACGCAATCTATCGGCGGAACCGTTGTCGCCTCCCCGAATCGTGAAAAAATCGCCGAAGGCACCGCAGTCACATTCACCGCAGAACCCGCAAGCGGCTGGAAATTCGCAGGCTGGACAGGCAAAAGCGCAAGCGATGCCGGCAGCGAAAGCACTTGGAAAACAACAATGAGCAAGGACATCGAACTCGGCGCCATCTTTGAAGCCAAGGGCACAACAACGTTCCAGGCCGAAGACGGCATCATCGACAATGCCATCAACGAAAGCACAAACGCAGGCTTTGCAGGCACCGGCTACATCAACTTCGGCACAGGGAAATCAACCGTCCAAGTTCCCGTCTATGTAGAATTTCCCGGCGAATACACGATGGAAATGACATACGCAAATGGCAGCGGCAAAGCACGCAGCCTCGCATTCGCTGCCCCCGGCACATGCACCGCAGGCGTTGACGGATGCAAAGGCGCCGAAGTCATTTCGTTCGAAGCCACAGACAAATGGACCACATACCAGACAAAAGAAACGACTATTACACTCCCCAAAGGCGCAAGCTACATCACGTTCTCCATCGTTGATGGCAATGACGGCCCGAACCTCGACCAAATCAAGCTTACCGAAAAAGACGTGGACAAAGGAAGCGTCGCTATCGCAAAAATCACCCGCGTAAACGCAACAGTAACCGAATCACGTATCTACGATACGAACGGAAAGCTAGTGCGCTACACAAAGGGGAACGCCAATTTGACCAGGCTTACCCCCGGAATCTATGTCGTAAAGACCTCTGCGCAAGGTTACAGCAAACAAAAAATGGTCCAAGTCCGCTAGATTTTGTTAATTTTAGGGCATGCTTGGAATCGAACAGAAAAAAGGAAATGACGAACAACTGTGCGGCAGAATGATTGCCTATGCGCGCATTTTGCCCTCCCCCGACGCCGAACCCAACGAAACGCCGTTTGACGACATGATCAAAAACGGGCTTTTAACGTTAGAAGGTGATTTTCGTCAGTTCGAACACAAGCCTAGCAGAAGAGAAGTCAACCGCGCCGTCGATGCAAAGTTCAACAACTTTCTCAAGACGATGGAAGAAAACGGCGTGGAACTCCCCGAAAATTTGGACGTCGACGCCATGCGCGAACGCCTCCATGAACTTTCGAACATGGAAGTGATCCCTATACCGGCCCGCATCGGGAACTTCAACAACGAAGAAGACATTCTCAAGGAAGACGCCGACATCTACTACATCGGTGAATTTATCGGTGCAAACCAGGCGCATTACTGCCTCACGACGCTCCCGATTTATTACCAGGCAAAGTATCGCGAACAAGCTAAGCGAAACGAAATGGACATGCTCAACGAAATGCTCTTGCAGTTCGAAGAGGGCGATTTCGTGAACACCGAAGACATCCAGAAAGACACAGAAGAGCTCTTCCCGAAGGGTCTCACGCTCAACACATTCATGGGCGACCTCTCGAAGCTCCTCAACGTACGCGTCATCCCGTTCTTGCTCGCCTGCGAATCCGACAGCGAATACGACACGCAAATTCAGCTTTTCTACGCCTTCATGAAGGGTTACCCTGAGCAGAAGGACATCAAGAGAATCGACAAAGCCCTGCGCGAACTCCGCAAGCAAAGCGATTCCATCGAGGCCCGCAACTTGCTTGAACTCAGCTGCAAGAGAATCAACGCCATTTACAACGAAGATTCTCTGCAGGCAAGCGAACTCGGCAAGCAAATTGAAGCCATCGAAGGGATTTAATTCATTATACCTTAACAAACCAATCCTGCAAGGGTAATTTTTCTGGCGACTGCTTTTTAATTAAAATGCAGTTTTATTCCGCTTATTTCATATACTTTTGCATTATTTTTTGTCATTTTTCTTCATTTTTCCCTATATTTTTTGTAGATTGTCAAGAAAGAATAAAAACTAGAGGTCTTATGAACGAAACAATCAAAACCTTACTTTCACGCAGAAGCATCCGCAAATTTAAACCCGATACCGTGAGCAAAGAACTCATCGCACAAGTCGCCGAAGCGGGAATCTACGCCGCAAGCGGCATGGGCAAGCAATCGACAGCCGTAGTCGCCATCACAAACAAGAAACTGCGCGACACAATTTCTGAAATGAACCGCAAGATTGGCGGTTGGAACGAAGGCTTTGACCCGTTCTACGGTGCCCCCGTGATTCTTCTCGTTCTCGCGAAAAAGGAAATTCCGACCTACCTGTACGACGGGGCTCTTACCATGGGCAACCTGATGAACGCCGCCTACAGCCTTGGACTCGGAAGCATCTGGATCCACCGCGCCAAGGAAGAAGTCGAAAGTGCCGAAGGCAAGGAAATCCTCAAGTCGCTCGGCCTCAACGCAGACGAATGGGTGGGCATCGCCCACTGCGCTTTAGGTTATGCAGACTGCGAACTCCCAGCAGCACCCCCTCGTAAAGATGGTCGCATTATTTGGGCGGAATAAAAGAGCTTTATAAAGAACCCTGAAACTGTTGCAAAATTTTGCGGCAGTTTTTTTGTTAGAAGCGGAAATTTCGAAAAAGATAAAATCGAGACAGTATTTGTCACATGAGATTTGTATATTGCACTTTAGATTTATGCGTGTATTTACATTCATGCATAAACAAGCGATAATATAGTACGACAAGCAAGGCGGCTCTACTGCTTACGCCGCACAGCTTGTAAACCATGTCATTGACAAAAAAAGGATGGTATAAATGGATTCTTGCAAAATCAAGCCGTGGAATATCCGCAAACTGCACTTTGCAATCGACCAGCTGCAGGGTTCCGGAAAACGCAGGGACCGGAAGGAGATGCACCGCGAGCTGGATGCCATGACGCACCTGCTCTGCGAATCGCACAAGATGACCTTGCCTGACTATGGCCAGGCGGGCGGTGCGCCCGTTTCAGGCAACGGGTTGAACATGGCGGTGTTTACCGTCAAGAAGGGAAAGTTCCCGCAAGAGGTTGAAATGCAGGAGGCTTTCTTCCCTTGCAGGCTTGTCGAAGGTGAACACGGCGATTGCCTTGTTTGTGTTGTCGCGTCGGCAGAAATCGCCAAGACGTTGGCCACGAGATTGGAGGTGGACGGCTACATTTTCATGGAACGCGCAGGCGCCCGTGCGCCCGAATTCTCGCAATACTCCAAGACGACGGATGACACCGGCTATTACTATCTGGTCCAGATGAATTCGAGCCTCCCGCTCCAAGAACCGTCGGCAGTATTCGATGCCATCGCCCAGATCGATGCGCTTGTGGATGGGCTGGACGAAAAAACGCAGAAAATGCTTTCCGAGGAGAATGTGGATGAATTCCTAAAATTCCGGAAGCGGGCGTACTATATGCACAATGGCCTCGGAAAAAACGAAACATACGAGGCAGCCCTTGAGTGGCTCAGGGTACAGCAGTTCGCGTTGGTGGAATTGCCTGAATCGGAAAAGAAGCTTACCCCCATGTTCAACCTTACCCGTTTTGAACTCTGCATGAACCATCTGGGGTACGCCGTAAAGAAGATAGCAGGGGATTGCCGATACGTTGTATTCAATACCCCTAAATCGGCATCTTTCGAGTACAACATGCAAACGGTCGCGGAGCGCATGCACGCCGTAACAATCCAGATGTCGCCGGCAGAAAGCCTACCCTCAATTGCGGAAAGCCTCCGCGACGAGGTCCTTTGCTACGACAAGGAAAAATACAACAGCGTAGATGCCTTGAACGAGAAGGAATATTTCCCCATAAACGCGAGCGCTCCAAAGCGGCTAGGGAGCTTTATGCGGGCCGTGTACTATTGGGGTGTCGCCCTCCGCCCTGTCCTGGACTTGAAATAATTTCAAGCCCTTGCTAAAATTGCGGTATAATCTACATACCGCAACAAGTTTCCCGATAAGGCGCTTGCGCAATTCATTTTTTCGTTGGCTATTTGCAGAAATCATTCATCTTCAACATTTGTTGAAAGATTCCCGGTCAAGCCGGGAATGACATTCGACTGAAGCGAGGAAACAACTGTATAAGGCAAACGCCTTCCCCCTCCTACCCTATTTTTCAAGACTTTTCTGAATCCTGCTCCTACGAACCTAAACGATACTCGCCACTTTAGTGGCCTAGTAGAGTTATGCTCTTTGAGTATAATTCAACTAAGGCTCTAAAGAGCCAAGTTTCATATATCGACTCCGTTACACTTAGCTCAGGATGACGCGATTAGCGCATTTGCCACTACATTTCACTTCCTACTTCCTACTTCCTACTTCCTACTTTTCTATCTTTGGCGTCACTATGGAAATGGAAACTCGTTATAATCCGAAAATTGTAGAAGACCGTTGGCACGACCAATGGAACAAGAATAATGATTTTGCCCCGAGCGGAAAGGGCGAACCGTTCTCCGTCGTCATTCCGCCTCCGAACGTTACGGGTGCTCTGCACCTCGGCCACGCTCTGAACGACACGCTGCAGGACATTCTCGTCCGCTATCGCCGTAAGACTGGCCGCGACACGCTCTGGATTCCGGGCACGGACCACGCCGGCATTGCCACGCAGGCTGTCGTCGAAAAGAGACTTTTCCAGGACGAACACAAGACACGCCACGACATTGGCCGCGACGCCCTCGTGGAACGCATTTGGAAGTGGAAGGACGAATACGAAGCCCGCATCACAAAGCAGCTCAAGAGCCTCGGTGTCAGCTGCGACTGGAGCCGTCAGCGCTTCACGCTCGACCCGGTTTGCGCAAAGGCTGTCCGCCACGCATTCTTCAACCTTTTCAAGAAGGGTCTTATCTACCGCGGCAAGCGGCTCGTGAACTGGGACACCAAGCTCCAGACGGCTGTGGCAGACGATGAAATTTATTACGAAACTGTGAAAGGTCACTTCTGGACATTCAAGTATCCGTTGGCCGACGGTTCGGGATTCATCCCGGTTTCGACGACTCGTCCGGAAACGATCATGGGCGATACGGCTCTCGCTGTGCACCCCAACGACGAACGCTACAAGCAGTTCATCGGCAAGATGCTCAAGGTTCCGTTCGTGAACCGCGAAATTCCGGTGATTGCAGACGCAATCCTCGTCGATATGGAATTCGGTACGGGTTCCGTGAAGGTGACTCCGGCACATGACCCGAACGACTACGCTACGGGGCTGCGCCACAAGCTCCCGATGATCAACATCATGAACGACGACGGCAGCTTGAACGAGAACGCCGGTCCGTTCCAGGGCATGAAGGGCCAGGCTGCACGTGACGCCGTGGTGAAGGGTCTCGAAGACTTGGGCCTCCTCATCAAGGTCGAAGATCACGAAATGCAGGTAGGCCATTCCGACCGCAGCAAGACTGTGATTGAACCGTACTTGAGCGACCAGTGGTTCGTGAAGATGGACGTTCTCGCCGACAACGCGATGAAGGCTGTCACGAGCGGCGAAATCAAGATTATCCCAGAACGTTATGCCAACAAGTACCTCGACTGGCTCAAGGAAAAGCGCGACTGGTGCATTAGCCGTCAGCTCTGGTGGGGTCACCGTATTCCTATTTGGCACGCCGATGAAACGACGACCGAAGAGGACTTGAAGAAAGCATTCGAAGGCCGTAACGACATTTACTATTACAAGGCTCAGAACGGCATCTGGCTCATCTGCTCCGAAGAAGAAAACTTGAAGGAAGATGCTGTTGCCGGTCATAAGATTGTGCAGGAAGAAGATGTGCTTGACACGTGGTTCTCCAGTGGTCTCTGGCCGCACTCCACGATGGGCTGGCCGGAACAGACGGACACGCTCAAGAAGTACTACCCGACTTCCGTGCTCGTGACGAGCCGCGACATCATCACGCTCTGGGTCGCCCGCATGGTGCTCTTCAGCCAAGAGAACATGGGCACGGTTCCGTTCCATACGGTCTATATCCACCCGAAGATTTTGGACGGCAATGGCATGACCATGAGCAAGTCCAAGGGCAATGGCGTGGACCCGATGGATATCGAAAAGAAGTACGGCACAGACGCTCTCCGCTTCGTGATGGCAAGCCTCTGCACCGACAACCAGGACGTTCGTCTCCCGGTGAAGAAGGAAAAGCAGGAAGATGGTTCTGTCATCAACACGAGCGAAAAGTTCGAAATTGGTCGTAATTTCTCGAACAAGCTCTGGAACGCTTGCCGCTTCTTGTTCCCGCACTTGGAACAGGCAGGAGCCCTTTCCAAGGAAATGCTCCCGATGGATTCTTCGATTTTCGCTCTCGAAGACCGCTGGATTCTCTCTCGCTTGAACTCCACCATCCAAGACGCAACGAAGATGCTGGAAGAGTTCCACTTTGCTGAACTCGCCGGTTTCCTCTACCGCTTTGTCTGGGATGACGTTTGCTCCAGCTATTTGGAAATCAAGAAGGCCGTGATCAACAGCGAAACGCTCACCGCCGAAAAGAAGAACGCTATGGCTATCCTCAGCCACGTGCTCCGCGGCGTGATTGACCTGTTGCATCCGGTGATGCCGTTCATCACGGAAGAACTGAACGCAACGCTCTTCCCGGGTTCTGAACGCGTGATCAACAGTGCATGGCCGAAGGCAGACACGAGCCTCATCGACGCTAAGATCGAAGCCGCATTCAACCAGGCATTCGCTGTCGTGGAAAGCGTGCGTGGCGTGCGCGGTCGCTACAACGTAAGCCCGGCTACCAAGCTCAAGGCTGTCGTGAGCGTCGATGACGCAGTAACCGAAGCAAACGTGAAGGACTGCCAGGCCATCATCACCGAACTCGGCGGACTTGAATCGTTCTCTGTGGCCGTGAAGGCCGCAAAGCCGAAGTTCAGCGCAAGCTCCGTGGTGCCGGGTGGCGAACTCTACATCCCGCTCGAAGGTATCCTTGACCCGGCTGCAGAAATCGCACGCCTCGAAAAGGAAATCGAGAAGGCCAAATCATTCGCCGTTTCTATCGAACGCAAGTTGTCGAATGAAAAGTTCGTCAATGGCGCACCGGAAGCTGTCGTGAACGCCGAACGCACCAAGCTCGCAACGCAAAGAGAAATTATCGCCAAAGATGAAGCTGCCCTGAAGGACTTGCGATAATTTCTCAGCAGGATCTTTATCACTAAGAGCACAAAGTCGCTCAAAGGGTAAACTCCGTCGAAGGACCTAAAACATCAAAATTTTAAGACAGGTGTTCCATTTGGAGCACCTGTTTTTCATTTTTTCAACATAATCCGTATTGCATATGGGTACTCCTGCATGACACAGACAAGGTAATTTCAATACTATTTTTCCGTTTAATCCAATTGCAATCCGTAAACGAATCATTTCGTTTTGAAAACATGGCGCTCCTCACGGAGCGTTTTTGCGTTTTTCAGCACCACATTCACGAAAACAAAAAATTACATTCACAAGAAACAGTCTCAAAAGCGTATCATAAAAAGCAAAAGAAGTCTTACATTCCGTATTATATAAAGCAAAAACTATTATTTTTCAACATTTCCAACGTATAACGAATAAAATTTACTTTGTATCATCAAACAACATATTACACCAAATAAAGTAAATACACAAGCATTTATTCAAAAAACGGGTTATCTTTTTCAAATTATTTTATTTATGTTTGTAAGCATCCTAGAACAATCAAGGAGGAAGATCATGAAATACAACAAGTTCCATAAAAAACCAATATTAACGGCAGCGTTAGCATCTTTGCTTTTTGTCGGCTGCGGTTACCTCGACGAACTCATCCCGCCAGATCACGAGAATCCGCCAATTGACAATCCAAAGAGTTCTTCAAGCCATTTTGGAGTTTCATCTTCAACACACCATCCGAACAGTCCATTCGAAACCTGGTACGGCTATGAAGGTTATCCGCAAATTCAGACCGGTTTCGGCAACGAGACTGAAACATATGGTTACTGGTTTGAATACGCCGACGATCTCGATGGTGGACGTTCTAGAATTCTTTGGCCAACAGACAAAGGCAACGAATATAGCGATGACGCAATGGATCCAATCATCGAACTTTGCAACGGTATTTGCGGAACATACAGTCTTAACAAAGGCACTTTGGTTTACAATCCGTATGTCGGCATCGGCTTCCACTTGGTCGGCGATAGAGAAGCATTCGATGCAACCCCAGGCATTGCAGATGCATCTAGCATGGGAGGCGTTTGCGTCTCATACGCATCCGAAATGGCAGTTTCGCTCGAAATGGGCCTGAGCGATGAAGCAGAAGCAAATATCGGTTACGCCGTTCCATTCGTTATTCTCCCCAAGAGCTACACAGGCACAACAAAGTTTGTCGCCTGGTCTGATTTCAAGCAACCTAGCTGGTACAAAGGAGCAACCATGATGTCAGGCGAAGCTGCGGCCAAGCAGTTGGCATCGCTCAGATTCAAGTTTCAAGGAGCCAATGGCACCCTTGGCCGTTTCAACATTGCAGCAATCGGTCCATACGATGGTTGCGAGGCCGCAAAATACCCCATTTACCTGCCTACAACAACGGAACCGAATCCGGTTGACCCGCCAGATCCAATCATTCCAGATCCGAATGACCCTCTGGCACCGACTACAAACAATTTCGAAACCTGGCTTGGCAACAACAACATCTACCAAATCCAAACCGGTTATGACAACGGCTCTGAAACGTCAGGCTACTGGTTCAGCTACGGCGATGATGTCGACGGCGGCGCATCTGTAATCGTTTGGCCTGTACCCCCCGGAAACGATTACAGCGACAACGCCATGGATCCGATTATCGACGCTTGCGGCGGTCTTTGCGGAACAGCTGTCCTCTCCAAGGGAACAATCACTTACAATCCATACGTTGGTGTAGGTTTCGCTTTGGCCGGTGAATCAACAAATGGCGAACTCGAACAGGTTGACGCAGCTGGCATGGGAGGCGTATGCATTACGTACAATTCTGAAGTTTCCCCGACCCTCGAAATGAGCCTCGGCGAAGAAATGGACGCCGCCATCGGTTACGCGTTTCCGGCAGTATCCCTCCCGAAGAGCACTGTAGGCACGACAAAATTCATCAAATGGGCCGACTTCAAACAGCCCTCTTGGTACAAAGGCTCCGTCAAGGTCTCTGGCGAACAGGCTTCTAGAATGCTAGCATCCCTCAAATTCAAGATGCAGGCCGCTCAGGGCTCATACAATTTCAACATCCAGGCCATTGGTCCGTATAACGGCGGCACTTGCAGAGGAACCTTCACGGCGGTTCCCAACAACAATAAGAAGCGCCACTAAAAAGTCCCATAAACATCTCCTGATATAAAAAATCCGGCCTCGCATGAGGTCGGATTTTCAATTTCAAAAGACTCGAATAGGAGATTCCCGCTTACTTCGACTGCGCTCAGCACAGGCTCTGGCGGGAATGACACTACTTATCTTCTTCCTTTTCCTTGTCGTGGCAATGGCACGGGCAATGATAGCAGTCACCCGTTTCGGCGTAGTCCTTGCCAGTCCAGCAGTAAGTGCAAAGGTCTTCTTCCGGGAGGCCGATAGCCTGGATCAAGTCGTCAATGCGCTGGAACGCAAGCGACGTGAGGTTCAGCTTCTTGCGGATGTATTCGACCATGTCCTTGTACGGCTGGCCATTCGGATCGGTGTACTTGTCGAGATCGGCGTTTTCACCTTCCTGGTCGCGAATGTAACGGCGCGTGATGAGATCGTATTCATTCTTGGAGCGAGAGAAGTTGATGAACTTGCACGGATAAACGAGCGGCGGGCAAGCGATACGCATGTGTGTTTCCTTGCAACCCATCGAATAAAGTTTCTGGGCTTGCTTACCGAGCTGCGTTCCGCGAACAATGGAGTCATCGCAGAAAACGAGGCGACGGTCCTTGATAAGTCCCGGAATCGGGATGAGCTTCATCGAGGCGACGTGTTCACGCTGGCGCTGGTCCTGCGGCATAAAGGAACGTGCCCAAGTCGGCGTGTACTTCACGAACGGGCGGGCAAACTTGATGCCTGCTTCGTGAGCGTAGCCCAAAGCGTGAGACGTGCCGGAATCCGGAATACCGCAAGCGGCATCGGCTTCGGTCGGGGTGCGCTTCGCAAGAGCAGAACCGCAACGATAGCGAGTCATTTCCACATTACGTCCTTCGTAGCTCGATGCCGGGTAACCGTAATACACCCAGAGGAACGAACAAATCGCCATCTTCTTGCGCGGCGGAACAAGCACCGTTTCGCCATCCGGCGTGAGCTCGACCACTTCACCAGGGCCAAGATCACGGACGTATTCGTAACCGAGGTTCGGGAGTGCACAGCTTTCTTGCAAGGCAATCATCGCGCCCTCCTTCTTGCCGAGGATGACAGATGTACGGCCCCACTTGTCGCGGCACGCATAAAAACGCCCCGCGCTATCCATAATCAGCACGGAGCAACTTCCCTTAACTTTGTCCTGAACGTACTTGAGACCGTCAATAATTGAATCCTGTGTCGCGATAAGCGCTGAAACAACTTCGGTCGGACCGACCATGCCACTCGTTGTAGAGAACTGGAGCTGCATGCAGTTGTTGCGGAAAAGTTCGTTCTTAATATCTTCGATGTTCGTAATGAGACCAACCGTCACAATCGCGAACGTTCCCAGCTTGGAGGTCATGACGAGCGGCTGCGGGTCCGTGTCAGAAATGACGCCTAAGCCAACCTTGCCGGAAAAGTGTGATAAATCGTGTTCAAACTTACTGCGGAACGGAGTGTTCTGGATGTTGTGAATCGAGCGATGGAAAACTCCATCCGATTTCAAAACAGCCATACCGCCGCGGTGAGTGCCAAGGTGAGAATGGTAGTCGGTTCCGTAAAAGAGATCGCAAACGCAATCTTCTTTGGAAATAACACCACAAAAGCCGCCCATATAAGACTCCTGGATAGAAAAGGATTTTCCACACACAAAAATAGAAATCTTGAGCCATCTGCAAAGACTAAACCTGAAAATTTTTTATTTCAACCGCAGAGCGGCCCCGGAAATGGCCATATTTTTTGCTTACACCCCAAATTGAAGTAACACCCCATTTTGATTTGAGAAATTTTGAGTATATATTGGTATAAAAGCATACATTTTTCAGAAGGGGAAGCATATGGAAATTAAAGCCGTACGCATGTTTGACCATGGTTTCATGAACCAGGCGTTTGCCTTTGGCGGTGAAGAAGGCAAGGACAAGTTTGACGAACAGATCATCTACCGCAGCAGCCTGCAAAACTTTCTTATCGACACCGGGAGCGAAGTCATCCTCGTCGATACAGGGTTCGTCAACGACTTTGAAGCGCCCGAAAAGAAACTCGGCGCACCGCTTTACATGGGTGAAAAGTTAAAGGACTACACCAAAGCCTTTGCGGAACTCGGCTACAGGCCCGACCAGGTCACTAAAATTCTCATCACGCACAAGCACCCGGACCATTCTGCCGCCATCCAGTACTTCAAAAACGCGATGGTGTTCGTCTCGCCCGAAGATGCCGACGCCATGAAACTCGAAGGCCCGCACATCGTGCGCTGCACTTACAAGGACGGGCCTTACCACAATTTCCCAAAGGCAGAAAAAATCGCTGATGGTATTTACTTTATCGAAGCCAAGGGACACACCAAAGGTAACAGCATCATTGTCGCCGAAAACGAAGGACTTTTCTACATGATGCACGGCGACGTGACCTACTGCGATGCAGCCCTCAAGGCAAACAAATTAAGCATCGTTTTTGAAGACATTGCTGCCGCCCGCGAAACGCTCGACCGCGTCCGCGAATTTATCGCCAACAACCCGACCGTTTACCTCTCGACACATTGTCCCGAAGGCTACGAAAATCTCGAGATGAAGCGCGTGATGAAACTGTAGAAAGTTCCGCAGTCTCGCCTGCAACAAAGCGCGTCAAGACAAATTGTCATGCCAGCCACTCTACACTTGTCATCCCGGCCACTTTACACTTGTCATGCCCGCCACCGAGCGGGCATCTCCTTTTTTATAAATCCTCCGATTTCGGGCCGTATCGTAGCAAATTTTTTTCACAAATTTTTCAGGACAAAACCTCCAAAAAAGCGTGTTAATATAATGGATGGGGAGCATTTCTCCATTCGAAACAAATTTGGAGATAAAGCAATGGCTATAGACGAAGAAATTCTTTTTGAATCGGAAACAGAAACAAATGATATCGAAAGCATTCGCAAGAAGTTCGAGGGACAGATGTACCTCGACCCAACTTATGATCCAGCATTCAAGGCTTTGTTCGATAGCGAGGAGGCGCTGAAAGATTTCCTCGTTGGAGTTTTGGGCTTGGAAGGCGAAGGCAAAATCAAGACGCTCCGTTTTAATTTTGACAAGGCGCTAGTTTTCCGCGTACCGCACGAAAAGAAGGTTGTCTTTGACATTTTCGCAACGACAGGTAACAATCGCTTTTTTAACATCGAGATGCAACGTCTTGAAAATAATTTCTTTATCGACAGGACAATTCTCTACAAGGCATTCCATATCATCAAAGGACGCAAGGATATGGAACTTTCAAAAGAGTTCAAGGCTCTTTCTGAAAAGGACAAGAAATACCGCCGGTACGAACTCCCCGAATGCATTTCAGTATGGATCTGTAATTTTGACCTGCCTCATGCGAATGGTGAAGTTCGCGATGAATGGGGAATTTACAGTACTCACGCCCTGAAAACGATGGCGGAGCAGAACAAAGCAGCCGTTCCTATTTCGGAGAAAAATAAGTATATTGGCACTAAAGTGCAATATATGTCGCCTCGGTCATATCGGCAAGAGGTCTTGCCGCTGCGACTCTCGGCTTAGTATATTTTTCTTAGCGTTCCCAACTTTAAAAAGTCAATCGAAGAAATCGACAGTTCTATTGACAAATGGCTCTATCTGCTGAATCACGCAAAAGACGGAAAGAAACTTCCAAGCTTTGGCAATGAAATAATACAGGACGCAATCGAACGCATCTGATGAACTTTTAGCGGCACAGGAGGCTAACATGACGACGAAGGAAGATTACGAAAGCTGGGCAATCGGACTTGTCATCAACGCCAGCGAAAAAGCTAAAGCCGAAGGCTTCGCGAAAGGTCATGATGAAGGCCTTGTTGAAGGTCGTGCAGAAGGTCGTGCAGAAGGCCGTAAAGAAGGCCGCGAAGAGGGTCGCGAACAAGAGCATCTTGAAAATCAAGCCGACACCAAAGCCGTTTTGCAAGAACTAGGCGTATCCGAAGAAAAAATCGCGGAAATGCAAACCAAGCTAGAAGCTCTCCGGCAGAAACGTCTCGCCCCAAAGTAAAAAGCAAAAGCCGCTTCTTCGGACTTATTCCGGAAGCGGTCTTTCTAAATTACATATCCCTCGATTCTGGGCCGTATTCGATTGTACCATCGTTGCGGATAATGAGGTAGTCGCAATATTCAGTCTTATAATATTTTGAACGCCATTCTGCGCAACGTTTTTCTGAGACTAGAGAATGATTGCACAAAAAATCTTCAACATATGATAAAATTCCTTTAGAAGATTTTTGAACCTTGCATTGTTTCAATCTAGTATCAGGAATAGCGTCTATTTCATTCTGAGAAACATCTAATATATTTTCTTTTTTAGAATTCCATAACGACATCCTTATTTCAGGAACAAAAACATCCCCATTATCACCCAACAAAAAATAAGGTGATCCACAGTATTCAACTCTAGAACAAAAATCTGGAGCTTCACAAAAAGCTAATGTACCAATATATTTACCAGATTTTACGATTTTATTCCAAGCATTTTCTATAGGTTCGTCAGAATCGTACCAAGATTTACCCCCTACATGTATATCTTTTTGATTCTTTATCACTGCAATATTTTCATAAATAAGTTCTTCTTGATCGCTCATCACTAAAAATTTATTAGCAATTAATAATTGACGAGTTTTTTTCCCCTCCGCACGTTCCCTAGCATTTTTTTCCAACCATTTTTCGAAAGATGGATTTTTATGGATAGCAGCAGTCATTGTCTTAAAAGACTCTACAACATCTAATAGAGATTTTTTAAACGAACTATCTGCAAACGCCATATTGAATTTAAAAATTATATTTTCAAACGGTATTTTAACTTTAGGCGTTACATAAAAAGTAAAACTTTTCCCGATATCTTCACAACGACTATCTAACCGTCTATCTGATCTTACTTTTTCAACATCAAAAAAATTTTCAAAATCCTTAAATTTCGGATCAAGCCGTGCACAAGCCATATCATCACGGATACCAGGGCAAGTTTCCACCTTTATGAGTTTATTTTCACAAGGACTAGGCATGTATTTACAAGCATAAACATCCAAAACAAGTAATAAGCAAACAACAGAACTAATTTTCTTTATCATCAAAAACACCCTCGTCAAAAATTACCAATCACCTGATTTCGGGCCATATTCGATTGAACCGTCATTACGGATGATGAGGTAGTTACAATAGCCATCTCGAAACGAATTCTTTTTCGAGTCGAACCCTTCACATCGTTCTATGCGAGCTTCGATTCTATCGAACCCTCCATATGGAATTATCGTCCCATTTTTAAGATTGAAAAAATTTTCCATTTTCGGAACAAACGCAAATGTAACGAGCACATCACCATTATCGCTTAACCAAAATTCATACTGAGGCAAATCATTATCTCGATACCGTATCGTAGCGACATACTCGCCTTTCATTCCAACATCACTCCAGATTTTTTCCCTTACCCTTGAAGTTGGCTCTACAAGAACATTGATTTCATCTTCACGAACAATGGCAATATCCTGAAAATTCATGAAAGGCCTTTTATAATCCAGCCACTTTTCAAATGATGGATTTTTACGAATGGCGATAAGAGTTCTTAAGAACAACTTAATATACACCGACGGATCATTTTCAAATGTTTCATACTTGCGAAGTCTAAAGATTATTTCTTTAAATGGAGTTTTTCCTTTAGGCGATACATAAAAAACATAACGATCATCTGCCTCATGCATTGAATCATAATACCATGTGCTTATCGCGTTAATTTTAAAGAAATCCTCAAATTTTTTGAATCTCGGATCTATTCGCGATTCCTCAAGATACACTTCCATTCCCTTATCATCTAGCACTTGGCGAAGGCTGTCTAAAACTTTATAATAAGCAACAAACGGAGAGTTTCCTTCTTGGTAAAGATTTGGACTCAGCGAATCTGGTTCAGCATTCATTCTTTTGGAATTACGTTGCATTATAGGTTTTGTACCTCCTATAAGCCATCCTTCAAATACTGTTTTTCGGGGTTTAGAAACAACCCTTCCTTCTTTTACATAGCTGCTATAACCTGATTCACATTCAAATTTTACGGTATCACTAACAAAATCTGCAAACAACGGTTCGCTGTTTTGGCTTTTGAAAGTCCGTTTTTCAGCAGATGTATTCAATACAATTTCTTGCGGGGGAATACTTACCGACACGACCCTTTGATCATCACTCTTTGTATATAAAGAGCGCGAACAAGCATTTATTTTCACGCTATCCAAATAAAGCGCTGAATCTTGAAAGCTCCAAAAAGCAGTGTAACCGCCACCATTTTCAGGACCAAAATAAGCAAATATCGGGCTATTACAAAGCCCTGTACATGCATTTATCGGTCTAAACGGCCACTCCGCATAATGTTTAGCAATGAACTCGTTAAGCGGATGCGTTAAAATACGGCACTGTTTTCCGTTAAAATAAATATGGTCCGTCCCACCTTCTTTATACGCAATCAAAGGAGTCTGATACGCAAGTACTAAACACTCAAATAAAACGACCAAGAGCGAAATTTTCTTTATCATAATTACAAATTATAAAAACTGATAAATATTACAAGGAGATTCCCCATCAAGTGGGGAATGACAGCGTAGGACAGGAGCAAATGAGTCGGGCATGATGCTTTATGTACCAAATTAAAAGATCTTACAAATCCCCTGATTTCGGACCGTATTCGATTGTACCGTCGTGGCGGATAATGAGGTAATCACAGTATTCAGTCTTATAGTATTTTGAACGCCATTCCGTGCAACGTTTTTCTGAAACTAAAGAATGATTGCACAGAAAATCTTCAACATATGATAAAATCCCTTTAGAAGATTTTTGAACCTCGCATTGTTTCAACCCATCAGCAAAACGGTCGAGTTCTTTCCAAGAAACATCTAATATATTTTCCTTTTTAGAATTCATATTCCATATTTCAGGAACGAAAACATCCCCATTATCACCTAACAAGAATTCAAGTGATCCACATCGTTCAACTTTAATCTTACGTTTAACATTACACCAACAATCCGGAGCCTTGCAAAAAGTTAACGAACCAACATATTTACCAGACATTCCTATTTCATTCCAAATATTTTCGATAGGTTCCCAAGCATAACCCTTAACGTATATACCTTCTTGATTGTCTATCACGGCAATATTTTTACAAACTAATAATGGATGAGACTCTTTTTCCTCTGCACGACGTTCCTTAGCATTTTTTTCCAACCATTTTTCGAAAGATGGATTTTTATGGATAGCAGCCGCCATTTTCTTAAAAGATTCTACAGCATCTATTGGAGATTTTTTAAACAAACTATCCGCAAAAGTCATTTCGAATTTAAAAATTATACTTTCAAGCGGTATTTTAACTTTAGGCGTTACATAAAAAGTAAAATTTTTCCCAATATCTTCACAACGACTATCAAACCGTCTATCTGATCTTACTTTTTCAACATCAAAAAAATTTTCAAAATCCTTAAATTTCGGATCAAGCCGTGCACAAGCCATATCATCACGGATACCAGGGCAAGTCTCCACCTTTATGAGTTTATTTTCACAAGGACCAGGCGTGTATTTACAAGCATAAACATCCAAAAAAAGTAATAAGCAAACGACAAAACTAATTTTCTTTATCATCAAAAACACCCTCGTCAAAACTTACTTATCCCCCGATTTCGGGCCGTATTCGATTGTACCGTCATTGCGGATAATGAGGTAATCGAAAAACAATGCATTCTTATTAGCCTCAGTTATCTTAATATTAAAATTAGGATGATTGCACGGTTTCATACGAGCAACAAGTTTTATTCCTTGCATTGCAAAAAAGGGATCCGTATTGTCAGATGCGATATTATAAAAATTTTCATTTTCAGGAACAAAAGCCCAAGTCACAAGGACATCCCCATTATCGCTTAAAATAAATTCATACTGAGGGACAGCCTCATTAATAAAGCTTAACGTTCCAACATACTCGCCATTCATGCCAACATCTTTCCAAAGAGAGTCTATATCAATTGATTCCCAAAGAACAAATAACGAATCGCGTTTTTCAAGGTAAACTTGATAGTAATTCATTAAAGGAATTTTATACCGCAACCATTTTTCGAACGAAGGATTTTTCTGCATGACCATAATCGTTTTTAAAAACAATTTGACCGCTTCAATAGGATTTTCATTATGTTTTAATCCCAAAAGAATCTCTTTAAAAGGTGTATCTCCTTTAGGTGTGACATAGAAAGAACGTCCTTCATCACTAGCATATATAGGATGACCACGATCAAAATCGACTGCATTTATATTAAATATTTTTTCAAACCATTTAAGCCTCGGATCCTCGCGTAATTGCGCAAGCCTATCCTCACTATTCATAACATCTATCGCAATACGAAGGCTATCCAAAATCTTATAATAGTTTTCAAATGGAGACGAAAACTCGCGATAGGGCTTTGGGATAGGATTTTCATCACTATTTTTATAATAAAGTTTTTCTCCATACGACAATTCTTTAGGCAACGAAATTACTTTGCCTTCTCTCACAACACTTTTATAAACGTGAGACCTTCCACAATCAAATTCAATCGTGTCGCTGACAAAATTTGCAAACAACGGTTCGCTCTTTTGAATTTTTACAGCTCGTTTTTCTGCAGATGTATTCAATACAATTTCTTGCGGAGGAATACTTACCGATACAATTGTATTGTCTTTCCCCTTTAAATAGTGAATATTGCGAATAAGAGGCACAACACGCAACTTGGAATTAATGGTCACGCTATCCAAATAAAGCGAAGAATCTCGAATGCTCCAATAAGCTAAATAGCCACCACCATCTTTGGGAATAAAATACGTGTACAAAGGAGGATTTCCGTATGCAGGGCGAGCACTTGATGGTCTAAATGGCCACTCCGCATAATGTTTGGCGATAAACTCATTGAGGGGATGAGTTACAATACGGCACTCTTTCCCGTTAAAATAAATATGGTCCGTTCCACCTTCAGCTTCTGCTCGCTCTGGAATTTCATTAGCAAGCACCGCACTCGCAAACGCAACAACCCAAAGACAAATTCTCTTTATCATACAAAGCCTACATTAGGCCATTACAAACATTCCGCAATGAACGGGAACAAATTATTCTTTTGTTCTAACTTCTTGAGCAACTTGGTATCGGGATTTGCCTTCACCGTTTCTTTATAAAGCGCACAGACATTTTCATAATGTCCGTTCAAGCGGGAACGTGCGTAATCCGCCGCCGAATTGTTATGAATCATGAACGCCCAGTCCGAAGCTTGGAACAGCACGAGTTCACGCGCCATCTGCGCAAGAAATCGTTTCATCGTCGCTGGCTTTGCGCAGTCCTTACCGCGTGCCACTCCATGAGCATTCCCAGAAGCCTTCCCTGCTACTTTAGAAATGCGCGACTTCAAATCGTCCATCATCTTACGCATTCTAAAGAACATCGGGTATTGGAAAGCGACTTCGTCATTCATCCAGACTTCACCAAAGCCGCCCTCGCCCCACGACGAGAAAATAGGCTTGTGAACGTCTTTATCCGCAGGCTCGCGAATCGAATCTTCAAGAGAAGCCATCTCGACCACGCTCGAGCTTGCCGCGCGTTCAAACATCTTCTCGATGAACAGCGGACCTTCGAACCACCAGTGTCCAAAAAGTTCCGCATCGTACGGGCAAAGAATCGAGACCTTATTGCCATCCATGTTCGGAAGCAAGCTCGACACAGTCGCTTCGCGATTGGCGACAAAAAGTCGCGCGTGGTCTTCTACCAAGCGGAGCGCATTCCACGGACGATAAATTTTCTTGTCTTCACTTCCCGTGATGCGGTAATACTTGAGGCCCGTTTCGATATGTGCACCCGCCGCCAAGAAGTAATCGCCTAGATACTCGCTTTCGCGTTCGTGAGCAATATCCTTAAAGAACTCGCGGTATTCCGGATGCCCCGGGTAACCCGTTTTGCGGCTCCAGACTTCCATGGAACTGCTCTGTTCGCGGCCCATGCAATAAAGCCCTGCCGGAGTCTTGATAGGCGAGAACACGCCATACTTCGGCGCAGGCTTTGCCAAGAGCACGCCGTGCGTTTCCAGGAAGAAATACTTGAATCCATATTCTGCAAGAATCGCATCCAAGCCTTCAAAATAGCCACACTCCGGGAGCCACAGCCCACGAGGCTTTTTGCCAAAAGCGTCCTCAAAAGCACGGACTGTAATCTTCAGCTGCAGGCGGATGGCATCAATATCGTTCTGGTACGCAGGCAAAAACGGGTGCGTCCCCACGCACGTGAGCAAGTTGATTTTTCCAATCTGCTCCAAGCGCTTTAATGCAGGGACAATTTCGCAACCGCAATCGCGCTCCCAGGTATTGATGAGCGCAAGCTGTCTGCGGTAATAAAAATCCACCACTTCCATAAGCTCGGAATTGCCCTGGAAGCGGACTTTTTCGCGTTCAATCAGTTCAAGCTGTTTGTGCAAATGCGCCGAAAAACGGGTAAGCAAAAGCTTATCCGTAAGCATCGCTAAAAGCGCCGATGAAACGCTAAAATTTAAAGTGCCCGGCACGCCCTTTTCTTCCAGACGGTTGAGCATCTGGATGATGGGCAAATACGTCTCCGCCATAGCCTCAAAAAACCAGTTCTCTTCCAAGAACCGGTCAAAAGAGGGTTCACGCACAAAAGGCAAATGAGCGTGAAGCAAAAGATGTACGCGACCAGGCTTTGCCATTATTCCGTGCGCTTCACTACGATCGGGACGATTGTCGTCGGGAAATCGCCATCCTTATCGGTCGCAAAGACTGGGATAATCTTCGTCACGTCCGGGAGGTCTTCTTCAAAGCTGAAGGTGCCATCCGGGTTGAGCGGGAACGGTTCGCCACGCACCTGCAAGTGTGCGTCCGGACGCGTGCCACCGTAGACGATCAAGCGGGTCTTCACCCACAAGAAGAAGTCCTTGCCGTAGTTCACGGAATCCTTCGGGAGTTCAAGCTTGTTGCTCTTGAGAGCGGCACTGGAAAGTGCGCCAGAGAACATGGAGCCCGAAGAGCTCGAAAGCGATTCAAGCCAGTTCTTTGCAGACATCGAAGAAAGTCCCGAGCTGCCAAAGCCACCGAGAGTTGCCCCGCCGAGGGAAGCACGGACAAATACGTTGTCCGTATTCACTTCGGAACCTTCGAGCGTGAATGTCTGCATCGGGCCTGCTTCGACGAGCGGTTCGAACTTGCCAGCGGCAACCACGCCGAGAGCTGCAGCGCAGTTCTGAGTAGCCTTGTTTTCCACATACCAGCTACGGGCGTCTGCCGGAACTTCGATATCGTGGAACTTGAGCTTCTTGTTACGCTTCACGGTCAAGTCGTTCGAGATGTCGAACAAGCGAAGCACAAGCTTACCCTTGCCCTTCTTGGCAGCCTTGATACGTTCTTCGGATACTTCCCAGAAGGCCTGCATCCAGTTCGGATCCTTTTGCATGAGCACGAGGTATTCGGCATCAAAGGATTGCGGCAAAGCTTCCGGAGCGGAAGCCTTTTTAACCGTACCGGTTGGTGAGCTTGTCGAACCATTCGGAGTTTCTACAACTTCAACATCGACCTTCTTGGCCTTCGTTGCAGCCTTCACGACCTTCTTAGCAGCGGCAACAGACTTTGCAGTCTTTTCAGAAACCTTGGCGGTCTTTGCAGCGGCCTTTGTAGCCGGCTTTTCAGCCTTTTCGGCCTTAGCCTTTACGGTCTTCTTTGCCGGAGCTGCCTTAGCAGCAACCTTTTCAACAGTTGCAGCCGGCTTTTTAGCGACAGCCTTCTTTTCGGCAGCCTTTGCTACAGTCACTTTGCTAGTCGATGCAGCAGCCTTCTTTGCCGGAGCCTTCGTAGCCTTTTCTTCGGCAGACTTTGTAGCCTTTGCGGCCGTCTTCTTTTCCGAAGCGACCTTCGTTACAGTCTTCTTTTCAGAAACCTTCGCAGAAGCCGTCTTCTTTGCAACGGTCTTCTTAACATCCTCTTCTTTCTTCTTAGTAGTCATTTCGATCTCCTTCTATTAAATCTTACTGACCACGGGTCTTGCCCCAATTACCAACACCAACCAAGCCTAGACGAATACCAATAAAGGATTCGCTCCAGTTGCGGTCGTCATCAGTCAGGCGAACCCCACCCTGAATAGCGAAATCAAGCATCGTGCCCTTACGCCCAAGCGGGAATCCGGCACCGATAGATCCACCAATTTCAGAAACATCTTCAACATACCAGTTCTTGTACCAAAGACCGGCTCTATACGTAATGCGATCCCAGTAGGAATCGTAAAAGATATCACTTCCATCACGCTGGTAGCCGACAGAAATATTAAAATCATTCTGGGTCTTTGTCACCTTGGACATGTTCCAGCTTCCCGCAGCGTTTTCAATATCATTGTCCCAAGCACGCCAAGCCACATCGGCCATCACATTATGGCGCTTGTTGAGGCGGTAGTTGACACCAGTTGCAAGCATTGCAGGGACCTTGATGCGACGAGTAAGCTTGGTCGGAGCAAGCGTATCCAACTCGCTAAATCTAAAGTTGTATTCCAGTTCGTTCTTGAGCGTGTAAGGCGTCGTAAACGAGAAGAAGTACGAAGCCATGCGGCCACGATACTGAGCGGCAAAAGTGAAATATGCCGAGTTCTTGATTTTCCAGTCGCCCGTCACATGGTCCGTAACATCGGCATCGTTTGTAGCCCAGATGTCGCCTTCGTCAACGTCGTCGTGATTAGGGCCAAGCGTGAGGTCGCGATTAAAGCTGCCCATCACAAAGTGAGCCGAGAAACCGAGAGAGACGACACGGTAGAACGGAAGCCTAATGGCATAAGACGGCACCAGTTCATAGATGGAACTCTGGTACTCGATTTCGGCGTTCCACTGTTCTTCTTCGTTTTCAATGTCCTCGCGCATCGTAGATGCGTAATGCTGCCACAGCGAAAAACCGAGCGATCCAAAATCATTCATCGGGAACGTGAGGTTCATCGACGGCAAAGAGACGGTCGTCTTCGTGAAATGAGAATTTGAACGATCTGCCGACGAGACATCGAACAGGAAGTTCAAGTTAAACGAAACCTTGGAATCAAACGCCTGACGCGCCGGGTTCACGACAGAAACACCCTCGGCATCGCCAGTCTTTGCACTACCAGCAAAGCCCCGCCCCGCCATAGCCGTGGAACCGCCTGCAATCTGCTCTTGACCGAGAGCATCAAGTCCAATCATCGACGCAAAGGAAAAACTCGAAACACAAAGTAAAGCACTGATAAACTTTTTCATTAGTCCTCCCCGCGCTTAGAGGCAAGCCACAATTTGAGTCTAGCGGGCTTATTTTTAATCGAGGTAAAATCATAGCGGGCATAGTCCACATCCGGGAACGTCATGTAAAGCGTATCCCCGGTCGCATACTTCAACGTATCGCCCGAAGCAATCACCGTCTTAATCGTATCGGTTCTTGTACTTACCCGAGCGCGGAAAACAGTATCCTTGTCCAAGACAATCGAATTGCCAAGACTCATTATCATCTTGAACGTTCTGCCGTCGTTGGCCCTGTTGATGAAATTACGCATGCCGTCCGTTACCTGCAACGAAAGCGAATCGCCTTCATGGAACACAAGATTCTGGTGACCATGTTCCTTAACAACGTCCTTGTTGAACTTGTAATAACCTTCCGTTCGACGCATCACTGTATCAGCGCTATCCAAGAAACTGCCGGCAAGAACAACCATTGGGAATTTCAATTCCTGGCTACCCTTGGAATCGTCCCTGAAGAACGTCATTTCAGCCATAACAACCGCTTGGCGCACGTCGTCACCACCTGCGTACGGGAATTCATCGCCATAGAAATCCGAGAGAGCCTTCATGATAGGCTTGGACGGGAATTCCACGATAAGAGAATCGTAGTTGCCGCCGTGCAACACAAGGCAGTCCGAGCAATCTTCGCGATTTGAGTAAATCGTTGCGGCATGCTTAGGCTTAAACATCTTTGGGAAGACTTTCTTCTTCGTTGCCACCATAAAGAACTGCGGATGGTATTTCAGGGACCATGCACCATAGAAACGGAATACATGGGCGGCCTTGGGCGCAGACAGGCGGAGCTGCAAACGGCGATTGCCCGAGTTCTTGCGGATATCGTTCACAAAAGCACTCGGCAAATCCAGAGTCATCGGGGTTTCCATAGCCAGGATAGACTCCTTTGAGACTACCGAGACCGAAATAGTGGTGTCCGTCGTCTTCTGCGGTTTCCAGGATTCCAGTTCGTAGAACCAGACGGAATCGCTAATGGATTCAATATCCTTATATTCTTTCGCACTCAGCTTTTCCGAAAGGATCCAGCTGACATTCAGTTGCAAGTCTTCTTTAATCGGGAAAAAATCCGACGGCAAATCTTTTGCACCATAGTACGAATCTAAAAGCCACAAATGCACATATGATTTTACGGAATCCGCAGAGCTCAGAGTGTCAAGGAAAGCGCTATCCAGTGCAAAATCAAATACGGCATCGAAAGACATGCCGGGCACAGTGCCCAACAATCCGCGAGTTCCGGCGTTTTCGGGGAGAGTGTCACGGGTAATTTCGACAGACAAGGGATTCAGGTCATCAACCGTCACCGTCTGGACTTTATAGCTGCTGGGCATTCCCTGATCCGAGAGCCAATTAGACAAGCCATCGTCATCCGTATCAAATAAGCAGGACGATAGGACGAACGCCATAAACGGCAATAGAATAAATTTTTTCTTTTTCACTCAGAACTCCGAGTATTACTTGTAAATAAATTTCGCCCATAATATAGCAAATTACATAGAGTCGGAAGTAGGCGGTAGGAAGTAGGAGGTGGTTAGTTGGCAGAACTTAATTGGTAGAACTTAGTCGGTAGAACTTAGTTGGCAGAACTTAGATAATTCGGAATTAGGAAGTAGGAATTAGGACTAATGCATAGGGCGAGTGAAGCAGGATTGCTTGCAAGCCTATTTCCGAGCCCAGCATTAGGTACTTGAGTAAAACGAAAGTACAATTACTTAATTTGGCGGCTTCGCCGCGATTTATACAACTCCGAACTCCAAATTCCAAAATCCTAATTGTCTTGACGACCAACGACTAATGACTAACGACCAAAGACTAAATTGCTATATTTGCCTCGTAAAATTCAAGAGGATTATTATGTCTCAGTTTAACGCTCATTTTAGAAACATCAACGGCGACGACACCTACCCGCTGACCGACGTCATTTACCGCAGCAAGGTGGACGGTAGCCTGCTCGAAGTCGAACACGACCGTGCAGCGCTCGCCAGCCGCAGCCCGGAAGAATGGAAGAAGCTCTTTGCCGAACGCCGCATGAGCTTTAAGCCCGAAGACATGAGTGGTATTTGGAGCAAGCGCGAAATGGTGCTCCCGGATATTCCGGTTGAAGACATCGTCACCATGCGCGAAGGCTGGAGCCCGCTCTTTGACGCAGCCCCGCTCGCCAAGGAACTCGGCATCGGAAGCCTCAAGGTGAAGCTCTGCGGCAACTCCCACACGGGTTCCTTCAAGGACCTCGGCATGACGGTTCTCGTAAGCCAGGTGAACCACATCATCAAGAAGGGCATCCACCCGATTGACGCTGTCGCTTGCGCTTCAACAGGCGATACTTCTGCAGCCCTCAGCGCCTACTGCGCAAAGGCAGGCATTCCTTCCATCGTGTTCCTCCCGGCCGGCAAAACCAGCACCGCACAGCTCATCCAGCCGATTTCTAACGGCAGCATCGTGCTTGCGCTCGACACCGACTTTGACGGTTGCATGAAGATCGTTCAGGAAGTCACAAAGGACAACCGCATTTACCTCGCCAACTCCATGAACAGCCTCCGCGTCGAAGGCCAGAAGACGATTTCTCCGGAAATCTGCCAGGAACTCGGTTGGACGGTGCCTGACACCGTGATTATCCCGGGTGGTAACCTCGGTAACGTGAGCGCACTTGCCAAGGGCTTCGAAGACTGCAAGGCCATGGGCCTCATCGACCGCATTCCGCGCATCATCGTTGCTCAGGCAGAAAACGCAAACCCGTTCTACCAGGCATACGAACGCGGCTTCGACAAGCTCGTTCCGGTTCAGGCAAAGAAGACTCTCGCCTCCGCTATCCAGATCGGTAACCCGGTCAGCTACCCGAAGGCAGTCCGCGCTATCCAGAAGACAAACGGCATGGTCGTAAGCGTCTCTGAAGAAGAACTCGCAAACGCAGCCCACCGCGGCGACCGCATCGGTCTCTACTGCTGCCCGCATACGGGTGTCGCTCTCGGCGCTCTCGAAAAGCTCGTTGCCGCAGGCAAGATTGCTAAGGACGAAAACGTCGTCGTCATCAGCACGGCACACGGCCTCAAGTTCACGGAATTCAAGGTCGGCTACCACGAACAGAAGCTCGAAAACATCGCAAGCAAGTACGCAAACCCGGTGTTCAAGGCTCCTGCCGAAATCGGCGCCGTCATGGACATCTTGAAGAAAGAGATGGCTGCCCGCCGTCGCTAATGCGCAAGCATTAGTCAATGGCCCTAAGCCGCCGCTAATTACTGGTTAGTCACTAGTCAATAGTCATTAGTTATTAGAGAGGTCCGCATCACATGATGCGGGCTTTTTTATTTCATAAATAGCGTGACTGATATACAATCAATAATTTAAAAGCAGTACGTTGTGAGAATAGAGCGTCGGCCACAACCTTAAAAGGCGAGCGCCGCGACCATACTTGTATGGTCATGGCTGAGCCGTAAGGTTGGCGCTTGCGCCAGGATGAAAGTGCATAAAAAAAGAGAAAGGGCTCTAGAAGAGCCCTTTCCTAAGAAGGAGAAAATATTGAGCGGTTTCCAGAACCTTGAACCTATCAGGAGGGGAGCAATGATAAAGTCGTTTCAGGATTTACCTTTCCAACCATTCTCAACACTCTAAATATACCAAAATGATAGGGGTCCGATTCTTTCGTTTTTCTTATTTCTTCACTTAATAAAATTTACCGTTCTTACCTTTTACTACCAATCATAAACTTCACTTTACAATCCGCAAAAAAGCAGCAAGAACAAAGTAAATCTTATTCTTCGCGGAAGATAATTTTGCACTTCGGAACGAAGCGGAAACCACCGCGACGATGGCGTTCAATTTCGAAATACTTCTTCACACCTTCGCTCGGATGTTCCGGATCGTCAGAGCCGTTGATATGGGCAATGACGCGGTTCAACCTGCTCTCGAAGTTCGGGCGGAGCGGATCCATGCAAATAGCCGGGTCGCGCTTGAATTCGCGGTTCTCGTATTCTTCACGGCCAGTCACAGTGTATTCGCGGAGCAAGTTGCGGAGGATTCGAGCCGGAACGTTACGCATGAGGTGCTTGCTGTTCACGGAGATGGAGTCATCGCTCTTGTAGTACACGATTGTGACGGAATCGTTCATCGCATCGAGGAGCTGTTCATGGGCCTTCTGGATCGGAGCCCAAGCTGCGAATTCCTGTTTAACGACAGAACTCATGAGCTTGAGGAACGGTTCGGAAGCATTAACGTTAGCCTTGAAGTTGAATTCAAGAACGTAAGCCGGAGCACCGTAGTAGCAATCCTTTTCGATGAGGAGCGCACCGGTCTTCGGGTCGCGGATGTCGACCAAAGAACGCACACAGCCAATGCTCTTTTCGACGTCGCTCTTCCATTCAAGGTTGTGTTCCTTAATGCAGTCTTCAAACGTGGCATGGCGGCCAACAAGTTCACCCTTGATATACACACCACCGTCATCCTTCATTTCGGCGGGAACTCTGTTTTCAAGAGCTTCAATAAACGAGGTCTGCGTGGCGAGGTAGCTAATGTGTTCATATGCAGGCGTGTTCAAGAGAAGCGGTCCGATGTTGATCATGCTACGGATCCAGCGCATGGGATTTGCAGCAAGGACACCCGGAGTCTCGAACTGGAACGTGAAGTCCACCCTGCGATTGCCGTCAATAACTTCGTTACGGAGGATACTGGCCTTAGTAAGGAACGGGTAGCGTTTCGGAATGATTTCGAGGCAGAGTTCACGAGCGTCTTCAGCAGAGTAGAACGAAGAGACAAACGGCAAGTAAGAGCGGAGAACGCTACGAGCGGGAACAGCTTCAAAAGCGGCGCAACGCTTCACGATGCGTTCGATGAATTCATCTGGATTTTCACCGCGTTCGTACAACCACGCGACGATATTGTCCATTATGAATCGGTAAGCGCTTTCATCTACGTATGAATCTTCGAAGTACAAATCATTTAGAAGTTTCACATTGAATCGCGAATCTCGTTTGACCAAGGTCAGAATGTCCTTGACCGGGTAAGACATCAGTAATTCAATGTGTGCTAGCTGAAGGAATAGATTTGAAACCATTTCACTCACCTCACTTGTTCATAAAAATTCATTAGCTATATTTATAATATAGCAATCAAATATTAGAAAATATATACAAAGAGCTACATATAAAAGCGAAAATGGCTGAAATTCACCTTTTATCCGATGAAATCATCAATAAAATTGCTGCTGGCGAGGTCATTGAGCGCCCGGCATCGGCTGTCAAGGAACTTATAGAAAACGCAATTGACGCCGGAGCAACCCGAATTCAAGTCCAGATTGAACAAGGTGGAAAGAAAAAAATCCAGGTCACAGACAACGGTAAGGGCATGGGGGCCGCCGATTTGGACCTGTGCTACCTCCGCCACACTACATCCAAACTAACAAACGCAGACGACTTATTCCACCTCCAGACAAACGGTTTCCGCGGTGAAGCAGTCGCCTCCATCGCAGCCGTTTCGAAGCTGACCATCACTAGCGCCACGCAAGAAGGCGAAAGTGGCCGCATCGTCGTAAAGGGTGGTGAAGTTATTGAAAAAGAAGATGTCCAGGCGAGCCGCGGCACCACATTCCTCGTCGAAGACCTGTTCTACAACACTCCTGTGCGCCGCACGTTCCTCGGCAGTGAAACGTCCGAATGCTCCCGCATTTTAGACATCGTATTAAAGACCGCCATTTCGCACCCGGAAATTCGCTTTGACTATAAAGTAGGCGATAGAACGGTCTTTACCGGCGTTCCCGGAGAACTCCGCAGCCGCATCGCTGAAGCTATTGGTTCAAAGGTCGCCAAAAGTTTGCTCCCTGTCGATTACACCGAAGCAGGCGTCCATGTGACAGGCTACATCTCGCCCACGACCGAAACAAACGGCAAACGCAACCACCAGTTCCTTTTCATGAGGAACCGCCCCATTGAAAACAAGATGGTGAGCAAGGCTGTTTCGCAAGCTTACGAGCCGTATGGAGCGCAGTGCAAGCCCGTAACGGTACTGTTCTTGGACATGCCGGACATGGAATTCGACATCAACGTGCACCCAGCCAAACGTGAAGTCCGTTTTGCGAACGGGAACTTGGTGTTCCTAGTCGTCACGCACGCCATCCGCGATACATTTACTAAGGATTTAGAAGCAAACTCCCCCTTCATCGACTTGAGCGATGAATTTATGGGAAAGCAGGCACCATCTGTGCAGCCATCGTCTGCGACTTCGGCAACGACTATGCCCGAAGCACCGGTTTTCGAAACACCCGCGCAACCGACATTCGCTACACAGACCCAGCCGCAAAACGACTTGCCGTGGGAAAATCCCTTCGCAAAAAGGGATTATGCAGGCATAACCCCGGCAAATGCATCGGCAAATAAACCGTACGCAAAGCCCGCAAGTGCCGCGAATACGCTTTCGGACAAAAAGTCTAAATACGACGTAAGCGACGACGTTCAGGACCTCTTTTCGCTCCCCGAATACGGCAAGATTATTTCGCTGGAACCCGACCACAGTAAGCCCGCTCCGCCTCCCGAGACGCCGTGGGCGCCGCCCTCGTTCTTCCAGATTGCAAACACCTACATCGCCGGCGAAGATTCCAATGGTCTCTTGATTATCGACCAGCATGCCGCCCACACGCGAGTGCTCTTTGAACAAGCGATGGAATCGCTCCAGAACAACATCATGCAAGATAGCCAGGAACTTCTGTTCCCGGAACTCATCGACCTTTCCAAGCAAGAGAAAGAAATCTTCCGAAACGTCGATGAGCAACTGCGCAAGCTCGGATTCTTCGTCGAGCCGTTCGGAGGCGACACCTACCAGATTCGCTCGATTCCAAGCGCTCTCCCACTTTCGCGTGCCGCCAAAGCGGTTCACGATTTCCTAAATGATGTCGACGAAAACGACACCAAGAATGACATGGTTAAGTTCCAGGAAGCGATTGCAAAATCCTGGGCAAAGACGAACGCTTACCAGGCGGGTGACAAGCTCAAGCCCGAAGAAATCACGGCGCTCGTAAGCCAGCTCATGATTACGCAGGATCCGCTCAAGTCCCCGTTCGGGAGTCCGACGCTCATGCGCTTAACGCTTGAGGAACTGAGCAAGAAATTCAGACACTAGCTCGCTAGATGTCTTACCGACATCCAGAGCCTTGCGGAGACGGAGGGCGATTTCGTCTGCAGTGCCAATGTCTTGCTGGAACAAAGCATCGACAATGGCATCGGTCATACGGTCGTTCAGCTTATGGCGAATGATAAATTCCGGAGTCACGCCGCAACCAAAAATCGCATTCGGGAGCGACAGAAATTCGGACTTGACCATGAACTTGCCCATCGCGTACGTGAGAAAATCCGGCACAATGCAGGCCGCAAACGGAATACCAGCGCACGCCATTTCGAGCGTACTTGTACCAAACGAGGTTAGCGCGGCCGAATAGCTTGAATAAAAATTCAAACGTTCGCTGATTAACTTAGGCGCCACGACGACTTTTAGCCAACTCGGCAAGCGTCCTTCGTAAAGCGATTCCAGAGCCACCAGAAGCGGCACTTCCAAATGCTCGCGCGAAGCAACGACGATTACGTCCGGTAGTGGTCCCGAATTGCGATCCGCCCACACATTGCGATACCTTTCGGCAACAGTCACAAACGAAGGCAAGTTACGAAGTGCACTATCACGGCGGCTTCCCGGCAAAAGCAAAATATCAGAACGCGGCTCGACCTGGTCATAGACCCAGCTTGCAATCGGATGCTTGATACGGGCCGTTTCGACACCCATCTGCTTATACGCCTGGGCCTCAATATCGAAGAACACCGCCAAGCGTATATTGTGAGCCTGCTTAAAAAGGCTAGCCCGCTTGGACTTCCAGGCCCAAATTTGCGGAGGCGCCACATAAAGCATGGGCTTTCCCCACTTTTTAGCAAGGCGCGCAAGCTTCATGTTAAAACCAGGGTAGTCAATCGCCACAATGCCAAGGCATTTCTTGGATTCAGCGGCATCGCTCAAGACTTCAAAAACGTTCTTTAACGAGAAATACTTCGGCACCACATCGCCCACGCCCGAAACCGGGAGTTCGTTATAGTCCCACAAGGGCTGTAACCCTTTCTCCTGCATCAACGGACCGCCCAAGCCAATGACTTTAAAGCCCTGCTGTACAGCCGTCGACACCATCTCGGCGCCAATCATGTCGCCGGAATCCTCCCCTGCACAGAAGAGGATATAAGGAGAATTTTCTTCGTTAACGTTTTGCACGATTCGATACCCAAACCTTCAGAGCGCCTAATTCTGTCTTAAGCCACTGCAACAATTCCTGAGTATATACAACTTTACATTTTTTTAGGACAACGACATGTTCAAATCCGGAATCTGCCTCCAAATGGAACACCATTTGGCACCCATGGCAGTACTCATCGGCCAAATTGGTCTTCATTTCGACATCTAGCTTGTCCAAAAATTCATCTGTCAGCATGCCGACAGTGAAATTTGCATGGATGTAATCCACCATGTCGCAACGCACGCGGTCAAGCTGAATCACTTCTTCGACGATAATCTGGTAGCCATCGCGGTCGCGCTGCTGTTCCAAGACACCCTTCACAAGCACGCGGTCATCGACAGAAACCGTATCGCGCAAGCGTTCCCAGACGTCCTTCTTGAAGAACATTTCGATTTCACCCTGGAAATCCTGGATAGCGCCAGAGCCAATCGTATCACCGCGCTTTGTTTCAATGGAACGCATGCGGATAACGACACCGCCCACGACGACCGTATCGCCCACATAGCGGGTGATTTCATCTTCCGAGAGCGAGCAGCTCGTAAATCCCTGTAATTCCGGGCGGAACTCGTCAAGCGGATGCCCCGAGAGGAAAAGCCCGAGCACGCTGCGCTCCTTGTTGAGCATTTCCATCGCGGTCCAATCTTCGGCTTCTTCCAGAACTTCGGCGGTATTCGGCATGGCGGCAGCACCGCCCAGATCAAACAGCGAGACCTGGCCCTTGGCCTTGTCTTCCTGACTGCGCAAGGCGACTTCCAAAGCTCGGTCCACAGTAGCCATCAATACGGCGCGGCTTCCTGGCAAATCGTCCAAGGCGCCAGCCATAATTAGGCATTCCAAGACCTTCTTGTTGAGCGGCGGGCGTTTTTCTGGCTGCGCCGCCTGGTATTCCGTCACGCGCTTGCAAAAATCAAAGATGTCCTTGTAGATGCCACGGCGTTCGCGTTCTGCAACCACGTCTTCGACAACAGCGATACCCACGTTGCGGATACCCGCAAGACCGTAAAGAATTTGTCCCTTCGTGTTCGCCGAGAACACGCCCAAAGACGTGTTGATGTTCGGCGATAACACCTGAATCCCGAGTCGCTTACATTCCAGAATGATGGTCACCGTATCTTCGGTCTTACCCATCTTGGAGGTCATGGAGGCCGCCATGTATTCTGGGCCGTAATGCGTCTTGAGGTACGCCGTCTGGTAAGCCACGTAAGCATAAGCGGCTGCATGGCTCTTGTTAAAAGCGTATCCGCAGAACGGGAGCACGGCGTCCCAGACCTTCTGGATCATCGCCTTGTCGTAGCCCTTGTCCAAGCACTTCTGGAAGAATTCCGGCTCGAGTTTCGCCATCTTTTCCGGCATCTTTTTCGCCATGATACGGCGGATGTTGTCAGCGCCACCCAGCGAGTAGCCACCCAAAATCTGGGCAAGCTTCATCACCTGTTCCTGGTACACGATAACGCCGTACGTTTCGCCAAGCACCTGTTCCAAGTCCGGATGGTAGCAGTCAATTTCTTCCTTGCCGTTCTTACGGGCAATGAAGTGCGGAATCTGGTCAATCGGCCCCGGTCGGTACAGGGCGTTCATAGCGATAAGGTCAAAGATTCGGGTCGGCTTCAGTTCGCGCAGGTACTTCTGCATACCCGGAGATTCGAACTGGAACACCGTCGTCGTAAGGCCCTTGCCCAAAAGTTCGAACGTCGCCTTGTCATCAATCGGAATCTTGTTCATCACAAGCTTGATGTTGCGGTTCTGTTCGACCATTCGCACCGTGTCCTGAATGATGGACAAGTTGATAAGCCCAAGGAAGTCCATCTTCAAAAGTCCGATGTCTTCGGCGTAGTGCTTATCGTACATCACCACCGGCGTATCTTCCGGGGCAGCACGGTACAAAGGAGCAAGGTTATAAATCGGGGTCGGCGTAATCACCACGCCGCAAGCGTGCACGCCCGTCTGGCGCGGCAAATCTTCAAGTCTTTTAGCAACGTCCCAAAGGTTCTGGTAACTAGCGCGGCTGTTGATCATCGCCTGCAAAGGTTCCGGGCTGTAACCGTCTTCGAGGTTGTTGCCCTTCTTGTCTTTACCCGTCCAGGCCTGCTTTAAGCTAAAGTTCAACGTGCGCTGCGGGAAGAGCTTCGTAATGGCCTTCGCTTCGGCAGGCGGAATCCCGAGCACGCGCGCAACGTCCGTAATCACCGCCTTCGACTTGAGCATACCGTAGGTAATAATCTGGCCCACGCACTCCTTGCCGTACTTGTCCGTCACGTACTGGATCACGCGGCCGCGGTCACGGTCTGCAAAGTCCGTATCGATATCCGGCATGGACACACGTTCCGGGTTTAGGAATCGTTCAAAAAGGAGGTCGAAAGTGAGCGGGTCAATGTCGGTAATACCGATAATGTAAGTGACCAAGGATCCAGCAGCAGAACCACGCCCCGGGCCCACGGGAATGCCATGTTCACGGGACCAGTTAATGAAGTCCCACACAATGAGCAAGTAGCCCGCAACGTTCATGTTACGGATACAGTTAAGCTCCTTGTACATGCGCTTGCCCACGTTCGTTTCGTGAGCCGGGAACTTAAAATCTTCGTCGGGGAATCGCCACTTCAAGCGTTCATTGCAAAGGTGCGTGATATAGATGTCGGCATCACCCCCGGGTTTGCACCAACGGTGGATGTTCTTGTTCCAAGCCTTGTTGTCATCTTCATCAAAGAATTCCGGCTGCGAGAGGCGGTCGATTTCTGCATTGTCCGCATCGGTCAGCGCATCTTCGGCAATGCCTTTTTCGGCACAGTAATTTGCCTTGACCTTCTTTTTGCGGTCCTTGATGACGCCCTTGAGTTCTCGTTCGCGGACGACCGGATATTCCGCATCGTATTCCGCCTTCATAATCGCCTTGATGCTCTGGTATTCCTCGGAAGCGAGGAATTCATCAGGAATCTTGAAACGCGGCCAGAACTCATCACCGATACCGGTTTTCACGGTAAAGTTACAGCGTTCGGCAATTTTCACCGTATTTTCGATGGCGCCCGGGATATGCCCGAACAGATCCACCATCTCTTTCTCGGTGCGGAAATAGAACTTTTCCGTCGGGAAGCGCTTGTCTTCAAAACCGTTCAGCGTGACCTTAAGCGAGATGCAGCGCAGAATCTTGTGCGATGTGGCGTCTTCGGGCTTAATGTAATGGACATCGCCCACGGCAACGACTTCACGACCGTACTTTTTCGCCAGTTCCACGTTGAATTCGTTCACGTGCTTTTGCTGCGGAATCCCGTTATCGCAAACCGAAATGTACAAGTGGTCGTGGTCAAAAATCTCGTTTAAGCGGTCCATGTATTCGAGCGCAAGAGAATCCCTGCCCGAAGCCACATTCTGGCCGTAACGGCTAAAATAATCGCCCGCAATGGCGATAATGCCTTCCTTAAATTCATTAATCGTCTCGAGCGGCACGGACGGAATTTCTGCCCAACGATCCCCGTCTTCGTAACGGTAACTCACAATGCGCAACAGGTTGTAATAGCCCTTTTCGTTCTCGACAAGGAGCGTCAATCGTTCAAATGTTGTCGGATCCTTCTGGCTTGCACTCGGCGTATCCACGTAAATGTGGCAGCCATAAACAGTCTTGACCGGCGGGAGGCCCTGTTCCTTGCGCTTTTTGTTCAGTTCCTTGCCACGCGTCTGGATTTCAAGAATACCAAACATGGCACCATGGTCCGTCAAAGCAACAGCAGGTGCGTTTTCTGCTGCGGCTGCCGCCAAAATATCATCAAGACGGGCCGAAGCCTGCAAAATCGAAAATTCAGAATGAGTCTGTAAATGAACGAACGCCATGCCTGCAATTTAGTAAATAGAGCACCTTCGGTGCAGTTACTAGTTATTAGTTGGTAGTTACTAGAATATCTTGACATGAAATTCTCTAGCAACTAGTAACTTAGAACTCTTAACTACATATTCTGCAAGGGATACTTGGCGAGAATTTCGCGGACTTTTCCCGTTACGTTCCCATATTTGCGTTCGTACTGTTTGCGAACAGCCCATTCCTTCGGGAATGCAAGCAAAGCCTGTAGCCAGGCCTGCGCAAGCGCCTTGCAAATAGCGACTTTCGAGAGCTTTTTCCCATCGCCAGACTGGCCGGGAACACCGCCCTTTGCCATGTTCAGGTATCGCACAAAACCGCGTACCGGGAGCATCAGGATACTCCTCAACGGCAATAGGCGAATCGCTGAACGCAAACGGTTTCGTTCGGAATAAAATAATTTTTTCGGGGAATAGCGCACCGTCGTCAGGGAGCGTTCATGGTAGACCCTCGCAGCAGGGCAAAAGACGGTCTTGAAACCCGCTAGATTGAACCTGAAAAACCATTCCGTCTCTTCAAAGAACAAGAAGAAGCTATCATCCATCTTGCCCGCCGCCTGTGCAGCCGCCTTGCGGAAACTCATCACGGCACCATAGCAGCCAAAGACGTCCTTCTCGCGGATATCCGCATCAGCGACGTTCTTGCCGCTACCTTCATTTTTTGCAAAAAGGTCCGCCCCAAGCTGCACGCCCACAGCATTCACAAATCCGCTCTTTTCCATCACAAGGCTTGCCACAGCCCCCGCCTCCGGGTGGCGTTCAAAGCACTCAAGCAAGTTTTCCGCCCAAGCTGGGTCGAATTCCAGATCCATGTTGCAAAGCACCTGAATCTCGGAATCCATCTGCGCCAAAAGCCCATTACAGGCGCCCGCATAACCCAAATTGTCGGGGCTCTCGGTAATGGAACAATCTAGTCCCGAGTCCCTCAAAAGTTCAATTGAATTATCGGTCGAAGCGTTATCAAAAACAAAAACCCGAATCGGTCTTGATTGCGCTTTCAAGCTCTTGACACATTCCGTAAGTTCCGATCCACTATTGTAATTGATAATTCCAACGTCTATTAGCATAAACTATCCAAAAAAAAGAAGGGCTCCCGAAAATAGAGGAGACCCTTCAAATATACATTAAACCAAGAGTAAGCGATTACTGTTCGTAGAAACGGATGTAATCGATTTCACCGACAAAGAAACGATCGTGAATAGCCTGATTCATGGCATCATAACCAATACCGATGTTGTAGCCCAGCTGAGAGACATCGCCCTTTGTTGCAGCCTTGGCAGTTACTTCGCCATTTTGGAACACCTTGATGGAATCAGCGCTGCGTTCTACGCGAATCGTAGTCCATTCATCAAGAGCAAGCTTCTTTCCATAAAGAGAATTCCAAGTAGAGCCATCCGTATTTTCATCGCGGAAATAAGCATCGAGTACACCATCATCGAGGCGGATAATCCAGCCATCGCCGCGGTATCCAGGAGGTTCTGCCACGATGATGTTCTGCATTCCGCCAAACTTTGTCGGCTTTACACGGGCTTCAACGGCAAAGGTATTGCGAGCGAAAGTCGGAGAAAGAGAAACCTGCAAGCCAGATTTGCCATCGAGCTTGAGTGTCGTATCTTTAACAACCGGGGCCCCGACGTGGAACTTCGTAGAATTGTTAGACATAGCATCAAGTCCCACAAAGGTCGGTTCGTTAAATTCCCAAGCGACGAGCGGCTTCACTTCGGTCAAGGAGGCATCATTAATATCGGAGAAACCTTCAAACTTGCCAAAGCGGATATAATCCATTTCACCAATGAAGTAGCGGTTGTGGAAAGCCTGGTTCATGGCATCGTAGCCAATACCCCAATCATAACGCATCTGGGTCAAGTCACCCTTATAGGCAACAGAAACCGTCAGTACGCCATCCTGGAAGACCTTGAGAGAATCATTGCTGCGTTCAACACGGACCGTGCTCCATTCACCGAGAGCCATCTTCTTGCCCGGGAAAATGTTCCAGTCATCGTAATCCTTATCGGTATCACGCAAGTGGACTCTCAAAACACCTTCGTCAATGCGGAGCTGCCAGCCATCAACGCCTCTTCCAGGAGGTTCAGCAACGATGATGTTCTGCATCGTGCCAAACTGCGTCGGCTTTACACGGGCTTCAACCACAAATTCGTTGATGTTGATATCATTTGCAAGAGCCACAGAGAATCCAGACTTGCCATTGAAACCAGCGATACCGTCAAGAGCGACAACCGCACCTTCACCAATCTTTGCCGTGTGACCATTTCCTGTGAAATCACGACCGACATTTTCGGCATCATTGAATTCCCAAGCCGCAATCCAGTCGCCTTCGACTTCAGAAACAGGCTTTTCGACAACTGCAGCCGTATCAACAACATCTTCGACAGGCTTTTCTTCGACCGGATTCTGTTCTTCCGGCTTCATCTCTTCAACATCCTTCTTTACAGTGTCGGCCTTCGTCGTATCGACCACAGGAACAACTTCAACAGGAACACTTTCAAGATTTTCGCCAAAGCGGATGTAGTCAATTTCGCCATCAAAGTAACGCTGATGAACAGCCTGGTTCATAGCATCATAGCCAAGGCCCCAGTTATAAGTCAAGTCGCTTACATCGCCCTTGAACTTAACAGTTTTCATCAAAGTGTCATTGATAAAGAAGCTGACTTCGTCACCGAGGCGTTCAACACGGGCAACCGTCCATTCGTTCATCGGAACAGAGGCGATTTCGAATTCAGACCAACCCGTTCCATTGGCTTCGTCACGGATATTGAAATACAGCTTTCCGTAGCCGAGGCGGAAGATCCAGCCATCGCCATAACGTCCAGGAGGTTCAGAAACCAAGATGTTATTGAAGCGCGAAGAGCTAGCCGGTTTAAAGCGAGATTCGATGACGAAATCGTTAATCTTGAAGTCCGGAGTCAACGGCACGCTAAAGCCAGACTTGCCATCGAATTTGGCAGCACCATCGGCGACGGTAACAGCGCCTTCGCCAATAACAGCCGTATGGCCGTTTCCAGAGAAATCGCGACCGACATTAGAAGCATCATTGAATTCCCAAGCGGCAATCCAGTCGCGGCCACCGAGCGTCGTGTTCGTCTCATCAGGAACAACTTCGCTGCTAGAAGATTCAACAGGAACAACATAAATATCATAGGTGTGTTCAACGCGGATGACTGCAATACGGCCTTTGCCAACTTCATCTTCTGTCGTATCGGAACCAATGGTCAAATTCCCCTCAGAATTTCCCAAATGAACATTATGCTGATAGGCGCCGACAATTTCGCCATTCACAATAAGCACGCTCAAAGAGTCCACATGTTCCAGTCGAACATCGTTCCATTCCCCTAAATGGATACCTTTTTCGGCCTTAAGGACGTTCCAATCTCCTTCTTGATTTTCACGCCACTTTAAAACAACTTCGCCATTTTCGACCTGCAGCTTCCATGCCGAGCCATTGCTACCGATACCCGCAGACGCAATGGTATAGACATCAGACGATTCCACTGCGACGTCAGCCTCAATGGCGAAGTTTTCCCCTTCCTTTAAAACAGACTCCACAGAAGCCGAAACCGGTTCCTGTGCAGTTGCCGTGGTATCCATTTCCCACTGATCCACGACAGAGTGGGTGCAGCGGGAAAGCTTCACTTTTGCAGCATTGAAGCTCGTATTCGAAGCGACGACTCCGCCACCCACATTAACAGTGCCTTCAACATCACTTGCAATGGGCGATGAAGAATCCGATTCCGAGCACCCCGCCAACACTCCAAACGAGGCTAACGCGGCAACTGAAGCAAATTTCTTAAGTTTCATAGTTTCTCCTTTCTTGGTACTAAGAAAATAACTATTTCTCAGTTTAAAACAATACATTTTGGAATATTTTATTAAAAAAATCCCACTTTTTTGTGACAGAATATGGCAATTTGTATCATCAGAATACACCAAGTATCATGAGAGTACAAATTGTATCATGAAAGCACAGCAAAGGCCCCTTTTTTGCGTGCGCAATTTCCGACAACTTTCACAATGACTTGCGTAAAATGCTATAATATAAAGCAATGGCAAGCGATAAGACAAATAAAAAAGTTTTAATTAAGCGTATCATCCAATTACTCGTAAGTGTGGGCGGTTTCGCCTATATTTTCCATAAAATTCCATTCAGCGAAGTTGCCAGCAATTGGAACGCCGACATGACGCCATGGATTATCGCGATGCTAGTCGCAGCGACTCTCGTCATGGCAATACAGGCAAACCGTTGGAAGGGACTTTCGGTCCAAGGCCCGGAAATCCCGTTCAAGACGTACTACGCCTACACAGCCATGGGTTACTTCTTCAATAACCTATTGCCTACCGGCTTTGGCGGCGATGCCGTCAAGTCGCTCGCCTTCGGGAAAAACTTCAACCAGACCAGCCAATCCGTCTCGGCTGTACTAATCGCCCGCATCCAGGGATTGCTTGCGATGTTCCTCTGCTTTTTTATCGCGCTCCCCTTCGCCATGAGCAAAGTCGATATTCCGTGGGCCTACACTCTAGTCATGGCAGTAGCAAGCCTCGCCTGCATCGTTTTCATTTCGCTCTGCCTTTTTTCAGATAAAATTCCAGTCCCGCAGGCAATAGCAAACAAACTATCATTCATTCCCAAAATTCAAAAAAGCCTTTCCATTTACAGAAAGCACAAGAAACAAATTTTGCTTTCTTCGCTAGATTCCCTCTGGCTACAACTCCTGACCTTGTTCATCGCCTATGCGTATTTCAGGGCCGTCGACGTCAACATTGACATAAGCATCCTCGTGGTTTTCACAAGCATAACCATAGTCGTCTCGATGCTTCCCATTTCATTAAACGGCATCGGCATTCGCGAGGGGACGCAAGTCGCATTATTCACAGGAATTCTAGGAATCCCGGCTCCAGTCGTTTTGTCTGCAGGATTGTTAGGTTATATACCATTACTTTTTCAGGCCGCACAAGGTGCAGTTGTACTTTTGGCCCACAAAAAATAACCTGTTCTTAGCGACTAAAATAAAATCTTCCCCATTTACTCTAGTTCTGTAAGAAAAAATTTGTATATTATCTCCACAAAAAGAAGGAGAGTTTATATGAGAAAGGCCAAGAAACTGGTCACCCTAGCCATTGGAGCATGTTCATTCCTGATGGGATGTTCCGACAGCAACCCCACTTTGGCGCAACCAGCCGAAACACCGACCACCCCCACATTTAGCGCATTTAGTTGCCAAGAAGTCACAGACGCTGCAGTTTCAGCCCAGTTAGAGAGTGCAAAATCAAGCATCAAGGATATTTTAGAAGAATTGGGCGACAACAATCTCAAGAACGCTCAAGCTATTAGTGCACAGACCAAGAGCACATTCAAGTCCGTTTTGGACAAATACCCCGCAAACTGCGAAGCGCAACTCGGTTACGCCTTGAGCATCATCACCGACTTGATGAACAACACCCAAATCAAGGCTTTCGTCGATACAGTCACCAACAAGGTGAATCTTGCCGACATGGATGTGAACGATTTCAACCGACTCATGATTGCAGGTAACGGAAAGCACCTTACGACCATGGGCCAAGAAGCCATGGCAGCAGCTATTCCGTCTTTGGATTCTGCAATTATTTACTTGAAGAACATCGTCGGTGACGACAACTTTGTTTGCCATTACAATATTGAAGACAGGACATTCGAGCTCGACCGCGGTGAATTTGCACCAGCACTTGCCACCATGTTCGTTGCCAAGGCCGTTTTGACATTCGGTGCAAGCCTTAACATCGATATTTCCACAAATGGCAAATACGATTGGATGAACGATGTCGACAAATACGATGGCGATTCCAAGGTTTTTGCAGACCATATCATTTCCCTCATGGACAAGGGTAGCTCCTTCACGACCGTTTACGACAGTTGGAAACCACGCTATAGGGACATCCCGAACTTGCTGGATTCCGCCATTCAATTCGTAGAAGTCGGCCTCCAGTACGGCATCGACGAATCCAAGAACGGCATCAAGACTCAATTGAATGACCCGTACATTGTCGGTGATGACGAAATGTCCGACGTGAGTGCACGCGATTTCCAGAAAGCAATCGACTCTTTGGAACACTACCGCAAGGCACTCCATACCGGTGTTGAAATCACACTCCCGGCTGGCTCCAAGATTACGGTAAACATAGCCAAATTCTTCGAGATTACCGACGGCTGGCAAGATTACCTCCCCTACCACAAGTTCAATGACTACTCCGTTTGGAACATTCCTGCAGAAGGTTTCTATTGGGCACCGCAACTTTGGGGCGGAGACTCTTATGCCGAATTTGAAATCAACAAAGCCGTAAGAGCACAAATAGAAAAAAATACAAAAATCGATTACTTCTACGGTGACTTATATACACGTGGATATTCAGCGGGCACTGCGGAATACTGCGCTGATGCCAAAATCGGCGATCAATACAGCTATCAATGTTTCTTTGCCAAAGCCACCAATTGCACTGTCACTTTCGAAGCTACAGACAACTCCTATTACGACGATGATATTTCCATCTTAAAAGCCCTTGCTCCGGTAACTCTGAATTCATCCGTTTGCAAAATTCAAGATGGCGTTCAGGTGTTCGCAATCCCTAACGACGAATATATTCCTAACGTATTCTACTTTACCGACCCGGCAGGCAACAAGACAATCTCTATTCAAGGCTTGCTGAACGGAAAAGTTTCAGATGAAATTATAGCCAATGCAATAGAAACCAACAGAAAGGCAAAATTCTATAACTACACGCTTGATGAAATGCAGAACTTCATCTTCTTCCCCGATATCACCGTTGGCGGTGTTTTCCCGGGCATGACACAAGAAAAGTTCTGGCAAATTTTTAAGACAGAATCTCGCAGTAGCAGTATCGACTGGTAGTGAGAAGCTCAAAAAAATTTCCCTTGAAATTGGGCTTGCTGCAAATGCTTGCGCCCAACCGGGCGCTCCCCGCTTCGGTCATCAAAGGTCTCTCGTTCGCCTTTTTACAAAAGACTTTCCGCGTGGATGCCGACCTCAGTACAACAGAAACCTCGGCATCGACATGCGAACCGAAACAACGCGCCTCGCCACCATTAACACTTATAAAGAAAAGACATTCAGAGAATTGAGCGCCATCGGAACAGTCTTGTCCCTCGAATGCGAAATCCGTAAAGAAGGGGCCGTAAACCTAGCACTCGTGTACGGTGTTTCACAAATCATCCCGTTCTACATCGACTACAAAGACCAGAATTCTAACAAGAGCGCAGCCGCGGGAGATGGCACAAGCCCAACGCAACATCACGGCAGCGGCACTCCGGGGGCTCAAGGCGACAAAGACAAAGCTGGTTCCCTAGAAGGTGGACTCTCCAACTTGCTCTTCCGCAACGGCTTCGCCACGCACCTCGGCATTTCCGTCAGGTTCTAGTCCCCGATCTGGTCGGGGATGACAAGAAAAGAATCGTCGGGGAAGACAAAGCAAGGACCTGTAAGCATACGAAAAAGGCCCGCGCATCCGCGGGCCATTTCACATTCTGTAAAAGAATTATTCCTCAGCGAGGGCTTCCTTGTATTCATCGACGGTAGCGATATACTCGTCAATCATATCCTGCTTGGAATCCAGGTGAGCGAGAATCTTTTCGAGATGTTCCTTGGAGAACACGGTCTTGAGCTGGCGGGAGGCATGGCCCTTGTAACCCCATTCCTTGAGGATTTCGTCGGTCACCACGAAGGAATCGTCGAGGGAAACAAAACGCATCGGACCGTAGACAGCCCAGTTGTGTTCCATCTGCATGCATTCCGGTTCTTCCATTTCTGGGTTTGCCATGTAGCGCTGCACGTGACGGGTGCGCACGTCCTTGATCTTATCGATACGCATGTAACCCATGATGAGGTACTTGTTGCGCATTTCGGAATCGCTCAAGCCTTCGTAGCGGGTACCGAAAAGAATGTAACGGCTCTTGCTCTTCACAATCGTGTTGATAGCCTTCACATTGTAGCAGCTCATCAGACCATAGGTGCTGGTTTCATAGTTCGGTTCGTAAAGAAAACCCTTTTCATTTTCATTCAGCTGGTCGCGGACAGGCATTTCGGACTGATGGCTAGTTTCGACATAAAGCAGGCTACCCGCCATGTTGCCACGGTAGTCTTGCCAACCTTCGAGATTGATCTGTGTTTTCGGCATTTTATAAATCCACTCAAATAGTTTAAAGTTCGAAAATTAAAACGAGTACAAGCGGACCGAGTACGGTTCGTCAGTAACAATTATCAAAATACAATTTACTTATTAAAAAGTCAACGACTCCGCCGAAATATTCTCCATTCCAAAGCGAAAAGCGCCTTTTTTGAAGAATTCTGCGGTATCGGTCGTCAAATAACGCACGGAACCGCCCTTCGAAAGCCGATTTTCCATGTCCACATGGCGCCTGAGGTAGTCCAAAGTCTTGTCGGCGACGATATCGCCCTGGACCACCAAGCGGACGTGCGGTGGAAGTGCGGCCCGAATTTCTTCTTCGAGGAGCGGGTAATGCGTGCAAGCCAGCAAAACGGTATCGATTTCGGGGTCAGCCGCGAGCAGCTGGTCCACGTCCTTTTTCACGAAGAACCGGGCGCCCTCGGTCCCGCGTTCGCCGTATTCCACAAGCGGCACCCACATCGGGCAGGCATGCTGAGTCACCTTCAAGTTCGGGAAAAAGTGACTGATTTCAAGAACGTAGCTGTTCGAAGAGACCGTCCCCGCGGTGGCAAAAATGCCGATATGCCCCGTCTTCGTGAAGTTCCCGATTTCTTCGGCGGTCGGGCGGACAATGCCCAAGACGCGACGGTCTGGGAACTCGACCGGGAGCACCTGTTGCTGGATGCTGCGGAGCGCCTTTGCCGACGCCGTGTTGCAAGCGAGAATCACCAGCGGGCATCCACGATGGAAAAGTTCGCGCACGGACTGAAGCGTGTAACGGTAAATAGTCTCGAAACTGCGGGAGCCATACGGCGCACGGGCGTTGTCGCCCAGGTACAGGTAATCGTACTGCGGGAGCACGTGGCGGAGCTTCTGCAAAATCGTGAGCCCGCCAAAACCAGAATCAAAGACGCCGATCATAAGCTTCTTCCATCATTTTACGGACATACGGGAGCAGTTCGTGGCGCGGGTCCATTTCATCGCCACCGTGAGTTTTCTTGAATTCAACCGTATCTATCGGTTCGAGAATCTTAATGTTGACCGGGTGATGCTTGGAATCCTTGCGGTGTTCCCAGAGCAAGTCAGAACCTCGAGTCACCATCGGTAGTATAATTGCGTTCGCCTCGACGGCAAGTCTAAAGCAACCGCTCTTGAAAGCGACCATGCCATCGCGCTTGCTGCGGGTACCTTCCGGGAAAACGAAGAGTCTCGGCATCTTGCCCGACTGGATAGCCTTTTGGATAATCGCGGCGCCGCCGCCTTTTTCGCGGTCGATAAAGACGCAACCGAGCTTGTGCATCCAGAAGTTCAGAATCGGGATGCGCTGCAACTGCGTCTTAGCGATAAAGCCCACGGTACGCTGCAAGGCCAAAAACGCAAGCGGGATATCCAGATACGAACGGTGGTTGCCCATCACGAACACCGGGCGAGTCCAGTCCACTTTCGCAAGTTGCGCCTGGTCTTCAATCGTCAAGTCCACACGCAAGACCTTCATGCAGAAGCGGGAAAATACCTGCACCTTTTCTTCAAGCCATGGATCCAGGTCTTTGCGACGGAAAATGTACATGAATGCAATCTTGAAAATATATTCGAGCATAAACGCAAAAATTCTTGCCGCTCCATATATTCTAAATAACATAACTGGCATATTACACTCTGTTTTTGAATTTTCCCTGGGCAAAAAACGAGACCGTTTGAGTTTCGTCAGGCGCCCTTTCCAATATCTACGTTTGCAATATAGCAAAACCAAAAAAGATTCAGCCCGCGTGACCCCGACGTAAAACAATCGGCGTTCCTCATCGAGCTGTTTTTTGCGCTGTTCTCGCGAACCCTTGCACTCTCCCGGCGTGAGTCCCTCGGACATCCCCGCATAATAGACCACCGCATACTGGAGCCCCTTGGACGCATGGACCGTTTCCACATGGATTCCATTTTCAAGGACTTCGCCCTCCCCCTCTACGTTACCCGCCTCCGACACGACCGTCCCTGCGATCGGGAGATGCGCATCGCGAAGCGCTTCTTCGTAATATAGGCGTTGCCTATTATAGCGCACGAGGATTGCAAAGTTTTTCCATTGGAGGTCATAACTTTCGCGGAGCAACTTGATGCTCGTGATGATTTTTTGCATTTCTTCGACAGGGTCTTCACTCACCCAGATTTCGGGTTCACGGTTTTCCTTAAAAATCGGCGAGCCACCCGAGCCATTCATATTACCCGCACGCAAGACCTTCCGCAAGTGGATAGGCTTGTTTTCAAAAATGCGGTTAGAAAAATGTAAAATGTTCGCGACCGAACGGTAATTCCATTCCAAGCGAATCAGAGAGCTCTCCTTGAAGTCATCACGGAAACGGTTGATGTTCCCGATGTCGGCGCCACGGAATCCGTAAATGGCCTGGTCATCATCGCCCACAACAAACAGCGACTTGCGCGCGCCCAGCAACGCTTTGACGAGTCGGTACTGCGACGGATTGATGTCCTGGTATTCATCGACGAGAATTTCGGTCCATTGATTTTGGAAATATGCGCGCGCCGTCTCGTGATTTTCGAGCAAGTTTATCGCCTGGTAGATGAGGTCTTCGAAGACGACTTGACCCGATTCCAAGATGCGATTGCGCAATGGCTCGAGTTTTTTAAGGAGCTTCGCGGGATGGGCATCCGAGAAAAGCTCTTCGCGAGAAAAGCGGAATTTTCGACCGCCGACTTTCGCGAGTTCCTGCATAAAAGTCTTGTCCGCCGATTCCGTCGGGACCGGCATTTTCTTGAATCCGACAAGTTCGTACGCAAAGCAAAAACCACAAGAGTCCGACGCCGGGACTTTCGACTTGAGGATAAACAGCGCAAGCGAGTGGAACGTGCAGAGTCGCACGCCCGCATTCGGGAAGAGCTTTTGCACACGTTCCCGCATTTCGGCAGCCGCCTTTGCCGTAAACGTGAGCGCCAAGATTTTCTCCGGTTCAACGCCCGACATAATCCGGTACTGGATTCGCTTGGTCAAGACCGAGGTCTTTCCCGAGCCAGCCCCTGCAAGAATTAAAAGTTGTCCGTTCTTTTCATGATCGTGGAGTACCGCCGCACGTTGGTCGGAGTTCAGCCCAACCAAAAGACTTTCTACATCCATATTCTTTAATAGCCGACTCAAATTGCATGGACACCATCGCTGTCATGCCCGCCACCGAGCGGGCATCTCCATTTCAATTATTTCAGCTTTTTAGCGTTCCTTTTTAACGCTGGTTCATATAGCAAAGGATATAAGCAACGGATATAGCAAACTATTGAGCGTTCTTTGCGAATTCTGACGGTACGGGCTTCTGCCCCACCAAAAAAGCGACCGCGCCAAACAAGCTCAAAATCAAACTTACAAAATAAGCGAGCAACTGAATCACAACTGATTCAAGTCCAGGCACGCCAGCACGCGCAAAAAGCGACTGTGCCAAAAATTCACGCGGACCAAAACCGCCAATCGAAATCGGAAGCGCACTCACAATAGCGACAAGCGGGATGTAATAGAAATACCAAGACATCGAGAGGTTCACGCCCACAGCAATTCCGCAGAAAAAGTGCACAAAGATGCGGAGCGACTGAGTGACCGTCGAAAGGCAAACGATGTTCACCCAAAGTTTCTTGGAGCGGAACTTCTGGAAACGTTCAAACATGCGCAACAAGCGTGTCTCGATTTTTTCGGGCAACACCTTCCCTGCCATGCGGCAAAAGAACTTGCCAATGCGACGGCTCAAAAGCCCTGCAAACATCACGCAAAAGCCCATAAAAATCCAAACCGACGGCCACATGAACGCCCGCTGTTCAGGATCGTGAATAAAGAACAAGGCGCCCACGCCAAGAGCAAACAACGTGATAAAGAAAAGTCCAAACAAGCGGTCAAACACCGTCGCCGTAAAGCCAGCACCAACTGTATCTTGCCCGCCCTGCACGCGGATATCGTAAACTTTCTTGACATCACCGCCGACGTTTCCCGGCATGAAGTTGTTGAAGAAGAGCCCCACGTGATAAAGCTTGAGGAGCCTGCCGTACTTGAGGCGAACGCCCTGCTTTTCGAGCAAGAGCTTCCACTGAAGGCAAGCTGTAAAGTTCGAAACCGCGAGGCAAAGGAGTGCGAGCACAAGCGGGAAAACGCTGTTTTTCTTGAACAAGTTATAGAGGTCGCCAACATCCCATTCCGGGTCGCTCACAATGTTACGATAGACAAAGTAAGCAGGAACAAGCGTTACCACCAGTTTCAAACAAAAAATAAGTACAGATTTTATCTTCGGATTCAACTTCATTTTCGTACGCCACCCTCAACCGTACGTTGCAACAACTCTAGAGTTTCGCGAGCAGAATTTTCCCAACTGAACGTAAGCGCATAACGTTTTGCATTCTGACCAAGAGCCGCGCGCAATCCTGCATCGCCATAAATTTTTTCCATTGCCAATGCACACGCGGCCGCATCTCCCGACGGGAACAGAATTCCCGTCTCGCCGTCACGGACGCTATCGCAGAGTCCCGGCACATCCGACGCAATCGTCGTCTTGCAGAGCTGCGCCGCTTCCATCACCGTGAGGCCCCAGCCTTCCTTGTAGCTCGTCTGCAACAGCGCAAGCGAAGACGAAAGCAGTTCATACTTGCGGGCCGCAGGCACAAAGCCCGTCAAAACCACCTTGCCATCCAGGCCATGCGACTTGATCCAGGCCGGGAGCTTTTTCAAAAGCGGGCCATCGCCCACAACGTACAGCTTGACTTCCGGGTGCAACTTCGAAAATTTTTCAAACGCTTCAAGCGCCGTCCAAATTCCCTTGTAACGGTGCACGCGCGAAAGCCAGATGAAATAAGGGTTCGCGGCATTCATCGCAGGATTCGTCATAATCTCACAAGAATCCGCGCACTCCGCAACTTTAGGTTTTTCCGACCCATTGTAAATCACGGAAATTTGACTTTCGTCAACGCCAATTTCGGCAAGTTCTTTCTTGGTACTCGGACTCACCACTACAAAATTCTGCATGCGGTAAAAGAACGGAATAATCCGCTCAAAGAACCAGACCATAAACGCAATCGGGAAAATCGCTTCAGCAAAAATCGACTTCCGCCACAAGTGATGCATCTGCACCAGGAGCGGCTTGCGGACGAACCAGTGGGCAAAGACCGGTAACTTGTTCAAATCTTCAACAACAACGTCAAAGTTGAATTCGCGGTCAAGCTTTTTCAGATTCAGCGCTACCGTGAGCTGGAACATCAAATCGCCACCCTTGCGGATGACCTGAATTCCATCGACAACTTCGCGTTCTTTGGCTCCCGGAAATGTCGTCGTAAACAGGACCACCGTGTGGCCCATTTCTACAATCTTTCCGAAAATGCGATGCAAATGCTTTTCGGCGCCGCCGGCAGCCGGATGCATGCGATCCCGGTAATTTACGACGAGAATTTTCAAGCAATCACCTAAGGCTTACGACCGATCACGCCAATGCAAAGCTGCGTGTAGTGCATCACCGGCACAGACTGGAGGCTATCCAGAATTTTGTCCTTAATCTTCTGGTAAGCCGTTCCGTCGAGCGGATACTTCGGGAGTTCAATACCGAACTTGAAGCAGAGTTCGCGCAAAATACGGTAGAAAAGATTCGGGCGCATCCAGTCGCCATAAGCATAAACACATTCAAAGCCCGCGTCACGCATGAGCTTCTTGAGCTGACCCATCGTGAACTGTTTTTCCCAACCGGCAAACCACTTGTCCATCGCAATCAAAATATGCTTGATAATCGTATACGGGTGGACCGTCTGCGGGACATCGCAAAGGCAGCAACCGCCGTGCTTGACGATGCGGAAGTTTTCTTGCAAGAGCGGGAGCGAATCCTTGAAATGTTCGGCCAAGCCCTGATGAAACACCAAGTCAAAAGTGTTGTCCGGGAACGGGGACTTGAAAGCGTCGCCACGAACTAAGTGCAAATTCTTGAGGCCTTCACTCTCGCGGAGCGAATTGACAATTTTCAAGCTATTGTCGGCAAAATCGAGCACATAGACATCGGCGCCCAAACGAGCAAGTTCAGCACTGTCGCGGCCGGTACCTGCACCGACCTCCAGCACCTTCAAGCCCTCGAGCTTAAAATTCTTCTTAATAGCTTCTATAATAGACGGCGAAGACGGATAGACTTTGTCCATGTCGTTCTTGCGCTGCCAAAAACGGTTCCATACGGATTGATCAGGCTCTTTTATTGACATAACGGGGATAATATATGAAAAAATGAGAGTAGGAAGTAGGAAGTAGGAAGTTAGAAGCGGGTTATTAGTCAGTAGTCATTGGTCAACGGTGTATTCCAAAATGAAACACAGGGCTTTACATTTTTTATTCGGTTAGAGCCAATCGTCACGTCCGTCTTGTCACGTTTTGAAAAATTTGTTATATTTTTACGACAGTTTTGTAAAATTACGACAAAAATAATGGACTTTTTTGGCTCCGAAAACCACAAAACCGACATTTAAAGGACTTTTTGTAAAAAATTTGGAAAATTTTACACAATTGGCACGCAACTTGCTTTAAAAAAGCGATATTATAAGGGCAAGGTTTTTAAAATGCATATTGATTCTACCGATACTACTCTCAAAAGATACCTAGAAGACATCCGTCGTACCGCACCCCTATCCCGCGAAGAAGAACAGATTCTTTTCCAGAAAGCTAAAGAAGGCGACAAAATCGCCCGTAAAAAGCTGATTTCTGCAAACATGCGCTTTGTGCTCAAAGTCGCCATCCAGTACCGTGGCTGCCCGATTCCGCTGCCGGACTTGGTCAGCGAAGGCGCTATGGGACTCGTCCGCGCTATTGAATCTTTCGAACACACCCGCGGTCTTAAATTCATCAGTTACGGCGTTTGGTGGATCAAGGCATACATCACCCGCGCTATTAACGAACAGGGCAACCTCATCCGCTTGCCGGCAAACCAGCACCTCCGCGTGCGTAAGGCTTTGCACGAACAGTCCCGCGGTAAGGAAATCAACGAAGAAATCCGTGAATTGATCCAGATCGGTCAGCGCGGCGTTTCGTTCGATAGTCCGCTCAAGGCAGACTCCAAGGCAACGTACGCCGAAGTCCTCCCGGACAGTGGAGCCTCAAACCCGGAAGCTGATTCCGAAATCCAGAGCGTCGAAGCTTTGGCCCGCGACCTCATGGAACAGCTCCCGGAACGCGAAGCCCGAGTCATCACCGGCATTTTCGGTATCAACCAGGAAGCTCCGCAAACGCTTCGCGAAGTGGGCGAATCCATGAACATTTCCCACGAACGTGTACGTCAGCTGCGTGACCAGGCACTCCGCCGTATCCGCAAGTACAACAGCAAGGACTTCTTGCAAGAAAAGAAAGACGCGTTCCTTGCGGCAATTAACAAGTAGTCAAAGTCTTTCAACGAAAAGGGGGCTCAGCCCCCTTTTTTCTTTTTGCTAATAAATCACCATAAAGCTCGACGTTTTGCCCTTATTCCCAACGCGGAATCGATAGACGCCAGGGGACATCATCGCTTTGACTTGGTCTTCTTGCAAGCAGAACGAGGTTCCTTCGTATTTTTGCTGGGCCACCAAATCACCGCGCCGATTGCGGATTTCAAAGAACTTCTTGTCACGAGGGAGCGGCGCAAAGCAGAGCGCGCCTTCACGCCACGGAACAGGGAACGCATGCGGGGGCGCATCTTTGGTTACAATCGGAATGCTTTCGGATTTTCCCAAACGGCTGAACACCCAAATTGCAGAATCGCTTGAAGAAAGAGCAGACGCTAAGCTGCCAATGGACCTTGCGTTTTGGATTTTATGAATGGTCGCATGGCCGTCGTTGAAGGTGATGACCGAAGCCTTACCGATAAAGTTTGTAAAATCCGGAGTATAGGAATTTTGTGAAGCGCGATAAAATTCAAAGGCCAAACTTTCAACTTCGGGTTTTACTTCATCTTCCATATAGAACCGGGCAGAAGGCCATTCCACTTGGTCTTCGTTAATCCATTCTTTTTTGGGAATCGAAAGGCTACTCTTTCCAGAAAGCGAAAGCAGAACGGAATAATCGTGGAACACGCTATCGGCGTCTAGATTATACTTTTGAAGAGATTTTCCCAACTGAGTTTCAAAACTTTGAGTCGGAGACTTTGAGTAATTTTCCCAAATATTTTTATCTACATCCTTTGCAATTTTATGGTACAAATAAAGAAACAACGTCGAAGTGCCGTATATTTTATTATTGCTAGTCGATGAGAGCCTGTATAGAGGGATTCCCATCTCACTAAAGAAACTAGGCAAGTACGCAAAGTAATCGTCTACGCCCGGGTTTGTGACTTCTTCAAATCCTGTGGCAGACGCCTCGAACCAAAACAAGGTATTGTCATAAACGACGTTGAGATAGCGAAGTTGTACAGCGTGGTAAAATTCATGGAACGACGTGAGCCGAATGCCTTTAGCCCATTCATCCGTGTACGAGAAGTTGTGAGCGCTATTGCGTAATGGATTTTGAGATTTATAATAAATGCAAGTATCCTTACCGACAAACAAGGTATCTTTCTTGTCACGCTGGAACGAACCATAAAAGAAATCGTTGTCCATGAATATTTGTGTGGCTTCGTTATTGTCTTGCTGGAGCGTTAAACCATAGCAAGAAGGGCATTGATTTATTTCGGAATCGCGAATTTGTCCAATATCAATGATTTCGACGGGATACAAGCCGTCTTTTACTTTCTGCTGGAAATGGTAAGATATTTTAGGGCCTTTGGGAGAGCGCATTTCCATCTGGTTGATATAAAATTTCCAGGCGGCTTCCATGCTTTGGGCTGTGCTATCGGCGAAGGCTTTTGTTGTCGCATGTGGTCCACTCAACACATAGAAAACTTGTATGTGAGGTGTTTCGATGGAATAGACCGTATCGTAATATTGTTCGTAGCGACACTTGTAACTATCGTACTGCGTTGACGCCGTTAATGTAAGCCTGTTCTTTTTTTTGTTCTGAAGAATATTTAATGTTCCGCAACCGCCTTCGTAGGCGCTAGCCATGGCAACAGCAACTGCAACAAGTAGTAACACGATGCGCACTTACAGAACTCCTGCCTCTTTGAGGATTTGCCTTGCCTTGGCGGTAATTTCGGCGGGGACGGTGAGTTGCTTTTGATGGTGCGGCTTGATGCGGGCATCGATAATCAACGGCGCCTTGCATTTCCAATGCTTGTTTTCGACAGCTTCGTCGAGACCGTAAATATCTTGGGCAGGGTCGGAACGCGTAAACGTGAGCCAGAGAAAATCACTCAAGATATTACTCGAGCTTGCTTCGCTGTTTGCGGTAACATTCGCGGCACCTTCGTCGATGATGGAAATCCAGGGATAGCTTTCGCGGAATTCCCAATGGGCGAGGGCTTCTTTGAACTCGCGGAATGTTTCGTTGCCGTTCTCGAGATGCGCCGGGCCATCGATCATGAGCACGCCGGGCATCACGATGGTCGCATTCTTGAATCCTTGCGGGAGCGAAAGCGTTTTTAAATCGCCCGGATTGTTGCGGAGTTCGCGAATCTTTGCTCCTGCGGCTGCAATAACGACTTTAGAGCCGTGGTTGAGGCTTGTGCCTGTGTAGTCGAGCGTGTCGATGGTCGTCGCCGTCTGGAAATGTAAATCACGGTCAAAGTGGACTCGTTCGAGAACGTGCGTGAAGAATGCGGGAACGTTGTTTACATCGAGGCTCGCGGCGGTTTTATTTGCGACGGCTTTCGTGTCAGCAGAGATTCCCGCAGCGTCCTCTTTTGCGGCAATCAGCAAATACTTGGTGAGGCTCGCTTGGTTGAATCCGAGCAGCGCGTTTGCGGTCTTTAAAAGTTCCATCGGCTCGCGCTCTTCTGGGCGAGTGTACGGGCGGAACGCTTCAGAACCGAGTGCTAGGCAAAGCGGGTGTACGCCAGCATCATCGACTGCGTGAATCCCGTAAACGCCCGGGAGCGAAGCGGGAACCATTGGCTTTGTGATTTCGTGAATGAACTTGCCAAAGAGTGTATCTTCTTGGGGCGGGCGACCGACGACCGTGAACGGAAAAATGGCGTTCTTTTTGCAAAGCACTTTTTGGACTCTCATACAAGGAAAATCGTGTTTGCCGGAATAATAGCCGATATGGTCGCCAAATGGACCTTCGGGTTTTAAACCGGGTTCAAGTTCGCCGAGAATGCAAAAATCAGCATCGCTAGAGACAAGGTAACCGTCATGTTCAAAGTAACGGAAACGGCGGTTGCCGAGCATGCCTGCAAACAAGAGCTCCGAGAGGTTCTCGGGCATGGGCATCACGGCTGCAAATGTGTGCGATGGAGGCCCGCCAATGAATACGCTCACCTTGAGCGGCCGACCTTCTTCAAGAGCCTTCTGGTGGTGCCTTGCGATGTCGCGCTTGATTTGGTAATGCAATCCGCATTCTTCGTTCGGGATGTATTCATTCCCTGAAATCTGGATGCGGTACATGCCCACGTTTGTCTGCATGATGCTTGCATTTTCACTCGGGCGTGTGGCGACTTGCGGGAGCGTGATGAACGCTCCGCCGTCTAGCGGCCAGCTGACCAGCTGTGGCAAGTCGCTAAGGCTGCATTCCTCGAAGTCCTTGATGCTACCGGAACGCCTAGGGAGCGATTTGATACCTGCACCAGCCGCTTTGAACAATCGCAGCAGTTCCGAAGGCGTTGGGCGTTTTAAGGCGTTTTTGAAAAAATCGACCGGGTTTGATTTGAATTGAACGGCGATTTTTGTCTGCCCAAAACCATCCCGGAACAGATAATTGAATCGTTCGTCGCTTCCGAAAATGTTACAGGCGGCACGGAACTTGCTCCCTTTGACATGTTCAAAAAGAAGTGCTGGGCCACCTTGCCTAAAATTTTCCCTCGCGATTTCGGCCATTTCTAAATGCGGATCGACTTCGGCGTGAATACGTTTGAGCATTCCCGCTTTTTCCAAATCCAGCAGGGCCTGTTCGAGGGACTTGTACATGATTTTATCCGGCGGTTGCGGACTGATCCAACGCTTCGAAAGCCTGCGTCTTCTTCTTTGCTTCTACAATAGCAATTTGTTCGCGAGCCATTTCTCTAGCCTTCATGGCGTAAACCAGGCTAGCGCTGTTCATGACAATTGCGAACGTGTCTTCTGCAAAATCCTTGCATCCCTGGAACGAGAGATCATCAAAACAGGTCGTCATTCCCTTGACGGAATCAAACTTGTGCGTAGCGGTAAAACCACGGAATGGGCCTTCGCCAAGGCGTACAGCAATTTCGATGACGTTGTTCGTCTTGCCCGGTGTGACCGCTCCAATGATGCCAGTCCAACTTAATTTTCTGAAACCCGCCATAATGGTGTAGCGGATAAACTCGCCAGACTCAATGTTCTTGGGCAACGTGTAGTATAGAACGGCGTTCGTTCCGACGGACAAGGACATTGGCGCATAACGCAAAATATCAAGCGTGTCCGAAAGAGTGCCGTATTGCCAAGAAGTTTGACTGAATTTTACCATGCCGTATAATGTAGTAAATTTTTTTGTTTTTTACGCAATTCATCGAAATTTTAAGTCTTTTCATCGGAAGGCCTTTTTGACTGGGTTCTATTTTACATAGTATTTTCTAAATTGGAGTTCTACTTTTTTTGTTATTAGTGATATGGACTCAATACAGGCAGATAAAAAATATTTACAGAAAAGCACCTTAATTACGCTTATTGGAACGGGGCTTAAGGTCATTGCGCCGGTTCTCACCATCGTTATTGCGCGTGTTTTTGGCAAGGAAATTTTCGGTATATACGTTTCGACGCAACTTTTGGTGTTGACGCTTGCCCGTGTATCGGTTATCGGTCTTGACAAGGGCTTGCTTCGCCATTTACCACAAAATAAGGTCTGTGGCCGTCCCGCTCACGAAGGAATCATCGAATCGCTTAAGGTGGCATGTATCATTGCGCTTGTGATTTCAAGTGTCATTTGGGTCGGTGCGTACTTTGGACTGCAAAGCATTTCGACCGGACTTGCGATGCTTTCGTCTGCGGAAATTTCTTTGTATGCTCTTTCAATCATTCCGTTTACCATATTGCTCCTGTTTGCGGGCGCATCTGACGGCAATAGACATCCGCAGTACAAGATTTTCATCAACGAATTTGTGGTGATGACCTTGGCGCCGATTATCGCCCTTTGTCTCCATTACACCGGCTTTGATGACAAATTAGCGCTTCCGGTCGGTTTCTTTGTCTCGAACATGCTTGGTATATTCGTTTATATATTCCTGATAAACAAACAGTTCCCGCAGATAGAATGGATTACGAGTAAATGGGTGCCGAAAGAACTGTTGGACTTTTCTATTCCCATTGGTTTCACGGAAATCATCGCGTCGTTCTTGCTGCGCGTGGACATGTGGATGGTGCTAGCCCTGCTAGGACCGGAAGCGGTCGGCATTTATGCAGTGATGGTAACGGTTTCCAACGGTCTCAAGACTATCCGTAGCAGCTATGACCCGATTTTACAGCCCGTTGTGGCGGGAATGTCCAGGGAACGCTTGAAGACGGATTTGAAGCCGGTGTTCTCGTATTGCGTATCGATGGTGACGATTATCCAGCTTGCGATTGGATTTTTCATTGTGCTGTTCCCGGAGCAGACGATGATGATTGCCGGAAAATCGTTTATCACAAAAGAAAATCCGGTGGCCGTATTTGGAATCCTCATTATCGGGAACTTGATTAACGGCTTCTTCGGTTTGTCCGGTGCCGTAGTGACGGGCCTAGGCAAGAGCAAGTTCATGTTGATGATGAACATCGTGTCGCTTGTATTTGCGGTGACAATGAACCGCATCTGTATTCCGATTTTCGGTATTGCGGGCGCTGCGCTCTCTTGCATGTCGTATCAAGTTTTGCAGTGCGTCTGGATGAATGCGTATCTCCGCAAGATGGGTTACTGGCCATACCGAAAGAGCCTTATCATTCAGGGCATTTGGATTGTGTCGCTCGTGACGATTTACATTGCCGTGAATACGGTCATCTCTCCGACTCTTGTGAGCAAGGGCGTGTTCTACGGAATCGTGATTTTGCTCCTTCTTTTGACGTTCTGGAAACAGGGACTTGCGAAAAAGAATTTTTCATCAGGAAATAGTTAACGATTTTTTTATAGATTAATAGCATGATTCCTAAGAAAATACATTACATCTGGCTTTCTAACGACCCGCTTCCGCACTTGGCTCAACTTTGCATTGACAGTTGGAAGCGTCATTGTCCCGATTACGAAATTATCCACTGGGATATGGCAAGGTGCCAAAAAATTATTGATTCGATTCCGTTCGTTCGCGAGGCCGTGAGCCTTTCCAAATGGGCTTTTGCAAGCGATTACATCCGTCTTTATGCCGTAGCGACCGAAGGTGGAATTTATCTGGACAGCGATGTCTATTTGTATCGCAGTTTTGACGAGTTCCTGGATAATCGCTATTTCACGAATATCGAATTTACGACACATTTCAAGAGAAACAAGTCCTGGAAAATGCTGAATGAAGACGGCACGAAAAAGAACAGGGACTTGATTCCGCTCCCGGGGCTTGCTTTCCAAGCTGCGATCTTTGGAGGTGAGGCGAACCATCCGTTCCTCAAGAAGTGCATGTCCTATTATGAAAATCAAAAGTTTATTTTGCCGGGCGGCAAACTGAATATCGAGAACATTTCTCCTTACGTTTATGCCCATACCGCAATTGATTTTGGTTTTGTCTATAAGAACAAAATGCAGCATCTCGATGAAGGAATGACGATTTATCCGAGCAAGATTTTCTTGCCGAGCTGCGATGACGTGGATTACAAGCCGGTGGCGATTCACGTGACGAGCGGCAGTTGGAGACCGCTTTCTCATCGGATTGGCCGTTTCTTTAGGCGTTTGCCAATTATCATCATGAAAATGTTCAAGAAAAAGCAGACGATGGACGATGTGCTCAACAGCTACGAGTCGAAAAAGCCTGTAGAATTTTAAGGATTTTTATGCCCTCAGTCAAATATCTTTTTGTGTTGACGAGTTCCCCGAAGGACTTTTTCTGCGAGCAGACGCTTGTGGCGATTGCTTCGCTGCGCGTCCATAACCCGAATGCGTTCGTGACGCTTTTAACGGACGACAAAACGGCCGAAACTCTGACGGGCCCGCGTGCGGTCTTGAAGGACGCTGTTGATGAACTCAAGGTTTTGACGCTTGATGAAAAGTTCACGCCGATGCTGCGTTCGCGTTACCTCAAGACGGTGATGCGCAATGTGGTTGATGGCGACTTCTTGTACATGGATTCGGACATCGCGATTGTCGATGACCTCTCGATTCCGGACGAATGGCGCGGCGGTATTTATGCGGTACTCGACTTCCACACGAACTTGTCGAAAGCGATTAACCGTAAGAAGGTCTTGAACAACGCGAAGATGATGGGCTTTTCGCCGATTCTGAACGATGAAATTTTTAACGGGGGCGTGATGTTTGCCGCCGATACGCCGGAAGCCCACGAATTCTTTAAGACGTGGCATGAACTTTGGCTTTACTGCGTTTCCAAGAACTTCCCGTATGACATGGCTTCGCTTGCTGAGACGAACTATAAGTTTGGTTACATCACGAAGAAGATGGATGGCGGCTGGAACTGCCAGCTGGCTTATGGCAACCGATTCTTGCCGACGGCGAAGGTGTTGCATTTCTTTGGTTCGCGCATTATCGATACGCGTGGCCGCAAGGTGCCGGAATCGATGAACATCTTTTTGCCGAAGATTTTGCGCAAGGACTTTTATACGAACTTGAAGAGTCTCCCTGTGACGGTAAATGCGGACAAGTCCATTCACATCAACGAGTATTACGATGACGTGATTGCGCATGCGAAGGATGCGTTCATGTACCAGACGAATAAAGTCGGCGCTGCGGGTGCTTATATTATCCGTAGTTATGCGTTTGCAAAGTCTCTCGCCTGGCTGTACAAGAAAATGCCTTTCCTCGTGAAGCCTTTGGAAATCTTGGGCAAGCTTTTCTAGGGGGCGTTTATGAATTTGCTTTTCAATCTTGTGGCGGTGCAGCCGATTCACAGCGCAAAGTTTCACGGTGGCGGCTCTTATGGCGAAGTGATTTTCTGGGCGCTTGTAAAACGTGGTGCAAAGTTCAGTTGCGTTTACGATAGCCGAAAGTATTTGGCTCCGGATATTATTGCGGCTTGCGAAAAATGTGGCATTCCGCTTTTTGACATTGCCCAAAAAACGCCGCAGCAGATTATCGACGAAAATGCGATTGATGCGTTCTACACGCCGCTTTACTCGCTCGAAAGCAAATGGCAAATTCAGGTAAAGCGTTTTGTGTTCACGTGGCACGGCGTACGAGCCCTTGAAATGCAGTACAGCTGGCAAGGCGTTGGCTTTGCAAAAAAGCTTGCGCAAAAGCTTGAAGCGCTGGTGCGTTACCGCGACTCTTGGAAAAAGTATTTCTATGCGCCTAAGTACCGCGATTTGGCGGCCCGCATTGCCGATGGCCGTGCCGAATGCATTACCGTGAGCGAACATAGCAGAGCCTCCATCAAGTCGTTCTTTCCGGAGCTTCTAGACAAAGAAATCCCGGTTTTTTATAGCCCGATGCTGGATTACGAACCGAAAGGGTTCTTGCCGCCAGGAGTGAAGCCGAAAAAGTTCTTTTTGCTTACGAGCGGTGCCCGCTGGGAAAAGAATAATCTGCGTGCGGTCAAGGCGTTCGATGAACTTGTAACAATGATGCGTTCGACAAATCACTTGTTTGATATGAAGCTCGTGATTACGGGTGCAACGAATGTGAAAGTTTACCGCAAACATATCCGCAACAAGGATGCGTTTGTTTTCCTCGGCTATGTGGAATCCAAGGAACTCGAATTCTTGCACAAAAATGCGTATGCGTTTATTTTCCCGAGCTTGAACGAAGGTTTTGGCTATCCGCCGGTGCAGTCAATGCGTTATGGCGTGCCCGTGGCCGCGAGCGGCACGACCTCTGTGCCCGAAGTCTGCGAAAATGCTGCACTTTATTTTGACCCTTATTCCGTGAGCGAAATCAAGAACCGCATGATTCAATTGCTGGATCCGGACATTTACGCGATGTACGCATCCCGCGGCCTTGCACGATACGGCGAAGTGCATAAACGCCAGCAAGAGGACCTCGAAAAAGCAGTCGCGTTTGTCCTTGGGGAATGAGTTTGGAGCAATTAGTACTCCCCTTTCCCCAAAGCAAGAACTTGTCATGCCCCGCTCCGACGGGGCATTTTTTAAGAAAACACTAGCGGCAAGCGTTCAGCACGTCAGTCACGATGCTATCCATAAAAATCCAGCCACGGCCGACGAGTTTGAGGATTCCGCCTTCATGCGTTGCAAAACCTTTCTTGACCCATAGCCCATAGCCTTCCGGCGAAACAGTAATTCCGTCAGCGGCAAGTGCGTTTAAGTCCAGCCCGGAACGCTGGCGCAGCGAAAGCCACACGCGTTCCGTTAGGATGTCGTCAGCATCAAGGTCGTCATACGTGAGCGAGGAATCTGGCGAACCCGCATTCACGTAATCGCGCCAGCGCGGGTAGATTTCCGGAGCGCAAAAACGGCGACCATCAAAATAGCTGTGCGCACCCGGTCCAAAGCCAATGTACTCGCCGCGATTCCAATAGTTCATGTTGTGCAGGCTTTCGTCGCCAGGCTTTGCAAAATTCGAGACTTCGTAACGCGCAAAGCCTTTTTTTTCAAGAATTTCGACACCGCCTAAATACATCGGCTCGTACAAACTTTCATCAATTTCTTCTTCACCACGTGCTACGCGACCGCCCAAAAGCGCCCGCTCACCCACATTCAAGCCATAAAAGCTCAAGTGCCCAAGCGGAAAATCCGACAAGCGGTCCACATCGCTCAAGAAAGAATCCACCGACTGCCCCGGCAAATTAAACATCAAGTCCGCCGAAACTTTCGCCCGCGGAAGCGAGGTCAACAACCGCAGCGCTTCAAAGCCACGTTCCACCGTGTGCCTGCGGCCAATGCGGTCCAAGAGCGTTTGCGAAAAAGTCTGGAGACCAAGACTAAAGCGACGTACACCACATGAAAGCGCCGTCTGCACAGATTCTTCGGTACACGATTCCGGATTAAATTCCATCGAGACTTCGTCCAGGGCATCCATGCGAACGCCACAATCCTCAAGCACCGCGAAAATCCGTTCCAGGCACGCGCTCGGCAAAATAGAAGGAGTACCGCCACCGAGATAAAGCGTCCGCGCTTGCGAAAGAACGTTTTGGGACGATTCCGAATGTAATACGGGATGCGCCGCCGCAAAAGCACGGATTTCACGTTCCAGCAAGCCTGCATATTCTTCGAACAGCCGAGCATTCGCAGGCATCACGCGGAAGTCGCAGTAATCGCAAATCTTCGCGCAAAATGGAACATGAATATAAATACCGAACATGAAACACCTTGTTTAACGCAAAAAAAAAATATAATTTTTTTACCCCAGCCCCTTTACAATTGGAAATTTTATTTCTATAATTGGGTCACCCCGCGGGAATAGCTCAGTTGGTAGAGCACGACCTTGCCAAGGTCGGGGTCGAGGGTCCGAGTCCCTTTTCCCGCTCTAAAACAAAGAAGACGTCCTAACGACGTCTTTTTTGTTTTATACTGAAATTGACTGGACACGAGACCCCTCGGGGTCGAGGGTGCGACATAATTGGGCTCATGCACGAAGTGCGAAGAGACAAATTATGCGCTCGACGCGAGTTTGCGAGCGCGAGCCCGAAGGGTTGGCAAGCAGCCGCGAAGCGGGGACTGATTGCCAACAATCCCTTTTCACGCTCTATTAAAAGTAAACCACCTACTAAACAACGAGACACATGCTCCCGCTCTTAAACAAAAATTTTTCACTTTTTTCAGCCAATCCCCTTTATAACTACAAATTTTATTTCTATAATTGGGTCACCCCGCGGGAATAGCTCAGTTGGTAGAGCACGACCTTGCCAAGGTCGGGGTCGAGGGTCCGAGTCCCTTTTCCCGCTCTAAAACAAAGAAGACGTCCTAACGACGTCTTTTTTGTTTTATACTGAAATTGACTGGACACGAGACCCCTCGGGGTCGAGGGTGCGACTAAATTCTTTCGTGGGCGAAGCCCGTGGAAAGAATTTAGGAATTATCGCGTAGCGATAAGCCCGAAGGGTGGCAAGCCAGCCTTGCGTAAGCAAGGTGACTGGTGCAGCCATCATTCCCTTTTCCCGCTCGAAAAAGAAAAACCACCTACAAAGGTGGTTTTCTTTTTTATATCGTAATCTGGACGGGGACCCGAGAAGAGGGGCCGACTAAACAACGAGATGCGTGTTCCCGCTCCAAACAAAGATTTTTTCACTTTTTTCGACCCGCACCCCTTTATAACTACAAAATTTATTTCTATAATTGGGTCAACCCGCGGGAATAGCTCAGTTGGTAGAGCACGACCTTGCCAAGGTCGGGGTCGAGGGTCCGAGTCCCTTTTCCCGCTTTAAAATAAAAGAACCACTTTCAGAGTGGTTCTTTTATTTTTGTGTTGATATGGGTCGGATGTTCGACCCCTTGGGGTCGAGGGTGCGACAAAATTCGGCTCATGCACGAAGTGCGAAGAGACGAATTTTGCGCTTGACGCGAACGCTGTGAGCGCAAGCCCGAAGGGTCAAAGTCCAGCCGCGAAGCGGGGACTGGACTTTGACATTCCCGTTCCCGCTCTAAAAAAAGACGCTGCAAAGCGTCTTTTTTTTGTTTTGTAGTCAGATGCTGGACGAGGACCCGAGAAGAGGGGCCGACTAAACAACGAGATGCACAAAGTGCATACGAGTTGTTTAGGAATTATCGCGTAGCGATAAGCCCAAAGGGTGGCAAGCCAGCCTTGCGTAAGCAAGGTGACTGGTGCAGCCATCATTCCCTTTTCCCGCTCTAAAACAAAGAAGACGTCCTAACGACGTCTTTTTTGTTTTATACTGAAATTGACTGGACACGAGACCCCTCGGGGTCGAAGGTGCGACTAAATTCTTTCGTGGGCGAAGCCCGTGGAAAGAATTTAGGAATTATCGCGTAGCGATAAGCCAGGCGTTACGGGCTGGCGCCTGAAGCCCGTTAGAAGGGGTAGCGACCCTTCGGCAGGCTCAAGGACCTTGGTCCGCTGAGAATGCCGATGGAAGCGAGGGGGAGACTTCCCCCACCATCTAATTTATTAGAACGCCATTTTAACACTAAGGTCGGCTATAACCGGAGTATCCGAACCAGTCAAATCCTCATGACCGAACGCAGTCTTTGCGGAAGCTTGCACGCTAACATTCGGGGTGATTGCATACTTTAAACCGAGATATGGATAGACCACGGACTCCCCCGTATAACTTTTTCCAACATTTTCTCCATCTTCAGTGAACTTGCCGAGCAACATCAGAACATCGGCACCGACAAATGGAGTGAACGCGCCTAGCTTAAAATCAGTTTCAACGCCAAAATTAAGTCTAAACGGAGGTGTAAAATCATTATCCCCCTCCGTGTTCAAAGCAAAGCCCAATTCCGCGCCGAGATTAACAATTCCGAAGTTCTGAGAAAATTGAGCACCGAAATTGAAAACCCACGCTTTGTAAATAAAGTACCCTTCACTTACAGGAACTGAGGCATCCAAGAATACGTTCACAGATGGCGTAATCTGGTATCGCGCCATAAGTTTCGGATTTGAAAGTCCGTTATCGTTGTTCATGTTCAAATTCACATAGTATGGGAGCAACATGGCCAATTCCAAATTTGGCAAAACCGTAAAACGAGTGCCTAAATAAGGCGTAAGCTGCAAGAGATCGAATTCTCCCCGCCTGTTAAATTCAGTACCGACAACCATTTCTCCCTTGTGATCTTCAAGGACTGGGAATTTGTCCCAAGTTGCAAAAGATGCGGTTGCACAAAATGCAGCGGCGAGAACTAATTTTTTGAACATACAAAACCTCCTTATAAATTGTTCGCAATGAAAATCATTTGATTATCATGTGACGGCGAAACTACAAAATCATGCTACTAATAGAAAAGTCTTTTTGTATAAATTCACAGCCATTACAAACAAAAAACAAAGGCCAGTCACATTCATGACCAGCCCTACACAAAATAATGACAATTGAACAATCAGGCGTTAGGATTACGCCTTTGTTCACCTACAACTTCATATCGCTCAGGCGAGTGCTTTGTACTTTCGCTATGCTCAAGTACCAAATGCTAGGCTCGGAAATGTCAATGCAAGCATTGACGCTTCGCTCGCCTGACGCATTTGTCAACTTATAGTTTAATGTCAGAAAGTCTCGTGCTTTCCACGCGGTCAAATTCCAGCTGGATTTCGGCAGAGGGTTCCTTGGTCAAAAGGCTCACGACGACAATCGTCACGAAGGAGAGGATAAAGCCCGGCACGAGTTCGTAAATCTGGAAGATTTCGGCAGAAAAACCGGAGAGGTAGAATTTCCAGATAAACGTCGTAAGGCCACCCACGAGCATACCGCTGACAGCGCCTGCAAGAGTCGTGCGTTTCCAGAAGAGGGCAAGCAACATAATCGGGCCAAACGTTGCGCCGAAACCGCCCCAGGCAAAGCTCACGAGGCTCATCACCACATCAAGGAAGCTCTTGCCGTGCTTCACGCCGTCGGCACTCGGAGCGCCCTGCATTGCGACAATCACAGCGATAAGCGTAATCACCACGACCACGCCACGGCTCACCCACATCACTTCCTTGTTGCTTGCGTTCTTGCGGAACAAGTGCTTGTAAAGGTCGTTACTGAATGCAGATGCAGACACGAGGAGTTGGGAGTCTGCGGTACTCATGATAGCGGCGAGAATGGCGGCCATAAGGATGGCAGCAATCGCCGGGTGGCAAAGAGCCTGGCAGAGAATCATGAAAATGCGTTCCGGGTCATCAACGGTGATACCGTGAGCCGTCACGTAATAGCGACCGAGGAGAGCGATCATCACGACTGCGGCAAGGCAGATAATCACCCAAGTCATGGCGATACGGCGGGAATCCTTGATTTCTTCGGCGTTCTTGATGGACATGAAGCGCACGAGGATGTGCGGCATGCCAAAGTAGCCAAGGCCCCAAGAGAGGCTAGAAATCAGCGCGATAAGGCCAATGGACTTGCCCGTCGTTGCGTTCGTGAAAAGGCTCATCAAGTACGGATTCTGGGCATTCACCGCATCCATCGTCGAGGCAAAACCGCCCGAGCCGCTCATGATCATCAGCGGAATCACGAGGACTGCGATAAGCATCATCGAAGCCTGGATAAAGTCTGTCCAGCACACGGCAAAGAAGCCACCCATAAACGTGTAACTCACCACCACGACCGCACCAAGGATAAGCCCCGTCGTGTAGTTCATACCAAAGATGGTTCCGAACAACTTAGCGCAGGCGACAAAGCCCGAAACCGTGTAGAACAGGAAAAACACGAGAATGAAAATCGAGGCTATCACGCGGATGATACCCTTATTGTCGCGGAAACGGTTCGAGAAAAAGTCCGGGAGAGTAATGGAGTCACCGCAGAAATGGCTGTACTTGCGGAGCCTGCGACCGACGATTTTCCAGTTGAAGTACGTACCGATAACAAGACCGATACCAATCCAAGCTTCGGAAAAACCGCTCACGAACACGGCGCCCGGGAGGCCCATCAGCATCCAGCCGCTCATGTCAGACGCCTGGGCGGACATGGCGACCACCCACTTGTTCATACCGCGGTTGCCGAGGTAATAGGCGTTCAGGCTGTTCGCCTTGCGAGAGAAATACGCTCCGATGCCAAGCATCATCAGCAAGTAAAGAATAAAGACGACTAACGTCATGAGACCTCCGTTAAATTTTTTATAAAAATTAAAAATATTCTGCTATAAAAAGGAGATGCCCGCTCGGAGGCGGGCATGACAGAATTAAAAGGCGAACATGACAACTTTAAACAGCGGGCATGACAGAATTAAAAGACGAACATGACAACTTTAAACAGCGGGCACGTTCGCATTAAATGACGAGCATGACGACATTACAGTTCACGGAGTTGGCGGTTATAGACGATGCGCTTGCCTTTTACGCCATCGGTTGCGCAAACGTGGTCCACAGGAGGCTTGAGCAAGTTCGCCACGAGATGAGCGGCAACGGTTTCTGCACGCACCGGACGAAAATGCGCCGGCACCCATTCCGGATGCGCCCCGAAAAGCTTTTGCATCAGCTCTTCGCCAAAGCGCTTGTCCTTGTGCTTGCCCAAGAGCAGTGACGGACGCACGAGCGTAAGCGATTCAAAACCCATCATCGTGAGGCCTTCTTCAAGTTGACCTTTCAAGCGGTTGTAGAAGAACGGCGAGTGTGAATTTGCGCCCATGGCACTGATGCACAGAAAATGCTTGACGCCCTGATGCTTCGCAAGTGCAGCAAGCGTAAGCGGCAAACGCAAATCGACCTTTTCCTGGGCAGGCTTACTCCCCGCCTGCTTGAGCGTCGTTCCCAAGCAGCAAATCACGGCATCGCAACCGGTAAAGTTTTTGCAAACACTAGACGCCCATTGTTCTTCGGGTTTTGCGCTAAGCAAGGCATCAAAATCCACCGCCTCAAAATTGAACTTCGAGGAGCCATTAAAAATGCCCAGCGCATTCAAGTCTGGGACCGAACGCACCGGGCAAAAAACGCAATCAACCTCGTCCAACTGAGCGAGCAGCCGGGCGACATTCTTGCCGACAAGGCCCGTAGAACCGAGGAGTGCGACCTTCATCGAAACCTCAAAAGCCTTAAACGCCTTCGTCGACTTCTTCTCTTGGAATCATCCAGCCAACGGAATCGCCACGGACAGGGAGCGCCGTCACCACGCCAGCCTCATCGACAATCACAGCAATGCCCGAGAGGTAATTGACCCAGTGGTTTGCCGTTTCATAAATTTTCAAGTCGACCGTTCTCTTCGAGACGAGGATAATAAGCGGAGCTACCAGCATATCATGGCTTACGAGGACGCTTACACGCTTCCAAGAAGGCATGTTGGCAACAATCACCTCATTGATAAACTGATTTCCGCGTTGAAAAAAGTCGTGGAAATACGCTGGGATAACAGCAGCAACAGCTGCATTCGTATACGGAACGCCATAAGCGTATTGAGCGATATATCGCGGATTGCCGCCGCGCTTAGCCACAAGTGCATCAAGCGTATCGCTAGGCACCGTCAAGAAATAGCTACCATTAATGCCGTCCCACGTAGCAACATTCACATCAGCTTCACCACGGCCCGTAGCAATATTTTCACAGGTCGCGCGCGTACGTACAAAGTCCGTCGAAGCATAGTAGAAAGTTTCATCGCCAGCAAGCTTTGTTCCTAGCGTCTGTGCCATCTGAACGCCAATCGGAGTCAGCTGGGACTCCTTACCCGTATTGTTTTTGGAACGCTTGGAATGGCGAAGAACAAATGCAATCTTGCTAGTCTTTGGAACGGCCTTATAAACATCGCCAGCATCATAGAATCCATCGTCATCTGGAGCAAGCGCAAGAACACCCGGAGTTGTCTCGAATGTATAGAATTCCGTGCCGGGCGGAATTTCACCAGCGCTTGACGCCGGAGTAGAAGTTTCCACAGACGAACTCGACGATCCCAATTCCGCAAGAACCGACGAACTAGACACCGGATTAGAAGCGATATTTTCGCTTGAAGAAGACTGGGCATCACCAGGCTGGCTTTGCGGCTGATCGACACTTGACGAAGATACAGCCCCCGTATTCGGAGCGGCAGGGAAAGTGCTGGTAGAATCATCACCACAGCCGGCAAACATAAGCCCCACAAAAAGGGCGCTCACAAGATACTTAGCGGAAATATTTTTCATTTTCAAAAAATCCTTATATACTAACATTGAAATTTAGATTTTTCCGAAAAATTTCCTCGTAAAAGTTTCATAAACACTGTATAACAACACCTAAAATTTGCAATTCATCAAAAAAAACGTATTTTCACCCCAAACTTCGCTAAACTATTTATATTTAGTACATCACTTTTATCAGAGGCTGGATGTTATCTAGTAAATATTGGTTCATTGTTTAGCGCCTTGGAAGACAAATGTTTTCAAGGCGGTCTTCCAAGGTGTTTGTGCCGATTCACACAAAAATTTTGGAGATAAACAATGAAAAAATACAATATCCGCACGGAACAACCGCGCGACTTTAAAATCGTCGAAAATCTCACCCGAGAAGCCTTCTGGAACGTTTACCGTCCCGGCTGCGTGGAGCATTTTGTCCTCCACCATTATAGGAACGATCCAAGCTTTATCCCGAAGCTCTCGCTTGTCATGGAAGTTGACGGACAAATTATCGGACACGTAATGTACGCGTGGTCGAAAATCGATGATGACGACGGACGCAAAATCCGCATGATGACCTTCGGGCCCATCAGCATCCATCCGGACTACAAGCGACAGGGCTACGGCAAGGCACTCCTCGACTATTCCATGGAACTCGCGCGCCAAATGGGCGCCGGTTGCCTGCTCATCGTCGGAAACATCGGATTCTACGGCAAGAGCGGATTCGTCCCCGCTTACACCAAGAGCATCCGCTACGCCGACGACCCGAACAGCGACGCGCCATACTTCTTGTGCAAGGAACTCGACGAGGGATTCTTGGACGGAGTGACGGGTTCGTACAAAGACCCCGAGGGCTATTTCGTGACCGAACGAATGCCCGAAGAATTCGAGAAGTACGAAGCAAACTTTCCGCCTAAGAAAAAGCTAGTGCTCCCCGGACAATTGTAATCGAAAGTGCAGCTCGCGAGATGCGGGCTGCACTTTTATTTAAAACTTACACATCCTGAAAAGGCTTACAACTATGGTTTACAGAATTAACGTATTGCAAATCTCGTAAAAATTTCTAAACTTTCCATGGATTAAATAACCAACACCAGGCAGGTTAGATTTATGGCTAAAACTACCAAGAAAGCAAGTGACATTACCGTGCTCGGTACCGATGCGGAAGCCTTCCGCAAGGCATTTACCGACCACATCCACCACACGCTCGCCCGCAGCAAATACACGGTGACGGACCACGAAAAGTTCCTCGCTGTGGCTTACGCCGTGCGTGACCGTCTTGTTGACCGTTGGATCAAGACGCAGAACACCTATTACGAAAAAGACGTCAAGCGCGTCTATTACCTCTCTCTCGAATTTTTGATTGGCCGTACGCTCGGCAACTCCGTGTTGAACCTCGATGTCGAAAGCGCCGTCACAGAAGCTCTTGACGAAATCGGCATGACGCTCGAAGAACTCCGCGAACAGGAAGTGGACGCAGGGCTTGGCAACGGCGGTCTTGGCCGCTTGGCAGCTTGCTTCCTTGACTCCATGGCAACGCTCGAACTTCCGGCAACGGGTATGGGCATCCGTTACGAATACGGCATGTTCAGCCAGAAGATTGTGAATGGCGAACAGGAAGAACAGCCGGACAACTGGCTGCGTCTCCCGAACCCGTGGGAAATCGCACGCCCGGCTAACGCCATCAAGGTGCCGTTCTACGGCTACGTGGTCAGCTGGATGGACGAAAACGGTCGCCTCCGCAACCGCTGGGAAACGAAGGACTACGTGATGGCCCTTCCGTACGATACGCCGATCCCGGGTTACAAGAACAACACGGTGAACAACCTCCGCCTCTGGAGCGCCAAGTCCGCTGACGACTTCGGTCTTAGCTACTTCAACAACGGTGACTACATCGCCGCTGTGCAGGACATGGAACTTTCCGAAACGATTTCCAAGGTCTTGTACCCGAACGACGCATCCATGAACGGTAAGGAACTCCGCCTCAAGCAGCAGTACTTCCTCTGCTCAGCTTCTTTGCAGGACATCATCAAGCGCTTCAAGAAGCTTCACAACAACGACTGGAAGCTCTTCCCGGAAAAGGTCGCCATCCAGTTGAACGATACGCACCCGGCAATCTCTATCGCCGAAATGATGCGCATCCTCCTCGACATCGAAAACCTCGAATGGGACGAAGCTTGGGACATCGTGACACACACGTTCGCTTATACGAACCACACGCTCATGCCGGAAGCTCTTGAAAAATGGCCGGTCAGCTTGTTCGAAAAGCTCTTGCCGCGTCACCTCCAGATCATTTACGAAATCAACGCTCGCTTCCTCCGCATGGTTTCCATGAAGTGGCCTGGCGACAACAACCGTCTCGCCCGCATGAGCCTTATCGAAGAAGGCGGCTGCAAGATGGTCCGCATGGCATACCTCTCCATCGTGGGTTCGTTTGCTGTGAACGGCGTGGCAGCACTCCACTCCGACCTCCTCAAGACGACGCTCTTCAAGGACTTCTACGAACTGTGGCCTGAAAAGTTCAACAACAAGACGAACGGCGTGACGCCGCGTCGCTGGGTCCGCAAGGCTAACCCGGCTATGTCCAAACTCATCTCTTCTAAGATTGGTGAATCCTGGGTCAAGGATTTGGACGATTTGAAGAAGCTCGAAAAGTTCGCCAAGGACGCCGATTTCCAGAAGAAATTCATGGAAGTCAAGAAGCAGAACAAGGAACGCCTTGCCAAGTACCTCAAGGCAACGCAGAATGTCGATGTCGACACGAACACGTTCTTCGACGTGCAGGTCAAGCGTATTCACGAATACAAGCGCCAGCTCTTGAACATTCTCCATGCCATCCACCTTTACATCCAGGTGAAGGACGGCAAGGAAATCATGCCGCGCACCATCATGATCGGTGGTAAGGCCGCTCCGGGTTACTGGATGGCCAAGCAGATTATCCGTCTTGCAAACGCCGTGGCTTCTATCATCGACGCTGATCCGGATTGCAAGGGCAAGCTCAAGATGGTGTTCCTCGAGAACTACCGCGTGTCCTTCGCCGAAAAGATCATTCCGGCTGCAGACCTTTCCGAACAGATTTCTACCGCCGGTACCGAAGCTTCGGGTACGGGTAACATGAAGTTTGCTTTGAACGGCGCACTCACAATTGGCACGCTCGACGGCGCTAACGTGGAAATGAAGGAAGAAGTCGGTGACGACAATATCTTCATCTTCGGTCTCACCGTTGAAGAAGTGACGGACCTTCTCGCTAAGGGTTACCGTCCGCGCGACTTCTACGAGCATGACGATGATCTCCGCCGCGTGATTGACCTCATCGCTTCTGGCTTCTTCAGCCCGGATCATCCGGAAACCTTCAAGCACATTGCAGAAAAGCTCTTGTCGCATGACCCGTACATGCTCTGCGCAGACTTCCGCAGCTATGTGGATATGCAGAAGAAGGTTGCCGATGCTTACCAGGACAAGAAGCACTGGGCAGAAATGGCAATCCTCAACGTCGCTCGCATGGGCAAGTTCAGCTCTGACCGTACCATCAAGCAGTACGCCGAAGAAATCTGGAATGCCAAGCCTTGCAGCATTGAGCTGTAATTAGTAGACAGTAGGAAGTAGGCCGTGGTTAGTAAAATAATCACAGCTTCGCTGTCTGACGAGACTAAAAAGTTCGCGATGAAAGTCGCGGACTTTTTTAGTGACGAATAATTGTTTCGTTTAGGACGACGCGGTGGTAATTGTCGCGAGCTTGACGGCGTTCGCGGCGCTTTGTGCGGCTCGCCTACCCCATTCAGTACAGGCGCCTGCCATCAACTTCAAAAAGAACTTGTGTTCGTTTTCGAGCGAATCCGAGATGTGGATGACTTCGCCATTTTCGTTATGCGGAGCAAGACTCACTGAGTAATCGCAAGCCGGGCCACCATTGCCCCTGAACTCCACAGAAATTGTCCGCACATCGATATCGCTATTGCGGTCTACAATAAAGTCGAGTTCAGCCCCAGCATGAGCGCCTTTTACAATGCTTATCTGCATTTGCGCACGGTCTTCGTTTTTCGAAATCGTGAACTTTTCCACTTTCAAATCTTCATAGCGGAACATCGAAAGGCAAAGGCTCAAGTCATGCACCAACAAATCGAGCGCCACATTCACATCGCGGCAACGTGCAGAATACTTGTGTTCGCGACGGAATTCCAAACGGAACGACGAACCCGCGGCTCCGATTTCATTCATAAAATGTTTGCGGAAATTCAAGAACACCGAATTAAAACATTCCGACTGAGCCACAAATAAAATCACATTATTGCGGATAGCCAAATCCACCAATTCTTGCGCTTGCGCACCAAGCGTTGCAAGCGGTTTTTCTACAAATACAGAGATTTCGCGTTCCAAACAAAGTTTTGCATACTCGTAATGCGATGTCGCTGGAGATGCAATCACGGCAAAATCAACCTTATCTTTAGAAACAAATTCATCGACAAGCGAAGTACGCACATTCCCTGTGCCATCTAAATCTCCCAAGTCAAAAATTTTTAAAAACTGTACACCGGAATATTCAAAAAATTTGCGATGTCGTTCGCCCATGGTGCCATTGCCAAACAGCACGGCCTTGTAATCTCTTTTCATGGAATTTCTACTCTTTCGGTTCAGAGTACTTTGTACTCTTTTCCATGTACATTCGCTTATCCGCAATTTCCATAGCCTGCATAAAGTTGAGCGATGGCGACGGAATTTCGCAAGAACCCAAAGAAACGCAAATCGGCTTGCCCTTCAAAAGCAACGCACGAGAAACTTCATTCATGTTATCGATATATTTTTTGCATTCATCTTGCGTCGTATTCGGGAGCACAAGGAAGAACTCGTCACCACCCACGCGAAACATCATTGCTTTTTCCGGGAGCACCACGCGGAACAGCGATGCCGTCAGGCGAATCAGTTCATCGCCGATAGCATGTCCGTACGTATCGTTCGTTTTCTTTAAACCGTCGCAGTCCGCAGAAATCACGCACATCGGGCACATCTCTGGCTTTACAGGACTCGAAACCCACTCTTCGAAATAATTACGGTTGTACAAGCCCGTGAGCATGTCGGTGTGGGCATACTTTTCGAGTTTCTTTTCGAGCAAGACTTTTTCGGTCACATTGTTGATAAGACCGACAATACCAATAATATTGCCATCGTCATCGCGAACCGGATTCTTGATGAGTTCCAAAAATTCAGTCACACCATCCTGATTGATTTCAATGACGTACTGCGTTCCCTTGCCTGTACGGAGAATTTCGCGATCCTGTTCCATCGCGAGTTTTGCATTTTCCTTATCCTTGCGGATTTCCAGGTCGGTCTTGCCGGCAATATCCCACGACGGGTCCTCGGCCCCTTGAAGGTGGCGCCAGTAATGCGTCGAAAAAACGTAGCGGCATTCGGTGTCCTTGAAGAAAATATTCGATGGAATCTCTTTCAAGATTTTCTTGAACAAGTCATAGTCAATCTTCATTACGTCCATAGAATACTCCTTCTCCACCGAAACACCATACAACTAGACTATTTTAATTTAGCTTTCACTAAGGACTATTGCAACCGGCACCCTCAAAGATTTATATTTGAAATTGGAATATTCAAGGGCAAAACACCCGTTTTTGAGGAATTTATGGACATCAAAAAGACTAATGCCGCCCGCATTTTGGACAGGCAGAAGATTCAATACGAACTAATCCCATACAAGGTTGACGAAAATGACCTTGGCGCACAGCACGTGGCCGACAGCCTGGGCGAAGACATCAATCAGGTTTTCAAGACGATTCTCGTGCATGGAGACAAGATTGGTTACCTTATTTGCGTTGTTCCAGGCAATCTCGAAGTGGACTTGAAGGGCGCCGCCAAAGTAAGCGGCAACAAGAAAATCGACACCGTCCCGCTCAAGGATTTGACTCCGCTGACGGGTTACATTCGTGGCGGTTGCAGCCCACTCGGACTCAAAAAGAACTACCCCATTTTCATTCACGAAACAGCGATGCAGTTCCCGTACATTTACGTGAGCGCAGGCGAACGTGGTTTGCAGTTGAAAGTGGCGCCAGCGGACTTGGTTAAGGCAACGCGAGCCACAGTTGGCGTGATTGCACGTGTCCACCCGGAAGATCCAGACGCAAAGTAATTAGAAAAGTAAGGGGTTGGTTTTATGGTATATAAATTTGTTGTAATGGGATGTGCCGCCTCAATCGTCGCTTTGGCAGCATGTTCCGATGATGCGTCACCATCGGCATATGTCATTCCCGCCTCGAGCGGGAATCTCCTTTCGAGCTCTAGCGAAAGCGTAATCAAAAGCTCCGCGGCATCTTCAAGCAGCATGACAATTGAATCTTCCAGCAGTGCCGAAACAACTTCTTCAAGCAGCGCAGAGCCCGCCGCACAATACCTCTGGCATGATGAATTCGACGGCGAGACAATTGACACAAGCAAATGGACTTTCGAAATCGGAACGGGCGCAGGCGGCTGGGGCAACAACGAATGGGAATATTACACAAGCCGTAAAGAGAACGCCTACATCAAGGACGGCGTCTTGCACATTCGCGCCCAAAAAGAGGACTACGAAGGCCAAAAGTACACGTCCGCGCGCATGATAACCAAAGACAAGTTCGCCTTTACTTACGGCACCGTAGAAGCGCGCATTGCACTCCCGACCGGCAAGGGAATCTGGCCTGCATTTTGGATGCTCGGACAAAACATCAACGAAGTGAGCTGGCCCGCCTGTGGCGAAATTGACATCATCGAAACCATCAACGACGAAAACATTGTCTACGGAACGCACCACTGGCAATACAACGGCAATCACGCAAGCTACGGCAACAACACAAAAGACTACTACGGAACAAGCAAAGAACTCGACATCACGCAGTTTCACACGTACAAGATGGTGTGGAACGAGAAGCTCATTGCGATGTACGTTGACGAATTCAAATATCAGGAAATTGACATCGAGAGCGCAAAGGACGGCCTAGAAGCGTTCCACAAACCGCAATTCTTTATCCTAAATGTCGCCGTGGCAGGCAGCTGGCCCGGTTTTGAAGTAGACGATTCGCAGTTCCCGAACGAAATGCTCGTCGATTACATTAGAGTGGTTAGTGATTAGTGGTTGGTGGTTAGTAAGCTGTAGAAAGTTTGCTGCTACTGCAAATCCACACACTTTATTTCGGACGGAGCTATAAAGCCGTCGTTTTTGATGCAATAGGCATAGCGGTAGCCGTCGTGCAGGTCGATTTCCCGGAATGAATATTCTAAGCGGTCACCACCGTGAAATAGCAAAACATTTTCGCGCTCGTCCATGTGCAACGCAAACATATCCGGCATGAGCGACAAGCCTCGACCCGTTACTTTCATATAACATTCCTTGAGCGTCCACAGTCTGTAAAACGCCTCGGACTGCGCCTCAAGCGTTTCGAAATGCTTGATCCATGCGGATTCTTCGGGCTTGAAAAAACGCTCGGCGAGCTTGCCACGGTCGCCCTTGATAATTTCCACATCGCAGCCGACTTCGAACGGCGAAATCACGCACATCACGCGCTCGCCCGAATGCGACAAATTAAAATGCACATCCGGGAAATCCAGCAAATACGGCTTGCCGTTTTCGCCATACGCAATATGATTGTCCGCCCCATCAAACCCAGCATCGCGACATGCCTGCTTAAGCAAAAGGCCAACGCCAAGCGATTGCATTTTGCCCTTAGGGAACTTAAACGACATTGCCTTTTTTTGACGATATTCGGGAACTTGCCCCAAAAAACGCTCAAAAACGGATGTCTCTTTCAACGCAGAAATATCGGCAATGTAGATTCGAGTCAAAAGTTCCATATCGCGAATATAAAAAATTTCGCATTTTTCGCACGACTTAAAAATAATTTTCATCGCGCCTCACTCTTTTTGAAACTTATTATATAGATTAGATAAGAGTTTTTCAGCAAGGAGAAAATACTATGGCAAAATACAAATGCGAAGCTTGCGGTTACGTTTACGACCCTGCAGTCGGCGACCCGGATAGCGGTATCGCCCCCGGCACAGCATTCGAAGACATCCCCGATGATTGGACCTGCCCCATTTGCGGTGTCGGCAAGGACATGTTCGTCAAGGAAGAATAAAATCATCGCCAGGAGCAATACGCATCCTGGCATTTTTCTAAGCAATTTTATCGTCAACGTCTACGTCGGTCGTGTCCCGTGGATTCGTAATACGATTTTTTGTCTTCGTACATGCGGGCGTCAATAACTTCCATAATTTCATCAACGCTATTCGAGACCAAGGCATCATCACCTTCTGAATGACCAAAGTTATCATTAATCCCCTTGAATCCATTCATATCAATCATCATTATTGCAAGTTTCGGGTGCACCATCAGTTCGCGCGAAATTCGGTCCAAATAATAACGATTGAACAGGCCTGTAAGTTTATCCAGAAAAATATTTTCATTTTGCAAGGCTAGAACCATACTCGTAAAGCCGACTGCAATCCCTACCCAGATGGTTGAAATACCATAGAAATAATATTGCAGACAAACACAAAAAAAACGCAGGCTCACGAGGAACCTGCGTTAGCGAATAGTATTCGGTAATCGACTAGCGCACAACCTTGCGGTCATCGGCAGTCATGTCGATGAATGCCTGGACACTCATCTGGCCCTTGTCGCCATCCTTACGCTTACGGACAGAAACAAGACCTTCTGCAGCTTCCTTTTCGCCTACAATGAGGAGATACGGAACCTTCTGGAGTTCGCACTGGCGGATCTTGTAACCCAACTTTTCGTTGGATTCGTCGATTTCAGTACGCACGCCGGCAGCCACGAGTTCGTCCTGCACCTTCTTGGCGTAATCCACGAACTTCTCGGAAATCGGGAGCACGCGGGCCTGAACCGGAGCGAGCCACAGCGGGAAATCGCCCATGAATTCTTCGATCAAAATGCCGAGGAAGCGTTCGATGGAACCCACGGCGGCGCGGTGCAGCATCACCGGAATGTGCTTCTGGTTGTCCTTGCCGACATATTCAGCACCAAGGCGCTGCGGCAAGTTGAAGTCCACCTGAATCGTACCGCACTGCCAATCACGTCCGAGGCTATCCTTGAGCGTGAATTCGAGCTTCGGGCCGTAGAAGGCACCTTCACCCGGGTTCAGCACGTAGTCAAGACCAGCAAGCTTTGTTGCTTCGGCGAGAGCGGCTTCAGCCTTGTCCCAGATTTCGTCAGAACCCACGCGCTTTGCCGGGCGGGTCGAGAACTTCACCTTCACATCGTCAAATCCGAAGTCGTGGTAGATTTCCTTGACCAAGTGGCAGAAGTCAGCCACTTCGCTTGCAATCTGGTCTTCGGTGCAGAAGATATGAGCATCGTCCTGCACAAAGCCACGCACGCGCATAAGGCCGTGCATCGTACCGGCAGGTTCGTAACGATGGCACTTACCGAATTCGGCAAGGCGCATCGGGAGGTCACGCCAGCTACGGAGCTGAGAATTGAAAATCAAAATGTGGCACGGGCAGTTCATCGGCTTCACAGCCATTTCGACATCGCCAGCCATCGTCTTGAACATGTTTTCGTTGTACTTGTCAGCGTGACCGGACTTGATCCACAAAGTCTTGTTCACAATTTCCGGAGTGATCACTTCGAGGTAGCCGCGATGGTCGATCTTGCCACGGATGTAATCCTTGAGGGCGTTCACCATCTTGGTACCCTTCGGGTGCCAGAACACCATGCCAGGAGAATGGTCTTCGATGTGGTAGAGGTCCATTTCCTTGCCGATCTTGCGGTGGTCGCGCTTGGCGGCTTCTTCGAGCAACTTCACGTAAGTTTCGAGACCTTCCTTGTCAGCAAAGCAGGTACCGTAAACACGAGTGAGCTGGTCGCTCTTCTGGTCGCCGTGCCAGTAAGCACCGGAAATCGAAAGCACCTTGAAAGCCTTAAGCTTGCCCGTAGATGGCACGTGAGGACCGGCACAGAGGTCTTCCCAGTTCTTGCCCGGTTCGCCCGTTACATAAAAACTCAACTTGCCATCCGAACCTTCGCGAGCGAGAGCACGTTCAGCGTTATCGTGCTTGTACTTGTCGCCTTCCGTGCGAGCGAGGCCTTCTTCGGCGCTAACTTCGCAACGAGTGAACGGACGGTCTTCCTTGATGATTTCCTTCATCCGCTTTTCAATCTTCGGGAAGTCTTCTTCCTTGAGCGGAGTCGGTGTCATCAAATCGTAGTAGAAACCCTTGTCGATTGCCGGACCGTAAGCGAGCTTTGTGCCCGGAAACAAGTCGCAGATGGCTTCGGCGAGCACGTGGCTGCAGCTGTGACGGAGGAGCATCAATGCATCCGGATCGTCGTTGCTCGGGGTGATGATGCGGATGGAACCGCTTTCGGTGAGCGGACGGGTAAGGTCCAAAACCTTTTCGCCGAGTTTAACGCCAAGAGCCTTGCGTGCAAGACCTTCGGAAATGCCCTTCGCAATTTCGAGGCCGGTGGTGCCCGATGCTACGGAACGTACGGAGCCATCGGGGAAGGTGAGTTCGATTTGAGACATAATTAATCCTTTTTGTGGGCGGTTCTCGCCCGGTTCCCCAGAAATACGACATCTGGCGGTGCGCGCAAATGTAGCATTTGGCTTGCGTTTCGGCAAATAATACTGTCCCGATTGTCACCCTGGAGTACAGCGTTAGGGGCTAAACGTGTCATTCTGAGCGGAGCCCGTAGGGCGAAGTCGAAGAATCTAGTCCTGATTATACAAAGGGGAAAGCCTTCCCCTCGCTTCAACCGCCTTCGGCGTTTTCCGCTACCCTTTCGCCTAGGGGCCCGGCCCCTAAAACCCCCGATAAAACTCTACACCCTATATAGCGCCCTTTTCTCGGCGACGCAAAGTTCTGTTTGTTTGCTGCGTTTTCTGAGCCTCATTTTAGGGTCAAGCGTCATCTGGATTCCCATGGCGTTTAACACCTTGAAAATTGTTTCAAAGCGCGGATGGGCTTTTTCGTCTAAAGCCTTGTAAAGACTTTCACGGCCGAGTCCTGTCTTTTCAGCTATCTGCGACATTCCCTTGCTTCTCGCGATGTGGCCGATGGCTCGGAGAAACAGCGCGGGGTCATCAGATTCGCTGACTAAAATTGACGAAATTTACGTAAAATCGGCAAATTTTCACTTTTTCGGTGGAAAAAGTGCGACTTTAATGCACTAATTCGGTTGAAAAAGTGCGTTTCATTATTGACGATTCGGTCGGAAAAGTGTAGTTTTAGGGTATGTTCAAGAGAAAAATCCTTAAAGAATTTGAAAATTGGAAGATTTCGGGGGGCAAACAGAAGGCCCTGGTCGTTAAGGGAATGCGTCAAATCGGCAAGACATCCAGTGTCCTGGAATTCGCCCGCAGCAACTACGAGAGCGTCGTCTATATCAACTTTAAGGAAAATGAAAATGCGAAGAAGGTTTTCGAGGGCGACCTGAACGTGAGCCGGATTACCATAGACCTTTCCGCGCTTTTCCCTAATGCGCATTTTGTCGAGAACAAGACCGTCATCATCTTCGATGAAATTCAGGAATGTGCAAACGCCCGCGCAAGCATTAAGCCTTTTATGGAAGACGGTCGCTACGACGTCATCTGTACCGGTTCCCTGCTAGGCATTAAAGGATACAATCGTAAAAAAGGGAAAGGCGTCCCAACCGGTTTTGAAAGAATAATTTATATGAAACCCATGGATTTCGAGGAATTTCTGTGGGCAAAGGGCATTGGCGAAAACGTCATCGCATACCTGAAGGACTGCTACGAGAAAAAAGAACCCGTAAGCGAGGCGACGCACAACGCCATGCTCCGCTATTTCAAGGAATACCTTTGTGTAGGCGGGCTCCCTTATGTCGTTTCTCGATTTGTCGAGACGAACGACATGAACGTTGTTTGGCAGGAACAGCAGGACATTCTCGAAGAATACAAGGATGATTTTGGCAAGCACCTTGACGAGAACGAAAATGAGGAAATCGACCGCACGCTTCTTGGCCGCATCAATCGCGTTTTTGATTCAATTCCCGCCCAACTTGCGAAGGAAAATAACAAGTTTGTTTATTCGCAACTAGAAAAGAAAGGCCGTTCCGAAAATTACCAAACCGCAATCCAATGGCTCTACGACTGCGGCATAATCAACATTTGCCACAACCTGACCAACATCGCAGAACCCCTTGAAGGCTACAAGATCGAGAATACGTTTAAGATTTATGTGCAGGATTCCGGCCTGTTTGTCGCCATGCTGGAACGCGGCACCGCGGCCAAGATTTTAAGCGGTGATTTGGGATTCTATAAAGGCGCCATCTACGAGAACATCATCGCAGATTGTTTCTCTAAACAAGGCCGCAAGCTGTTCTACTTCCGCAAAGAATCCGGGCTAGAAATTGACTTTGTAGAAAATGTCGGCGGCGAACTCGCCATTATTGAAGTCAAGGCGACAACGGGACGTTCCAAGTCGGCAAAGACCGTTTTGAATAACGATAACTACGCAGCCAAGGTTTGCTACAAGCTTTCCGAAAACAACATCGGTGTTGCAGGCAAGATGGTTACACTGCCGTATTACATGGCTATGTTTCTGGAGTGATTTTTATAAATTGGTGGGGGAATGCGTTAGACTTTCGCTACAATCGCCCCAAAATAAATCACAAATCCTCCATAACAAAAAAATCTTCAAAAAAACTATTGCATTCTTGACCGAATTAACTTATATTACCATTGCGTAATCACAAAACAACCGTTGCAAAATGTTTTTAAAGGAAGTTTCGAATATAAGAACAGGGTTGGTTACGGCCCGAAAACAGGCAAAAGGGCCCGAAAACGGCGATTTTCGGGAATATCGCCTGCTCAGCCTGCGCTGCATCAAGGAGCCAGGCGTCTTGGACGTGGGCCTTGCCGAACCCTACGCCGCCAACGACGAACTGAAACAGGAGTTTTTGACCCAGCAGGACGACATCCTGGTTCGTCTTAGTGCCCCCTACACGGCGGCCTTGGTCAGCAATGAATCGACCAGCTATGTGGTGCCGTCGCATTTCGCTATCATCCGAGTTGACAAGTCGAAGGTGGATCCTGCTTATGTGCTGTGGATTTTGCGCCAGCAATCCACGTTGAAGCAAATCTACCAGAATGTAAGCGGAACCATCGCGTTCGGCACAATCAATTCCAGTTTCTTCAACGATTTGAAAATCGACATCATCCCGCTAGAAAAGCAGCGGTTGATCGGTGCAATCCTGAAGCTTTCGGAAAGGGAACAGGCCCTGCTTTCGGAACTCGCGAGGGCGAAAGCGGAATTGAACATGGCGATAATGGTCAATGCGTACAAAAGTTTAAGTAAAGGAAAATAGCAATGACGACAAAACAAAACATCGAAAAAGTCCTCTGGAACGCATGCGACAGTTTCCGCGGGAAAATCAATAGTTCGCTTTACATGGAATATATTCTGCCGATGCTTTTCGTGAAGTATCTGAGCGATGTATATAAGGAAACCCGAGAGAAATACGAGAAACAGTACAAGGGCGACAAGCAGCGAGTGGCGCGCGCCATGAGCCGAGAGCGCTTTGTATTGGACGAAGCCTCTACATTTGATTATCTGTATAAGAACAGAAACGATAATAAAATTGGAGAAAAGATTAATGTGGCATTAGCCGCAATTGAGAACAGTAATAGCGCAAAGTTGCATAATGTGTTTCGGGCGATTGATTACAATTCGTCAGTGAATCTTGGTGATGTTAAGGAAAAAAATGCCGTATTAAAAAACCTTCTTGAAGATTTTAATGACCTTGACTTGCGCCCGTCGCAGTTGGACAATGCCGATATTATCGGCGATGCCTACGAATACATGATTGCAAACTTTGCATCGGATGCGGGCAAGAAAGGCGGCGAATTCTACACCCCGAACAAGGTTTCTGAACTTGTCGCGCGCTTGGTGAAGCCCAAGGAAAACGACCGCATTTACGACGGCACCTGCGGAAGCGGAGGCTTGCTGCTCAAGGCATTTGCGCAAATCAAGAACCGCAAGGCTCGTATTTACGGCCAGGAACAGAACATGCAGACTTGGGCTCTCTGCCGCATGAACATGTTCTTGCACGGAGTTGACGATGCCGTGATTTGGCAGGGCGACACACTCTCAAATCCAGGCAATATCGAAAACGATCACTTGATGAAATTCCAATGCATCGTGGCCAATCCGCCCTTCTCCTTGGACAAATGGGATAGCGGCTTCTTGGGCGATGCGTCCGAGAACGACAAGAAGGCGAAAATGTCCGCCGACCTCGATCCGTATAAGCGTTTTGACTGGGGCGTTCCGCCGACATCCAAGGGTGATTACGCCTTCGTGATGCATTTCCTCCATAGCCTCGATGACGCGACGGGCCGTATGGGCATTGTGCTTCCGCATGGCGTGCTGTTCCGTGGTGCAAGCGAGGGTAAGATTCGCCAGACGATTATCGAGAAGTTCAACTTCTTGGATGCGGTTATCGGACTCCCGGCGAACCTGTTCTATGGAACGAGTATTCCTGCGTGCATTCTAGTATTCCGCAAAAGTCGTGGTGCCAGCAATCGCGTGCTGTTTATCGATGCCAGCGGCGACGAGCATTACGAAAAGGGAAAGAATCAGAATGCTCTCCGAGAACAGGATGTTGAAAAAATTGTAGAAACCTACAAGACGTATCTTGAAGATTTGAGTTTTGGCGGTGAAGAAAAGTACAGTTACGTGGCGACCCTCGACGAAATCAAGGAAAACGACTACAACCTGAATATTCCGCGCTACGTGGATACCTTCGAAGAAGAAGCCCCGATAGATGTGGATGCGGTGCAGAAGGATATCGACCGTCTTGAAAAGGAACTCGCCGAAGTCCGTAAGCAGATGGCCCAAAAACTGAAGGAGATTAAGCGGGGATAGGAGAAAATGGAAAACGAAATCTCCGTAATACAGAACAAAATTGTTGCTGTGCGTGGTCAACAGGTGATGATTGACCGCGATATAGCAGAATTGTATGGCGTTGAAACTAAACGTTTGAATGAGCAAGTCAAACGTAATATTGAGCGTTTTCCGAAAGAATTCTGTTTCCAGCTGTCAGTTGTAGAACTTCAGGATTTAATGTCGCAAACAACGGCATTGCCTTTCGATAATCGTTCAAGGTCGCAATTTGCGACCTTGAACATTGAAAAAAAACGTGGTTCGAACATTAAATATATGCCCTATGTTTTTACCGAGCAGGGCGTCGCGATGCTTTCTGCGGTGTTGAAAAGTGAAACGGCAGTGAAAGCTAGTGTCCAGATTATGAAAGCCTTTGTTGCCATGCGGAAGTTCTTGTTGGCAAATGCACAGGTTTTTAACCGCCTTGATTCACTTGAAATGCGTCAGGTTGAATCAGACAAGAAAATAAACGAGCTGTTTTGCCGAATGGACAAATATTCAATTGATAATACCCAAGGAATCTTTTTTCAAGGCCAAATTTTCGATGCGTATGCAAAATTTGAAAATTTTATTGCTCAAGCAAAAAAAGAAATTGTGTTGATTGATGGCTATGTTGACTTGTCTGTTCTTGAACGGCTCGTGACGAAAAAAGAAGGAGTCACGGTAAAGATTTACACGTCTTCAAAGGCAAAATTGAAAGAGCAGGATGTGAAGAAATTCAACGAGCAGTATCCGCAACTTGATTTGAAATATACAGAAAAGATGCATGACCGTTTTATGATCATTGACGGGAAAATTTTGTACCATATTGGAGCATCGCTGAAGGATTTGGGCAAGAAGTGCTTTGCTTTTGAATTGTTGGATTCCAAGTTTATCGCTGATATTTTGGAGAAGGTGTAAAGAGCATGATGGTTGTGTGCGAAAAAAGAGAATGTCTTGTTGGCGTCAACAAAACATTTGGGGACCATTTTGCCGGCATTGGCAATATGGTGATCATGAAGTCACAATTTGTGACTTCACCAGATGACATCTGTTTTAAACGTACCGAATTCGATACGTTTAACCAAAAGTTTGGGCTTTTTGCGAAAAAATGGCCATTGGGTAAAAAATATGGGAGTAAAAAATGAACCGTCAAGAAGCTGAGCAAAAGTTAAAGGAAATCTTTGGATTCGCCCATTTTTACGACGCACAGTGGGCGGCGATTAAAAAAATTTTAAATAATGAACGCGTCTTGATGATTCAAAAGACTGGCTTTGGCAAGTCTCTCTGTTACCAGTTCCCGGCAACACAACTTGATGGCCTCACAATTGTCTTTTCCCCATTGATTGCCTTGATGCGTGACCAAGTGAATTCACTCAATGAGAAAGGAATTGTCGCTAAGTGCATCAACTCGAACCAGACTCCCGAAGAAAACGAACAGATTCTTGAAGATGCAAAGAATGGAAATATAAAGATTCTCTATATTGCTCCCGAACGCCAAGGCAACCTCTCATGGCAGGAAACCGTTCGTGAAATCAAGGTGGCCATGGTCGTTGTTGATGAGGCTCATTGCATTTCGCAATGGGGGCATGATTTTCGCCCGGATTTTCGACGTATTGTTGACCTTGTTAGAATCTTGCCTGAAAACGTCCCTGTGTTGGCTGTGACGGCAACAGCGACGGAGCGTGTCCAGAACGATATCCAGGAGCAAATCGGCAAGAACATGACTGTCTTGCGCGGCAACCTCCTGCGAGAGAATCTTCGCCTGTTTGTTGTTAAAGTCAAATCGGAAAACGAAAAGAAAATCCGCATTGCAGAATACTTGCAGCATTGCGATGGTTCTGGCCTTATTTATACGGGAACTCGCGTCAACACGCAAATATATGCGGACTGGTTGAAGTTTGTAGGAATAAATGCTGAAATGTATAACGCCTCTTTGGAGGGCGAAGACCGGATTCGGATAGAACAGGGGCTTAAAGAAAACCGCTGGAAGGCTATTGTCGCAACGAATGCTTTGGGTATGGGCATAGACAAGCCGGATATCCGATTCATCATCCATACGCAGATGCCGCAGTCCCCAATTCATTATTACCAAGAAATCGGTCGTGCTGGTCGTGACGGCAAGCCTTCAGACATCATTCTGTTTTACAACGAGAATGTGGATAAAGACGGAGTTCCTTACGACAAAATGTTGCCCCTCAGTTTTATCAACGGAGCAAAACCCAAAACGGCAGATTACGGACGCGTTATAAACGCCTTGAAAAATGCTCCCCTTGGCGAACGGGACGTAATGCGCGAATTGAATATGAGGCAGACTCCCGTAAGGACAATTCTTGCTGACTTGCTCGAACAGAAAATCGCCGTGCGCAATGAAAAAGGTAAATACGAATATCGGTTTGACGCACCTGAACTTGATACAAGATCTTTTGAGGAACTTCGTCAATCCAAGATGAACGATTTGGACGCCATGATGGGCTATATCGAAACATCGGCTCCCCGCATGGATTATCTCCGCAAGTATCTCGGTGACACGATAACGGTACCTTCTAAAAATTGTGATAACACCAATCTGGTGGACTATATGCCAAAACGCTATTCCGAAGAGACTTGGCTCCAGCTGCGTAATTTCAAGCAGGACTATTTTCCGGAAATAGCAAAGAAGAAATCCTCCAAACTTGAGCTTGGATTTGCGTTGGCTAATTATTCCCTAGAAGATGGCGAAATAGGCCAGATAGTGCATAATTGCAAATACGAAGGTGCGGGAGATTTCCCGGATGATATCGTTCGGCGAATGGCGCGAATGATCCAAAAGAAGATGATGGGCAACAAGATAGATATGCTGCTTTATGTCCCGCCGACTGAATCGGGTGACCTGGTCAAGAACTTGGCTGTAAAAGTTGGCGAATTGTTGGGCGTTCCCGTATGCCATAATCTTAAAAAGATGAGACAGACAACGGCACAGAAGATTCCCCAGAATGCTATTTTGAAAAGAAAAAATGTGGAAGATGCGTTCGACTTCGATTCGCCCGAAATACTCGAAGGGAAAAACGTTCTTTTGCTAGATGATATCTATGATAGTGGTGCGACATTGAACGAGATTGCAAAAATGTTGAAAGAAAAAGGTGCTGCAACCATAACTCCGGTAGTTATCGCTAAAACCGTTGGAGGCGATTTATGAACAATCTGAACGAATATGCCTACTGGATGGCCCTTGCCCACGCTGCAATCAAGACTGCGGTAAAAAACGATATACTCAGCTGGTGCCATAAGCAAAAAAAGACGGTTATTGACTTTTTTGGTCTGAACGAATCTGAGTGGAATTCCGAACTCGGTCTTGATATCAAGGATATTGACGCCCTTTCGAGAGCAAAAGAACAGCTGCCCAATAACGCCTTTATGGCAGAAAACCTAATCAATCAGGGGTATTCGCTAATTCCTTCCATGTCGCCAGAATTCCCGCAGACACTTAAGAAGAACCTGAAAATGAACGGTTGCCCTGTTTTGCTTTATGCAAAGGGGAACATCGCTTTGTTGAACCAGCCGACAGCAGCCGTTGTCGGTGCCCGCGCAGCCAGTGAAATTTCAATTGACTTCACTCGAAAAATTTCAAAAAAAGTTGCCGAAGAAGGCAAGGTTGTTGTAAGCGGCTTTGCCAAGGGTGTCGATCGCGAAGCATTGGATGCTGCTGTCAAAGCGGAAGGCTCTAGCATAATCGTATTGCCGCAAGGAATATTGACTTTCTCGATCGGTTTTAAGCAGTACTACAGGCAAATCGTAGAAGGCAAAGTGCTGGTGGTAAGTGCGTATGCCCCGAAAATGCCTTGGTCCACTTGGTTAGCGATGGACAGAAACACGCTGATTTATGGCATGGCCGATGAAATCTATGTTGCAGAATCGAATAATGGTGGTGGCACGTGGTCTGGCGTTATGGAAGGTCTGAAACGCGGTAGGAAGATTTTTATCCGCGAGCCCGGTGCAGACGAAAAAAATGCTAACAAAGCACTTATAGAAAAAGGATGCATCCCCATAAAAATAGAAGACAATATCATTGAACTAGCGAAGACTATTCCGCCTTTACAGCATGTTTCGGAGAAAAAGGCAAAATACAGCACAAAAAAGAAAAAAGATTCAGAAACGCTAGACTTATTTGGGGGCGGAGATGGAGAATAGCAACAAGCACATTGAAGAATTCTTAGACTACTACCTGAACAAGGAGCAGTCTCCCGACTATGCTGTGTTGATTACAGGCTGTTGGGGCTCTGGCAAGACATATTTTATTAGACAGTTCCTAGAAAAAAATGGTGCAGCGGGAAAAGATGTTGTTAAAATATTTGATTGGTTGACTGGCTTTGAGAAATATACGGTTGTTTATGTCAGCCTATTTGGAGCAAAAAATCGTGATGATATAAATGAAAATATTGAACGAATTCTACATCCGAAAATAAATTCAAAAAATTTTGAATATTTGCCAGATGCAATTTCGCTAGTGAGTAACTTGGCGGGAATAGCTGTTGGTACAGCAATTGCCGCAACGACAACAATAGCCACGGTAGGTTCTGTGGCTCCATATGCCGTTCCAGCAGGGGTTGCGACAGGAAACGCTCTTGGCAATTTTTTCAAAAAATTTTTCTCTAGAAAAAAGAACAAAGATGTATTTACATCTGATTTTATCGATGAAATAAAAAATAAAAAGAAAAGGTTGATTGTCATTTTCGATGATGTCGAACGTGCTGATATGCCACTTCCTGAATTGTTGGGCTATTTGAACGAATATGTAGAGCATCTACATGTTCCTTGCATTTTACTCGCTGACAAAGATAAATGGGAAGAAGCGCAAAAATGTCAGGAAGACAAATCTACACTTCATCATTTGTCCAGCACCAAAGAAAAGGTCATTGGCAAAGAATTTCAAATACAAACGTCTGTAGAAGATGTTGTAAATGCATGGCTAAATCCTGAAAATGGATGCCTTGAAATTGATTCCAAAATAAAGAATGCATGGTGGGAAAATCGGGGCATACTATATGAAATGTTTTCAGCTTTTGATAATGCAAAAAATAAATATTCAAAAATAGAAGAAGACTTATCCTTACAACAATCGGAACAGAATAGATTTGATCAAGAACAGATGAAAGAATATGTCCTGAAAATGCCTAATCGAAATTATCGTGCATTAAAACAAACAATAAAAGACTTTAATCATTTATGTTGTTATTTTGCACCAACTTTAGGTGAATTAATTCTTTCTCCAAAATCAAAAGAATTGGGCTATCTTAAACGTTTTCTTCGTTATTTTCTAATAATGAAGTATGGCGCAACTATTGGAATTTTAGATGCCAATACAATCGGTGACAACCGACCTGCTTGGACTGGCCTAAAATTGCAAAATCATGAATTTCCGTCAAAGGAAAATTCTTTATCAAATTGGCATTGTTTTGTAAAGGTATGTTATAGTTTTTATACTATTGATGAATTCCCAATGCGGGAATGGTTAATGCTGAATTATTTTGATAGAGAAAAAACCTTTAATGATATCCGTTCATCTAGTTGGTTTGCAGGGAGACCAATATATTTGATTGGTTTGATGTGTGAATCGTGGTGGAGCTTGTCTGATGAACAAGCGACGGAATGTTATAATGCAATAAAGGAATCGTTGAATTGCGAGAACAATGATAATGAAAAACTGATTAAAGATCCAACTTTACTAATGAAACTTTTTGCTATTTTGAATTTGGTGGCAAAAGAAGCATCTGTAAACATTGACGCCAAACAATTATTGAACCAATATTTAGACAATCATTCTGACGCAATAGAGTTTGGAAAAATTATAAGCATTGATTCATTAGTGCGAAATTATTCTCTTGAAGAAAACGATAAAGTTTTGCTGGACTCTTTTAGAAATCGGTTGCTAGCGATTTTCAACGAAAGAACAAATATTTTTGCAAAAAGTGAATCTCAATTTTTCAAGGATTTGACATCTGAGGATATCAACGCTTTTAACCAGGCTTGTAATACTATTCAGCACATATCTCACTCTGAAACGGATTTCCAGTGGTTTATGGTAGATGTAAAAAAATTTGTTGATAATTTCTGTTTGCTTGAAAGTTATAAGAAGCATGAAATACTCCAAATAATGGAACATCGTTATTTGAATATTCCCAAGGATTATGATTTAAAAAAAGAGAAAAAGTTTTTGGATGATTTAAAAGAAACTTGCCTAAAACGAGTAAATCAAAAACATGACGTGCCTTTGCCGAGTATTTTTACGTTAAAACAGATGATTGAAAAGATAGAACAAATTGAAAATCTCAAAAATTTGTTTGTAAACGAGGAGGCTGACGAATGAGTTTGCCTAATGGATGGAAAAAAATAAAGTTAGGTGAAATCTGCAATAAGATAGGTAGTGGCTCTACTCCGAAAGGCGGAAGAGAAGTTTATCTTAACGCAGGAATTCCCATTATTAGAAGCCAGAATGTTTTAAACGGTTTTCTTGATTTAAATGATGTAGCCTTTATTTCAGATGAACAGCATAGTAAAATGAAAGGGACATGGGTTCATCCAAACGACATTTTATTGAATATTACAGGTGCATCTATTGGTCGTTCTTGCGTTGTCCCTGCAACAGTGAAAACGGCAAATGTGAATCAGCATGTTTGCATAATAAGGTTGAAAGAATGCGCTGACGCTTGTTATGTATGTAATCTTATTTTGTCAAAAGATGTTCAAAAACAAATAGAATTATTATCAGTTGGCGGCGGAAGACAAGGCTTGAATTTCCAGCAAATAGCATCATTTAGTTTCCTTTTGCCACCGATTGAAGAGCAGAAGAAGATTGCAGCGACGCTTTCGGTCTGGGACTCCGCCATTGAAAAAATGGAAAAACTCATTGACGCGAAGGAGTCGTTACTAACGGAATATGGCAAGGAACTTTTTGGACGGACTGAACAAAGACAAAATGAGAACTGGTCCACCATTGCCTTGTCTGATGTGTTAAATGAACATGGAGATAAAAGTACTGGCAAAGAAGAAGTATTTTCTGTTTCCGTTCACAAGGGCTTAGTAAATCAGATCGAACATTTGGGACGATCATTCGCCGCTAAAGATACTTCTAATTATAATCGTGTCCACTATGGCGATATTGTTTACACCAAAAGTCCGACAGGCGATTTTCCGTTGGGAATAGTAAAGCAGAGCCTAGTTAAAGAAGATGTGATTGTGTCTCCGCTTTATGGCGTATTCACTCCAAAAACTTTTGAATTAGGTGCAATATTGGACTTCTATTTTTCTAGTCCTATAAATGCGAATAACTACTTGCATCCGGTCGCTCAAAAGGGCGCTAAAAATACTATTAACATAACAAATAAAAAGTTCTTGTCAGCAAAGTTACGATTGCCAATAGATATAAAAGAGCAAAAGAAAATCGCGCAGTTTGTTCAAACTACAAAAAAGGAAATGGCTGTTTTGCAGGAAATCCTCGAAAACTACAAAAAGCAGAAACAAGGCTTGATGCAAAAACTCCTCATCGGTCAATGGCGAGTGAAATAAGGAGGACTGTATGAAAATTACAGAATTTAATACAGAATATATCGACGAAAAAGATAGGTTGGGCTTAAAAGCTTTTAAAATGTCCAAATTGGGCAATGTTGTTTTGTTGGCTGGTAAAAATGGCTCTGGTAAATCGAGAGTTTTGCAACTGTTACGACAACAAGCGAATGACCGGCAAAATTATTTTGCGAGGAGACGAAATTTATCTAGAGAAATAACGGATGCTGCTCTAAGTGTGCAAAATTTACAGCAGATGTTTGATCAATGTAGTCGGATCCCTGAAAAGAAAGACGACCTTGTCGCATTAAAAGAACAGATAGATAATTTAACACAGAAAAAAGGTTACTATGAATCAGAATATAAAAAGCCCTTTCCCATTGATATTGGATTATCGGAAAATGAAACTATTAAAATAGTTGATTATGTGCCTAAACGTGTAGAATTGAAAGATTGGCGTAATTTGCCGCAATATGAATGGAAGCAAAATGCTAAAAAAGCAGAGGCGTTGGGATGCCATAATCTATATGAGTCATCTCTTTCTTTAATTCAAAATGTCTATGATCGATATTGGAATACTTCTCATCAGCATTTTCACGGAGAAAATGGTGAAAAAGAACGCGCGAATGAAGATTTAAATCGATTACAAGGTATTGTAAAACGCTTTCTTGAAGTTTCATTGGATAGAAACGCAGATGGGGAAGTAACGCTTTTTGATAAACCAATTGCACAAGCGCAATTATCAGATGGCCAAAAAATACTTTTGCAATTATGCGTAGCAATTTATGCACAAGGGGCTAAAATTTCTGATTATATTCTTGTAATGGACGAACCTGAAAAACATCTTCATCCATCAGCAGTAATTGAAATGATAGACAAAATCAGAGAGTTGAACCCTGAGGGACAAATTTGGATTGCGACCCATTCAATAGCCCTGCTCTCGCATTTTGATCCGTCGTGTATTTGGTATGTTAAAGATGGATCGGTCTCGTATTCAGGCAGAAAACCGGAACAAGTCTTAGAAGGTCTTTTAGGCAATGAAGAAAATATTCAACGCCTTCATTCGTTCATAGATCTTCCGGATGAGTTTGCTACGAACCGATTTGCTTTTGAATGTCTTTTGCCTCCTGGTGTAGCAGATTCTGACGTAACAGATCCGCAATTTGGACAATTAAAAGAAATTCTTGAAAGTATATGGTCTGGCGGTAAGGAAAAAATTTCCTTGCTTGATTATGGTGCTGGGAAAGGTCGAATGATTTCCAATTTGTCAGAGAATTCAAGAATAAATACAGAAATGTTGGATTATGTTGCATTTGATGAGTATGACGCAAATAAAAATACTTGTATTAAAAATATCGGATGTTTCTATAGTGATGCGGAAATTCGATATTTTAACACAATGGAAGCGTTACGGACAAAGAGGGACGATAAATCGTTTGATTTAATTTTGATGTGTAATGTTTTACACGAAATTCCTCATAACAGATGGATTCCTCTTTTTAAAGATTTAAAACGGTTGCTTAAAGATGATGGAAAATTATTGCTAATTGAAGATTGCAAAATCCCTGTGGGAGAATTGCCGCACCAAAAGGGTTTTGTTGTTTTGAATTCTCTTCATTTGAAAGACTTGTTTGCAATTCCTGCTTCGGAACAATCTTTCATAGCTAACGATGCTCGCCCGGATAGTGAACCAGGGCGTTTAATGGCCCATTTAATTCCTGCTTGCTATTTGGATAAAATTACTAACCAAACTATGCAAACAGCATTTGATGATTTGCGAGCAACCTCAATAAGGAATATAAAACAAATAAGAATGCAGAAACAGACATATAAAAATGGTATGGCTCATGCATTCTGGACACAACAGTTGGCAAATGCGACACTGTGTTTGGAGGAGATGGGGTGATTGGAGAAAAGTCAGACGATGCTTTACAGACCATTTAAAACAGCACAGGATTTTGAAGGACTCATTCGTTTGGGTGAGACATCAGAAAGTATTCATTGGGATTATAAGCAATATTTCAGCCCTAAAAAATCAGAAGATTTTGCTATTGATTTGGCAGCTTTCGCCAATACATTTGGTGGAACTTTGCTAATTGGCGTGGCGGAAAAAACCGATGGAGTAAAGAAAGTTGCTTCGGGCTTTGTTCCCGGCATAAATGTTGAAGAAATCAGAAAGACAGTCCATACACACATTTCTGAAATTATCTCCCCTAAAATAGATGTTCAAGTCGTACCGATTGAAGTTTCTGGCAATCTTGTTGTAGCAATAAATGTTGAACCGTCTATAAATCTTGTCGGTGTTTGCCTAGATAGAGATCGGCGACAATATAGTTTCCCGTATCGAACGGAATTTGGCAATCAGTTTATGACATTTGAAGAGGTTGAAAAGAGAATGGTCGATAATAAAACTAGGGCAATGTATCTGAAGTTAAAGAAATATATTCCTTCTGGTGGAAAAGTGAATGTATACCCTGCTCCAATAGCGAATAACAAGATAGAATGGCGATTTGAATGGGTCCATAATTCAGAAAATGAAATTCGCCTTGATCAGAATGGATATAGATCTATCGATATTCCGATATCGTTTATTGAAGAGGTGTGGAACGGCCGTGGAGGAATATGCCTAAAGTTGAACGAACGGCTGTATTGTGGAAGTCCAAATTTTATTGATTTTGAAGACTCTGAAGATGTTGCAATATTCAAGCAAACTTTAAAAATCTACGCGGAAATGCACGGAAATCTTCGAAGCGATCGTTAGTAAGACTATGCTTGGCGGATAAAATGGCAGATTGTTTTGGCACATTAGGTTAAAAGGAACGAGGTTTATGAGTTTTACAAATCAATCAGACTTGATGCTTGAAGATAATGCAAGCAAGTACCCCGCAATCGAAGTGCTGGCGAAGCTGGGCTATACCTACATTTCGCCCGAAGATGCGGCCCAAGAGCGTGGCACGCAATACAATGTATTGCTCAAGGAAATCCTCCGCAAACAGCTCCAGAAAATAAACCAGTTTGAATATAATGGCATTGCATACAAGTTCTCCGCCGAGAATATCGAAAGGGCTATCGCAGAACTTGATGTCCCGTTAACCGAGGGCCTGGTAAAAACGAGCGAACGCATTTACGATGCATTGATGCTTGGCAAGAGTTATCAGGAAAAACTGGTGGACGGGACAACGAAAAGTTTCAACCTGAATTATATCGATTGGGACAATTTCGAAAACAATGTTTTCCATGTGACGGAGGAATTCTCTTGCGACAGTTGGGACAAACAGAAAAACGCCCGCCCCGATATTGTTGTGTTTGTGAACGGAATTCCTTTTGCCGTTATCGAGTGCAAGGCTCCCGATATTTCTGAAGAAAAGGGTGTCGAGCAGAATATCCGCAACCAAAAAGCGGAATATATTCCGCAACTGTTCAAATACGTGCAGATGATTGTCGCGACAAACAAGAATGCGGTCAAGTACGCGACTGTGGGTACCGGGAAAAAATTCTGGAATATATGGCGCGAGCAGGACACGGAATGGCAAACGAACCTTGTCGATCAGATTGTGGCGGGGCGCACTCCGACGGAACAAGACAAGACGCTTATTTCGCTGTTTGAAAAAGAACGCTTGCGCAAGTTCGCGAAGTATTTTGTCGTTTACGATGCCAACATCAAAAAGATTTGCCGATACCAGCAGTTCTTTGCGGTAGAGGCGATTATGAAGACCATTGCCGAAAATGACCCGGCGGGCAACCGTCAGAGTGGCGTCATCTGGCATACGCAAGGTTCGGGTAAGTCGCTCACCATGGTGATGGTTTCCAAGTATATTCTTGAAGAACTGAGTTCGGTAAGTCCCAAAGTGATTGTCGTGACCGACCGTAAGGAACTTGACAAGCAGATTGCAAAGACGTTTACGCACACACGCTTGACGCCGGCCCGTGCTACAAGCGGCAAAAACCTTTGCGACCTGATTAACGAAGGCAAGGCTGATGTTATCACTTCGATTATCAACAAGTTCAATACGGTAGATAATCAGGGCGTCAAGAATAATTCTAGGGATATTTTTGTCCTTGTCGATGAAAGCCACCGTTCGAACTACGGCTCGCTCGCGACCAAGATGCGAACGGTATTCCCGAACGCCTGCTACATCGGCTTTACCGGCACGCCGCTTCTGAAAAACGAAAAGAACACCTTGCATAAGTTCGGCAAGCTGATTCACAAATACACGATTAAGGATGGCGTCGAGGACAAGGCGATTGTCCCGCTGATATACGAAGGTCGCTTTGTGGACCAGAAAGTCGATGAAGAAAATATCGATTTGTGGTTCAAGATGGTGACGAAAAAGCTGAACAAATCGCAGATTGCAGAACTGAAAGCGAAGTGGAGCAGCATCCAAAAACTTACATCTAGTGATTCTCGCATTAGGCGTGTGGCAATAGATATTTACCAGCATTTTATGGACGGTTTCAAGGAATCGGGATTCAAGGCGATGCTGGCGTGTAATTTTAAACGTGATGCCGTGCGCTACAAGCAAATTTTCGATACCCTTTGCGACATCAGGACTGAGGTGGTGATTTCGGCCCCGGATATGCGTGAAGGCCATGACGATGTTGACGAAAGTTCCGATGACCTTGTTGTAAGCTTCTGGAACAAGATGATGAAGCAGTATGACGATGCCGACGACTACGAAGATACGCTGAAAAGCCAGTTCTACGATGGCGAAATAGACATCTTGATTGTCTGCAGTAAGTTGCTTACGGGTTACGACGCCCCGAGAACGCAAGTTCTTTACATAGACAAGGAACTTAAGGATCATGGGCTGCTACAGGCCATTGCCCGCACAAACCGTCTTTACGAAGGCAAGGATTTCGGCCTGATTGTAGATTATCGAGGGCTAATTAGCAAGTTGGACGCCGCCATGGAAGTGTATAGCGGTGCTGGACTTGAAAATTACGATTCGGCGGACATCAAGGGTGTCGTTGTCGATGTCATGACTTGCGTGGCGCGCCTCCGCGAGACCTATTCGCAACTATGGGATGTTTTCGCACCGGTCAAGAACAAGGAGGATACGGAAGAGATTGAAATCTTTTTGGCAGATACAGAAGTCCGTGCCAAATTTTACGATGCTCTCTGCGCATATGGCCGCGCTTTTACAATGGTGATGAACTCCGTGAAGGCTTTTGCCGCGTTCGAACGCAAAGAAATCGAAATGTTCCGCGATACCTTCGTATTTTTCTCGAAGATTCGCCGCAGCGTGAAAATCCGCTATGCCGATGCGCTCGATAATTCGGAATACGAACCGCAAATGCGAAACCTGCTGGATACTTACATGTCAGTGAAGGATGTACAGCAGATTTACGAACCGATTGATATTATGAATATCGGCGATTTCGACAAGGTCGTTAACAAATTGCCGTCGGACAGGTCTAAGGCCGATGCGATTGTATCGCACCTTACAAAACGTATAAAACTGAACCGCGATGAAGACCCTGCCTTTTACGACAGTTTCTCCAAGAGAATCAACGCCGTCTTGGAAGAATTCAAGAATCGAATTCTTTCGGAAAAGGAATACCTCAAGCAGATGTTTGAGGTATTAGGTGATTTCCGTAGGGGCGATACCAAACAGAAGTTCCCGGAAAAGATTGCGGGTGATTTGGATGCGCAAGCATTTTATGGCGTTACCATGCCCGTGCTTTCTGAAAAATACAATATGGATTCTGAAACCATCGCGACTATTTCGCAGAAGATAACGCAGATCGTGCGAGCGCATGATACCGTTGACTGGAAAACGAATATCGACATTCACAACCGTATTAGGCAGGATATCGACGACTTGTTCTATGAGCTGGAAAACGACAAGGGCTTTGCCGTAGATTTTGACGATATCGACAAAATCACAGAAAGCGTACTGAATGTCGCCATGAGGAGATTTTGATGCTCCGTACCGTTGAGGCCGAAGGCAACGCGATAAGTTATACGCTTGAGCGAAAGCCTGTCAAGAATATTAATCTGCGTATCCGTGCCGACCAATGTGTTTATGTGTCGGCACCCAAAGATGTGGCTGCGAAGATGGTTGACGCATTCGTTGTGGAAAAATCGGCATACATATTGCGCGCACTCAAAAAGTTCAAGGACAAAAACCGTGAGACTGTTTCAGAGAACAAATTTGTCAATGGCGAAACGGTCAAGTTCTTGGGCCGCAACTTGCGTCTCAAAATAAAGAATGCATCGCGCAGTAAAGTAGAATCAGACGAAAGTTACGTGACGTTATATGTTAAGGATGTGCAAGATGCCGATTTGAAAAAGCGTGTGCTTGAAACATGGCTCCGCAAAAAATGCAAAGATGAAATAACGGCTATTTGCAAGAAGGTTTATCCACAAGTAAAAAAATATGGCGTCGCGTTCCCAGAAATCCAGCTCCGCGAAATGGTTTCTCGCTGGGGTTCCTGTTCTCCGAAAAAGGGATTTGTGACATTCAATACAGCACTAATCGCTATGCCAGTGTCGTGCATTGAATATGTCGTTACGCACGAATTTACGCATTTCCTATACCCGAATCATTCAAAAAAATTCTATCAGCAACTAGCGACGTTCATGCCCGACTGGGAAGAACGGAAAAAACGACTGGAAGGGTGATATCGATAATTAGGATAATATGCAAACTCCACTTGAAATTCTGAAAACGGTCTTTGGCTACAGTTCTTTTCGCCCGATGCAAGAGACTTCGCAAATACGCTCGCCGTTTTACCCATAATTTGTAACACTTGTTTTTCCCAAATTATAATTGTATATTTCACCCAGCACCAGAAAGGGTGATGTTATTAGATCGCAGTCCGCGCAAGCGGGGCGGTCTTTATTTTTTAAGGGAGCAAAAATATGAACAAAATCAAACTTATTGGCATCAACACAGCAGGGGCGAAACGCTTGTGGTATGGGCCAGAAACGAAAATCGGTGTTTTCGCGTCGAGAGACTTTGACGCAGATGATTATCGACTGGAGCAATGGGCCGCAGAAGCAGGGCGGTTCCACCAGTGCCTTGTGGGCACGTTCCATTCGGATGCGGAACGTCGCATTTTGGACATTGCACTTGCGAACGGTGCATTTGCAGTCTGGATTCGCGGTTGCAACCTCCCCCACATTTACCGTGGCACCATTGAAAAAGCAATGGAAAACGACCACTTGCTGATGCTTTCGTGCTTCCACAGAAAGCATCACACAGAAGCGACAGCGCGTTATTGCGTGCAATTAGTGTCTATGTGCACGAAAAGGCACATGTTCTTTTTGAACGAAAACGATTCACTATTGGAGCCGGTTTACCGCAAAGTGGCTTGGCACCGCAACACGCAACTTTTTTACGAACGCGATTAATGCGCATTTCATTGCAGCAACAAGCGTTCATGCGATTTTTAAAAATATATCTTTAAAATATGATTAGAATTCTTCAAAAATCAATCTTCGCCCTCGCCATTTGCGGAGCAACTCTTTGCAGTTTCGCAACCGATGTCAAACCATACGTCAAGGCAGACGCGCTTCCGAACGCGCTCAATTTCTACCCCGCGCCGCCCGAAACAACGTCCGTCCAGTTCATGTACGACATCTCGCAATACATGTGGGGCAAGGCGATGCGAGCCGATTCCGCACGTGCAGCACTCGCAATTGCACAATCGACGCACAATATAGAAGATATGCTTCGGATGTTCAGCGAACCTTTCGGCTTGGAGATTTCTGCAAAAAAGACTCCCGCCATCATGAACGTAATTGAGCGCGGAATAGCAACGCTCCGCCAAGTAGGCCGAGTCCCGAAGAAGCACTACATGAGGCGTCGACCGTTCGACCGTTTCAATGAACCGACGCTCGTTCCTAAAGATGAAGAACTCTTAAGAAAGAATGGCTCTTACCCGTCAGGGCATACGATTCTTGCATGGTCCATGGCAATGTTGCTTGTTGAAATCAATCCATCCGCACAAGATGCGTTGTTGAAGTACGCTTATGAATGGGGACAAAGCCGCGTGATTGCCGGGTTCCACTGGCAAAGCGATGTTGATGCCTCGAAGGTTCTCGTGTCGGCTGCATTTGCAAGTCTGCATAATGACGAGACTTTCCTCGCCGACATGAAAAAGGCCCGCACTGAATTCAAGAAGTTATCTGCAAAGAAGAAATAACTTACTTGTCCCAACGGCGGTAAACATTCGCGAGAATCGCACCGGAAATGTTATGCCATACGGAGAAAATGGCGCCGGGGACTGTCGCCATGGCAAGGCCCGAGAACGCGGTCGCTGCAAGACTTGTGGCAAGCCCTGAATTCTGCATGCCAATTTCGATGGAAAGCGCTTTAGTTTTGGGCGTCGAGAATTTCAGCAATTTTCCAAGTCCAAAGCCGCAACCGTAACCGAGCAAATTGTGCAAAATCACCACCGCGAACACGATAGCGCCCGTAGAGAGAATCTTCGCTGCATTGTGCGAAACGACAGCCGCAACAATCATCGCAATAGCAACCACAGAAATGAGCGGCAAGACTTTGACCACCCGCGCCGTCCATTTGCCAAAGAATTTGTTGATAACAAACCCTAACGCAATCGGCACAATCACGACCTTCACGATGGAGAGGAACATCGCCATCACATCGACATTGACCGTTGTTCTGAGCAGCAAATAGGTAATCGCCGGAGTCAGCACGGGAGCGAGCAGCGTATTCACGCTCGTCATGCCAACAGAAAGTGCAACATCGCCTTTCGAAAGATACGTGATGACGTTACTCGAAGTGCCTCCCGGGCATGTGCCCACGAGAACGACACCTGCCATCAGCGCGGCATCAAGCCCGAACGCCTTCGAAAGCAAAAACGCAAGAGCTGGCATCACGACAAACTGCGACGCGCATCCAATAATGATTTCTTTCGGGCGTGCAAATACGAGCGCAAAGTCGCTGAGCCTGAGCGTAAGCCCCATACCAAACATCACAACCATTAAAAGGTAATTCACCCAACTGAGCTCAATCCAGAGAGTCGATTTCGGAACAAATAGCGAGAGTGCCGCAATCGCGAGAACTACAATCACCATCCACTTACCGATAAATTCACTAATTTTTTCAAGAATGCGCATTTTTAGACCTTATGATAATTACGCTAGTTTCGCCCTAGACTTTGTAGCCATACTTCCGCAATTTCTCGACATACAGCGAATCACTCAAGCGAGCCTTGGATTCAGCCATAAACTTGTCGTCATCCTTGCTTTGGAAACCGAGTTTGATTCGCAAAAAATTAAACATGCAGAATAGAGCCCCAAGGGCACTAAACACGCCCACAAGCAAAATTTTCATCGAAAAGCCTCCCCCACCCGATTGGAAACAAATAAGGGCACCACAAATGGCCGCAATTGCCAAAAGGACCAAAGCACCTTTCAGAAAAAAACTAGAGTTATTACTGCGCGGGTCAAATCCGTCTATAGCGACTTCGCGCCACCGCCGATCCAAATATTCGCTACGGCAGGCCTTGCACTCACGAATCGGGCTCCCGTACATCCAACTGTTGCACGATTCACGATTTTTCGTTTTGCATTCCGGGCAAACCCATTCAACGTAACTCATTTGCATAAAATCCTCCTTGTTTTACGTATGAAATATAATTTTTAATAAAAATATTTTCTTCAATTTTCCAGTTTATCATTCCATTTACGTCTTAAAATAAAACTTTTTACACTCAATTATCACTTCATTTTCCTTTTTGCAATTAGATTTATTTGTACCAGCGAAGGGACGAGATTCAAATGAACGAAACACTCCAATTGTTATCAAAACACCGAAGCGCCATTATGGGGCTTGCAATAATATGGGTGATGCTGTTTCATTTACGCGTGCCCACAGACATAGCCCTCATTGACTTTATCAGGTCTGTCGGTTATGGCGGCGTAGACATTTTCTTATTCTTGTCCGGTTTCGGTCTTTACTATTCGCTATCCAGAAAAAATTTTGATTTAAAGAAATATTATAAGAGCCGATTTTTCCGTATCATTCCCGAATTTTGGGTTGTGACAGGCATCGTTTTCTTAGCTCAAATGGATTTTAGCACCAGAGCGTTTTATTTGTTGATATGCAAGGCAACAACATTAGGCTATTGGATTGGATACCGTGATGAGACGTGGTTTATCTCATGCATTATTTTTTTGTACGCAATATACCCCATTTACTTTAAGCTGTTCAAAAAATATGGGATTAAAGCATCCTTCTATTTCATCGGGGCAGGACTTTCATTAATGTTAATCTACGCCTTAACCTGCATTCTTTGCTACAACAACAAGAACTACGGCGGATTCATCATCCTCACTTACGCAAGGATTCCGATATTTTTCATAGGCGCTATTTTTGGCCACTGGGCAAAAGACGGTTGCAACATTAGACTCACAAAAAAGCTAAAAGCAATCGGATTGGCTGCCGCGTTTATCGCAACGATTATTTTATTCATATTCCAGACCTATTTTTTCTACGCTCTGCAGACCTGTTCCCTCGCCTACCTCCCCTACATTATCATAACGCCTGTTCTTTGCATTCTCCTTGCAAAATTTTTTGAAAAATTCAAAACAATCGATAAAATATTTACCGTCTTTGGATTAATGTCATTAGAGTTGTATTTGTGCCACATATTTATATACAAATTATTCTTTGATTTCATAGACTTTCTCGATAAAGATTCTTCGAACATTTTGACCATGCTAATTTCATTTTTTGCGGCATACCTATTGTACATCGTCAACAAAAAAGTCTTGTCAAGAAGAACAAACATTAGAATTAGGCCCTAACGCCATTCGAGGTTATGCAAAGTCCATGTTGTAAAAATCGTTTTTAGTACATTTTAAAACATGAAAATCAAAAAAATCCTGACATTATTTTTCGTCACCGCCATTTCCATTTCCACGGTCGCCTGCAGCGTTTCGGCCCCCGCCGACAACGATGAATATGAAGAAAACTCTTCCTCTTCATGCAGCCCTGTTTCAAGTTCTTCCAGCACCAAGAAGATTTCATCAAGCAGTACAGCCCAAAGTTCGTCAAGCGTAAAAATATCATCCAGTAGTTTTACAGAAAAATCCTCTAGCTCCAAAGCAACATCATCAAGCAGCCAAGCCAAAAGTTCTTCCAGTACAAAAGCAATCTCGTCTAGTAGCGTAGCGAGTTCTTCTTCGGTCGAAGTCAAAAGTATCTACGAAGCGGTTCAAGAATCAGGCAAATACACGACTCGCGATTCCGTGGCGGCATACCTGTGCAAGTTCGACAAGTTGCCAAGCAACTATGTTGGCAAAGACGAAGGCCAACAACTTTACGAATCCAAGACCGGCAAGACATTTGAAAAGTGGAATTTCAACCCGTGGACAACCATCGGCGTGATGATTGGTGGTGACAAATTCAACAATTACGCATCCAACGCAAGCAACTATCATGCAACATTGCCAGAAGGCTCCTACCACGAAGCAGATATCGAATACTCCACCAAGAACCGAGGCACCAAGCGACTTGTCTATCAAAGCGATTGCGTTATTTACTACACCGCTGACCATTACGAAACTTTTAGCAAGCTAGAAATCCAATAAATTTCAACAGTGCACCCTACCCCATTTTCGAGGAGGTCAAATGAATTTCAAACAACGTTTGTGCAGCACAGCACTTGCAATTTCGACAATTTCCGCGCTTGCAGCACAGAACATCATCGAGATTGACGATGCGCATCCGGGCGTTGTCATCAACAAGCAAAACATGATGGGCGCGGATCTTGCCATTTGGAATCCGCCTACGCGCTATTACGACATGACGCCCGCCCTCGTTGATGGCGGCTACACGATTTTCCGTTTCCCGAACGGGAGCTTGAGCAATGACTACCACTGGAACGGCGCCGGCAAATACGACAGCACCGGCCTCTGGACGCCAAGCGACACAGATTGGGCTCCAGGATTCCTCGGAGAAACGATTTACCGTGGCACGACCAAGGACAACTATGGTTTTATCCGTCGCAGTCACCTTGCCGATAACAACATGAACACCATGTGGTGGGGCGAAATTTTGGACCCGAAAGATCCACCTTGGGTCGTCATAGAATTTCCCGAAAAGAAAGACCTCGATTCCATCATCGTCGAATGGGGTAATCTCCGTCCGAAGTCTTTTGAACTTTCGTACTGGACGGACGAATATGCCGAATACCCGGGCGTTCACCAGAATCTCGAAAACAAGTTAAAGAGATGGGGTACGGTCAAGGTCACAAGCGGCGAAACAAAATACAAGTTTGCCACAACGCGCGCTCGCTATGTAGCACTCCGATTCAAGACGACCGACTTACCGTCTAAAGGCGTACAAATCCGAGAAATGAAGCTTTATAGCGGCTCTGACGATTTGCTCGCCGGGAACGACTACAAGTTCTTTGCGATGTCCACTCGCAACGGCGACAAGCCGCGCACCGACTGGACCAACATCAAATGGCATTTCGAAGAATTCATGACCTACATCAACAAGCTCCCGAAACTTGTCAATGATCAAAAAGCTCAAGCCGTCATTTGCGTCAACGCAGGCACTGGAACCTCTAAGGAAGCAGCCGCCTGGGTGCGCTACGCCAACAAAGTCAAAAAATACAACATCAAGCAATGGCAAATCGGCAACGAACTTGATGGAGAATGGGAAGAGTCCGGTCCGCTCTCGGCAAGGCAATATGCAGCGCGCTTTATCGAATACGCCCGCGCCATGAAGGCTGTTGATCCGAGCATCATCTTGCACGGCCCGCTTCTCAGCACACACAAGATGTTGCAAAAAGGCGCAGGTCTCATGGATGGCAAATACTGGATGGCTGAATTTTTGCGCATCGTTGGTGAAGCAGAAAAAGCCGATGGCAAGCGTTATCTCGACGTCGTTGACTTGCACACTTATCCGTACTGGGCACCGAACAACCTGAATGCCGCAGACATGCTCAAGGCGAGCCTCGATGTCGCTCACAACGCCGATACACTCAATGCCTGGATGAACAAATATCTTGAAGGCAAACGCCGCGTATTCCTCTCAGAATTCAGCACGTCCGTACAAGGCTCTCAAATTTGGATGGACTACCCGCAGGCGGCCGGCATGGCAAACATTTTTGCACAATACGCCGTCCGCTTTGGCGACCGTTTCCAGGCTCTCCCGTGGGATGCCTTTGGCAACGTGTTTGAAGGCCCGGACCACACATGGGGCGTCATCAGCATGACAGCTCTAGTCAAGGATGGATCCTGGAACCGTTGGGCAAGCCTTGAACCCACCGCCGAATATTACGGTGTCTACATGACGTTCAAGCGATTCCTCGAAAGCGGTTACGCCGTCGTTCCCGTCAAGAGCACTACAGAATCCATCGTGCCATACGCCATTTGCAAAGGCAACAGCTGCAACGTTCTTCTCGTGAACCTCACCGACACCAAGCAAATTGTGCAGGTAGATCGCAAGAGCGAAAAGAAAAAGCCGAGCAATGCACGCGTAGAAGTTGACGTGTTTGGCGCAGAACAGTTCAAGTGGATTGGAGACCAGCGCGACGCTTACCCGTACCCGAAAATGGGTCCGAGCGGCCGCCGCATCGAAGGCAAGAATCGCGATATCGAAGTGCCGCCGTTTGGAACTGTCGTTGTCCGCATGAACCCGGCTCAGCAAAACAGCGCACCCGAAGTTCTCGCCGCAGCACTTGAAAAGAAGGTCCTTGTCGTCGGTGATACGCTCGACCTCTTTGTAACCGCCGTGCAAGAAGGTGGTGAGCTCGCCGGTGCAGAAGTTCAAATTAAGAAATGGGACAAGAACGGTCCGCTCACAGTTCAGGCAAAACCGGATGACGGCAAATGGAATTCTTCTATCGAAAGTTTCCACTTGCAAATTCCGCTCACCGAAAAAGTCTCAATCGGTAATAAGGAAATTAAAGTCACCATCACAGGCAAGAACAAAAAACAGACATCGTTCAATATTCCATTCCGCGTCCGTGGCGCTTACCGCACCACAAGCGTGATGCAGAACTTCGATAACGGTTTAGACAACGTATCGTGGTTCCCGGTCGTGAATGGAGACAACGCCACCTCAATGGACGCCAAGGTTTTCAACGGCAACCCGCCTCTCGGCGGCTACATCCGCCATGATTTCATCGTTGAACAACCGCCTAATCTCGGTTGGCCGAACTACTCCGGTGCCTACTACAACGTGCCGGAAGAAATCAAAAATTCCGTCGGTATCGTTTTCGATTACGCCACATCGCACAACAATCCGCAGGGCTACATCGAACTGCAAATCATGTCGAGCCAGGTCGAAGACTACGACGAATTCATGGTACGCCTCAAGAACACACGCGGCAACTGGGTTCGCGACACGCTCATCTGGGAAAACATGAAGCAGGAAGGTTGGGGCAAGACTATTCCGCAGCTCGACCCGACCAAGATCAAGAACTTCGCATTCCGCGCTCGCTACAGCGGCAAGGGATTCATCAACCTCGACAACATCTACTTGCTCGGGGAAAATGGTAAGGAAGTCCCGATGCCAAGAGGCCTGCGCAGATTGCGGTAAAAACCCGCAATTCGAGACGTGTAAACCGATCCCGTCCCCATTCGCGGATCATAACTACTAAGCAGCATAGCTGCAAGTAGTCAAAGAGCACTAGGGCCGGGATGACTGCATAACGAAAACGCCGTCCTTGCGAAAAGCAGGGGCGGCGATTTTCATATTATGGATCCTATCGCCTTCGGCTCCAGGATGACTAATTACGCGAGTTCGTTCACGTGCTGAAGCACAAGCTTTTGTGCAGCACCATTGTACAAGACGGCATCATAGTTTTCACCATTCTTGCCCACGCGCGATTCCGTCACTATGCCGTTCTGAGCACCCGCTTCCGTCGGTTCAAAATAAATCTTGCCAAGAGCGGTCTTCTTTTCTTCAAGCATGTTCTGAGCGACAAACCAGTCGCGAATCGTCTTGAAATAAATCTTTTCCACATTCGAATCCTGCGGGAGCAAATCGTTCAAGCGTCTAGCAATTTCGCTGACCGGCACAGGAGATTCATCCGTCGGATAATTTTTGAGCTGTTCTTCGGTCACATGGAATTTTTCCTTACCACTACGGCCAGTCTCACCCAATTCGGCACGAGTCTTACGCCTAGCCAAGCGTTCATTCGCCTGCGCCACGCATTTGTCAATATTATTCAAGATAAACTTCTGAGCATCGGCATTGCACTTTGTGTAAATCGAATGGTGCCCACGGATATCCGCTTCGACCTTTGCAAAGCCAAGTTCTTCACCACGCGGAGTCGGCAAATTCAAGTCCTTACCCTTATCGCCTTCTTCTTTCAAAAGGATTCCTTCTCTCGAAAGCACTTCAGCAACATCCGCATACACAAGCGGCATCATTCCACTCCCATGCGGAATCAAAAAGTTTAGGCGACGAACAACGCCCGACACAGAAACCGGTTCAACAGAAATTTCGAACTTGGACAACATTTCAGGCGTGAAGACGAGTTCCTGCGTTACCACTTCACGAACTGGACGCGGCTTCACAACCTTTTGCGGCCTCGGTGCAATCGGCTTTTCAAGGCGTTCCATCACCGGCATCACTTTTTGCTTTAAATAATCCGCCACATAAGCAAGACACTTGCTAATACGTTCCTGCTTACAAACATCTGCTTCCGGCAAAGATTCCTCAGTCAAAGGATTCACCCCACAAGAAAGCTTTCGCAAATACATTTCAGCACGTTCAAGAATTTTAATTTCTGCTGGCATTTTTAACAATCCCTTTTTAATCTTTTTAAGGCTAGAACAATATAACATCTTTTATAAACAAAAAAGCCAGTGCAGCTCTCAACCGCACCAGCTTTATGCCTATACACCAAATTTTACTTAAAGATTAGCCGTAAACAAAGCCAAGGACAATAGCAATCAGTGAAAAAATCACAACCTGCCGTAAAACAACGATGTCTTCTTTCTGCATAGCTACCTCTCTGTTTTCTGTTTCTTAAATTAAATTTTTAGAGAGCGAACCGTACCGATGTAAGAAAAACATCATTTTTACAAAAATAATCCGTGATAAACATCATACACCATATTGTCAATTCGTCAATAAAACTTCAAAAAAAACGTCCCCATGACATTGTAAAAAATCTATTTCATAGTAGAGGGTTCACCATGCTAAACATAGACGAAATTGGCGATTACAGAGATCTACTGAAAAATTTCTTCGTGCAGAAGAAATTGGAGTTTCCGCTATTTTCCTATAAGATGATGGGACAAAAACTTGGACTCGAAACGAGCCAGGTTTTCCGTGTATTGAATAAGGAATCCCACCTCCCCGCGCAGAGTATCCCGCTCTCCAAAAAATTGCTCGGGCTCAAAGGCCGCGATGGAGAACTTTTTGAGATTTTGGTAGCGGCATCGCGCACAAAATCCAAAGCAAAAAAAGACAAGCTTTACAAGATGGCACTCGCATTGCAAGACGTGAGCCTCCGCAAACTGAATTCCAACGAAATTTTATTCCTCAGCCGCTGGTGGATACCCGTTGTTCGTTCGATTATCGAAATCAATGGCGGCAAGGCCGATGTCCGCACCTTGGTTAAGCAGATTACGCCCGCCGTTTCCGAGGACCAGGTGAAAGAAGCCATTCGAGTCTTGAAAGAACTCAAGATGATTACGCCGCTCGCCTCCGAGCGCTACGCCGTTTCGACCGTCAATTTTACATCGGCAGGAGCAACCAAAGTTACCGCCATTCGCAGTTACCAGAATCAACTGCTTACGCTTGCACAAAACGCACTTGTCAACATTCCGCCAAGCGAGCGCAACATTTCATCAATTCTCGCTTGCGTTGATGACGAATGTCTTGAAGACCTCGTCGAGATGACTTGTGAATTTCGCAGACAAGTTCAAAAACGCGTTGCCGAAGTTGCAGAGCCCAAGAAAGTCATGCAGTTCATTTTTTCGCTATACCCCGTCGCCGACATTTCTGACAAAGAAACATCTAAAGAAAAAGCGAGGATAGCATGAAAAGATTATTAGCATCTCTATCCTGTGTATTACTATTCGCCTGCTCCTCGGATAAGAATCTCGCAGGCGCTAGCACCGTTGAAACCGAAAACGCTTGCATCATCAACGTTGTAAGCATCGATTCTAAACCGGCTGCCAACGTCGTCGCAAGGATCCGTCCGCTTTGGTACGTGGAAGGAGTTTCATCGGATTCCGCCGTCACGCAAAATAATATACAAGACGCAACATTAGAAGTCGCCGCAGATTCACTCGGCAACATCGTCATGGATTCCATCAACTTCGATAAAGGCTACATTGAAATCATTGATGGCAATTCCGGCGTTTTCCAAGCTATTGCCTCTAGCGACTTAAAGAAGAATAAATTAACAACCATGCAAATGGAAGAACTCGGTTCCGTCACCGGCAAGGCAGAGCTCCCTGAAGGAACCGACTACGCCTGGGTCCAGATTTACGGCACCGATAAAATCGTAAAGACCAACAAAGACGGCGAATTCACACTCGATTCACTCCCGCCCGCAAGCTACCAGATTCGCGCCATTTTGCCTGACGAACAAGAAACCATCGGCGAAGCCTCCATTACAATTTCTGCTGGCGAAAAGAGCGATATCCAAGCGCTAGCAAAACCGACTCTCGAAAATGAACAATTAGAGCAATGGGCACATGTTCGCACCATTCCGCTTGATTCTACAATCTCGGATTGGATGAAACCCATCGCAGAAACTACCGTTGTCTTTGTGCGATTAAACGAAACGAACTTCGACTTTAGCGAAGCCATGGACAACGGAAACGACATCCGATTCACCGACCAAAGCGGGAACCGACTCGCATTCAAGCGAGCTTTCTGGAACAGCACCACTCCAGACACTCCGCAGTCCGCAGAATTCCAAATCCGCATCGACGGCTCATCAAACGTCGAAAGTCTCGAAATGTACTGGGGCAAAACCGCAGCACTCGACGCAAGCGCAAGCAACGACATCTGGGCAAGCCTCCCCGACTCGCTCGTAAAAGCCATCCATTCCATCACGCTGATTGACTTCGAAAATCAAAAACTCGAATCCGCATTTGACTACGGCGACGGTCCGCGCGAATGGTACTTCCATCCACAAGACACAAACGTCACAACAGTGCCCTCAAGCGAAAACGTCCAGGACGCCTTTGAATCCAGCAAGGAACGTGGCGGCTACGTTTTCCATTGGAAGAGTTCATCCAAATCGCGAGGCAAGTGGTCGATGATAGGCTCACGCGTAAGCCGCGTTCCGTCTAGCCTAGAAGGCATCGATTCCATTGCGTTCTACGCCAAAGGCAAGGGCGAGCTCGGTTTTGCGGTAGAAGTTCTCGACGAGCCGACCGGAAAAACAAAGTATGTGGACTATCTCGATTCCACCTGGAAACGCTTCAGCTTTACGCCAAGCGATTTTGTCGAAGGCGATGGCGAGTTCGGGAATATGGGATGGGATTTCGTCAAGCCGCGCGTCACAACTTTCACCATCTGGATTGTAGACGAAAGCGAAATGTGGATTGATGACGTTATTTTATACGGAGTAAACCACGATAATTTCAACTAGTTATTAGTCATCAGTCATTAGTTAATAGTTATTGGTTGAAGCTAATGACTATTGTCCATTGACTATTGACTAAGTATCAAATGTCTTTCCCGCTTTTCGCAAGGAAGGCGAGCAGCACAAAACATCCCGCGACCACCCCAATCAACGGGAGGTCCGAAAGCTCGCGCAGCACCATGCGCAAAAGGCGCACCATCTGTGAACTCGCAAACGCATACCCCACGCTGCACAACACTACGAACAACGCAAAGCGCCCGATGAACGGGATGCTTTTCGTGATGCGCTTGAAATAGTTATTGATGCAGGCGCCATAGAGCATCAAAAGCGTTGCAATCAGCCCGACCGAAATTGAATTCAAATGGGCTCTCAAAAAATTCGCGAACTGGTGAATATAAGGTTGCATAATTCCAATAAATTAGTGTAAGTCTCTTAGCAGTTCATCAAGCTGCTGTTCCACGTGCAATTTATCGCCATCGTTCATAACCGTGCGAATCCGCTTGCCCGGGAAAAGCTCCGGAGCACAGGCGCCACGCTGATTTTCAATACGGCGTTTAGCATCGCTTTCGCTGAGGCCACGCAGCACCAGGCGTTCCAAGCGAACGCATTCAGGCGCATCGACAATCCAGATTTCGTCAAGCATTTTTACAAGCTCGGGCGCACGCGAGAAAAGCGCAGCCTCCACGAACCGGCACTTGTCCGCGACTTTCGTCAACTGCATGGCACTTTCACTAGAAGAGTCCGCGGCCTCCCCTGTAAAAAATTCCGCCACGGCACGGTTCAAGTACGGGTAAACAATCTGCTCCAACTTCACGCGAGCATTAGCATCCGCAAAAACGCGGTCCGCAATCAGCGCACTATTCACGCCCGTCGGCGTCAAGCATTCTTCGCCAAAGTACGTAGCCATTTCAGCGCGCAGCCCCGCCGAATCGCGGTAAAGTTCATGCACTTTGCAATCGGCATCAAGCACCTGGAAATTACGCGCACGTAGCAACCGTCCCATAAAGGACTTGCCTGCACCTATCGAACCCGTAATTCCAATCTTTAGCATAACGCCACTACTCCGCGACCATTAAAAATCAACGTCCGAGCGAAATCAGGCACAAGCCAATGACCACGCCCAACATCGCAAAAAACTTCGTCTTGCTCTTGCGTTCCTTGAATATAAGAATTCCCGCCAAGAAGCTGATGAACACACTCGAGCGACGCAGCACCGTAATGATAGAAATCAACGCATCCGAATCGCTCACCGCCAAAAAATAGCAACGGTCAGCGATGATCAAGAGCGCCGCCACCGCCAAGAACGACCAACGGAACTGAAACGGAGTCGTCTTTTTACGCGTCGGGTACCACGTGAACATCGTCGTAAAGAACTGCACCACGCACATGTAAATGCTGAACCAAACCTGAACCGTCAACGGTTCAAAATTCATGCGCTGCAAAATCAGCTTATCGTAAATGCCGCTGCAAGCCGCCAAAATCGTCCCGAGTAGCATCGCCACGACCCAGCCGTTGCTAAAGAAATGCCCCATTTCCTTGCGACCCGCAAGCGATAGCCCGATGTACGAACAAACGCAAACTGCAATACCCACCCACTGCATCACCTGCGGACGCTCGCCCAAAAAGCCAACCGCAATCATGATTGTAAACAAAGGAGCAAGCGCACGAATCGTCGTCGAGATGCTGAGCGGCATATGCGCAATCGCGCTGTACGTGAAAAGCCAGCTCCCGCCGACAATCACCGACTTCACCATCAAAAACAGGTGGTCATGCAAAGTCAGCGGCTCGCAATGCCCGGACAAAAGTACCGGCAACATCAAAAGCGCGTAAAAAACGCTGCAGAGCAAAAGTACCGGACGGACAGCGTTATCCTGAACCGATTTCTTCTTAGCCAAGTCGTAAAAGCCAAGAAAAACCGCCGAAGCAAAAGCCAATATTAACCATGACATAACGCGCCAAATTTAAAAATTGCTAGCCAATAATCAAAGGTTTTTCCTATTATTTAATAACGTTAAACAACCCAACAAGGAGAAAGAAATGGGAATCAAAAACAAAGCAGCTTCACTCATTGAAGAATTCAAGGCATTTGCCTTCAAGGGCAACATCGTCGACATGGCCATCGGTATCATCATCGGTGCCGCCTTCGGTAAAATCGTTAACTCCTTCGTGAACGACATCGTCATGCCGCTCGTCACTGCAGTCATTGCCAAGTGCGGCGGCCAGAACGCAGGCGAAGGCATCAAGACGCTCGTCTACACGACCTCCGAAGGCATCGCCATTCCGTACGGCACGTTCATCGGTGAAGTCCTGAACTTCCTCATCGTCGCATTCGCCGTGTTCCTCATGATGAAGAAATTCCTCGGCTTTATGCAGAACATGCGCAAGAAGAAAGCTGAAGAAGCAGCCGCAGCTCCGGCAGCACCTCCGGCACCGAGCGCCGAAGAAAAGCTCCTCACCGAAATTCGTGATTTGCTGAAGAATAAATAAGTAGTCGGTAGACTGTAGGAAGTAGACAGAAAAGCAATCGCAATTTTTTTTGTTTACTGAGGGAGGGGGAGGCCTCCCCCTGATTTCAGCCTCGGCTACATTGTCACCCCGCACCTGTTGCGGGGTCGCCATCTCGTAATACGAAATAAATTCTAATGACTAATGACTATCAACCATTAACTAAATCTTTAATTCAAACATTGCATCTGCTTTAAATGGCAGATCTTCCGACTGCGGCGTTGCAATCACGACCTGACACTGCTTTTCGCGAATGAGCGATGCCACCGCATCACGGCGGTTCACATCGAGCTCGGCGAAAATATCATCCAAAAGCAAAATCGGTTTCGTCAAATAGCGTGACGCCACATCGACCGCCGCAAAACGCATCGCAACTGCCGCCGAACGGCATTGCCCCTGCGACCCGACAGAACGCATCTCGTAACCAGACGCACACAGAGCCAAGTCGTCACGGTGCGGCCCCGCCATTGTCATTCCCTGCAAGCGTTCCACAAATTCCAAATCCGCTAGTTTTCGCGCAAACGCATTCCGCAGCATGTCTTCGCTCACGACATCCGAGCCGTCCGCCGCACTCCCGGCGACATTCCCAGAACCGTCCGCAAAACATTCCGCGCACTCCCCGCTAGCACTCATCGCACCCGCCGGAAATTCATCCATCATCTCATCGGATAGCGGGTCCGCCGCATCGAGCGCATCCAGCGTCTTGAGAATCGAGCTTTTGTAAGCGCAAGTGATTTCATCCACCCCGCCCGAAAGCTTGCGATAGTACCGCGTAATAATTTCCGAGACTTCTTTCGAAAGTGCAATTCGCGCGACCCAAAGTTTTGCGCCAAGTTCAATCAGCTGTTGCGTGAGCACACGGAACAAGTCTTCGCCACCAACCGCAGAACCCTTCTGCTTAAATTCCTTAAGCCACTTGTTACGCTGTTGCAGCACGCGCTTGTAATTGCGCAACACTAAAGAATTTGCAGAAGAACGGAAACAGAGAATTTCATCGAGCCAGTGCCTGCGAACCTCCGGCCCGCCACGCAAAAGTTCAATGTCCGAAGGCTGCATAATCACCGCCGGGCACGTCCCGAAAAACGCAGTCGGAGACTTAAGCGATTCACCGTTTTCACGAACCTCGCTCCCGCGAGAAAACACGCGAAGCGCTCGCTTCCGCTCGCGCCCCTCATCTTCAAATTCACCGCGCAGAATCAGTTCGTTCTGCTTCCATGTAATCAGTTCACGCAAATCACGCGACCGAAACGAGAATCCCTGCGCAAGCAAATAAATCGACTCCAAAATCGTCGTCTTGCCGCAGCCATTCGGTCCGCAAATCACATTGATGTGAGCATCGAAGTTGCAGTCCATCGATTCTAGACTGCGCACCTTCGAAATGAACACTTTAGAGATCAAGGAATGTATCCCCGCAAGCCAAGACTGAACGGAGACCAAATTCCCGCACTCGTTTCGTAAAGGAACGCATAGTTCACTTCAATCGGGAACCTTCTCCTACCCACGCGAATTTCAAACTTGTAGCCAGCACCGAGCATCCAGTTCAAATCGTCCATACCCACGCGGAACGTCGCATTAGGAATAGCCTCGCATTCAAAACCGACGCGACCAGTCCAAACATGAAGCTGCGGGTCAAAAGCCAAAAGCGTATCAGCAACCTGATAGTCAATCGCTTCCATCCAAGCATAAACAGGCTTGCCCATAATCTTAGAACGGTAGCCAAGACCTATCTGCAACACCTTCGGGCGCACGCCTTCCGTCGAGCTCAATGTATTATCACGGCTCGGGTTTTTCGTCCATTTTGCAGACAAGTTCTTACTAAAGCTCAAGTTGCGGATGATAACAGAAGAGGACCATTTATCGTTCCACTGGCGGAACCAGCTCAAGTTGATGGTCACCGGGCTACGGAACGCCTCTTCAACGCCATCGTAGTACTGCGCAATGTCCATATTGTCATAGCTCATCGATAGCGAAAGGCCAAACGCATCCTGTCGCGTCGCACGGAAAGCAAATCCAAGGTAGAACATCGAGAAAAACGGTTCCGCCGAGCCGAGCGTTTCATCATCGTCGTCAATAACCTTAAAGTCCGTATCACCACGGTAGAGCATGGCGAAGCCAACGCCCATGCGCTTTCCGACCTTGCCTTCGACACCAAAGGCGCCACCGACACGGTCCAAGTCACGCTTTTCAAAGTTCACCGTAATACCAATATTTTCACGGAAACCAAGCAAAGACGGGTTCCAGTAAGCCGCAGGCATTGCAGCCGTATCGGCCGAACCAGTATTACCACGACCAAGTTCACGGACACCGCCGCCCATACGTTCCACAAAACCGTCAAAGCCACCAAGTTCAGACTTCTTCGTAAAAGGTCCTGCCATCGCCACAGAAGCAAGAGCACCAACGGCCAGCGTTGTAACTATAAGACTTTTAAAATTAATCATCTGAAGTTACCTCCGAGCGTCATCGCCTTGCCCCAGCCAATGTGACCATGATTATCCTTTACCCTGATGTAATAGACACCCATCGTACAATCCTTGCCATGATCATCGCGTCCATCCCAAAAGTCTTCCTTCGGATTCGAACTGCGGGACGGGTCTGCATAGCGAACCGCATCCTTCACAATGGTGCGGACCTTTCGCATGTCGTAACTGAACACTTCAATCGTAACCTTGGATTCGCGGCCAACCTTATACGAAACCAGGGACTGATTTGTAGCATCGTCGCCCGGTGTAATCACGGATGGCACCATGCGGACTGAACCCAGATTATTATCAAGACGGGCGTGGTTTAAAACAACATTCCATGTCTTGCCAGAATCCGCCGACACGGAGATGCCGTTGCCTTCCGTTGCAACAGCAAGCCCCAAACGAGATTTCGAAAGCATGAACGTGCACATCGACATAAGCGTCATCTTACGGTCTGTCACGCCTGTTTCATAGCCATACAGCCACTTGTTTTTACCGTCATCTTCCCAGGCACGCGCGCCAAGCGAATCCAGCTTGAGAAACCCACTGATAGAGCCACCCACAGCGCGAACAAGCACCAAAGCAGTCTTACCGACAAATGCGATATCGCCCACCGTGTAATCGGCTTCGTCATAGAGGTCTTTCTTTTGCACCTTGCCTGCAGTATCCAAGAAATCCACCTTCGAGAAATCGCCAGCCTTCCCGCTCATGCGCCAAAGACCGCCGATAACATCATCGTTCTTCTTGTAGGCAGTCTCTGCAATCACCTGAAGAGGCTCACCGCCCATCCAAAGTCCTGTTACGCGAGAATCCTTGAGACTCTTCGAGAAATTCTTGAAACCGCCCGAAGACTGGACCCAGATTCCCTTCGCCGTCGCAAGCCAAACGGCTCCAGTTTCGGGATGCAAACGAACATCGAAAATTTCCAAATTTTCGTTCAAGTCCAGTTCTGTACTTTTCTTAAGTTCTTCAAGCTTTCCCGACTTTGAATTTAGGATAAACGTTGTATCCTTAGCGCCATTCTTTCCAGACAAGTCGTGAACCATGACGCCCAAGGCGCCACGTGCCACCCAAAGACGTTTCGCCGTAGAATCGTAAGCAAAGCCGCTAGTGGCATACATCATCGGATTTTTTTCCAAGGTATCCAAGTCCTCGGCAACCGAGGGGATGCTAATCGGATTTTCAATAACGTTGTCCAAATCGCGCAAGGTATAAAAGCCAGCCGGTTTTCGGAAACGGTCGTTATCGTCCATGGCAAACATCGGAAGCACAAGTCCAAGCCCACCCCCCGCAAAGACGGCCGGAATTCGACGACGTTCCGCAAGGGCGTCTTCAAAAATTCCATCTTGCACAGCAGTCAGCGTATCCGTTTCGACCTGCGCATGCCGCGTACTTTCCGTAGTCACAACACCGTTATCGGTAACTCTAAAATTCAGGAGTGTCACTCCGCTATAGGAATTGTCTCGAGAAAAAGCCCACAACGAGCCGGTACTCCCAGCCGGTCCTACAGCATACACGTAGTTACTGAACAGCGTTTCGCCCGCAAGAGCATTTGTACACAACGCTCCCCCCATAAGGAGGCCCGCCATAAATTTTTTCATCGTGCCCATTTTCACAAGCTACCTCATATCGATTTCGTCAACGCCTGCAACAGGCTTGTACTTGAAATCATCATTAGAAATTTTCTTGACCACTTTCATGTCGATAATGCTATACCAGGTCGCATTTCCTGCAGGGTCCTCCGTAAAGAGGCGCACCGGGGAAAAATCCTTCTTGGATAACCATACTTCCATCTTGGTAAACTGCCCCGCATACTTTGACGGGTCAAGCTTCAAGACCCAAAGTTTCTGGCCGGCAAATTCGCCTTCGCTCATGCCAAGCGCCTTGCAGTTCAAGTATTTGAACAAAAGTTCCGACGGATGGAGCGAGCTAGATAAGTCCTCCACCGCCTTGATGAGCACCTGCTTTTGTTCCACGTTCCACTGCCAAAGGCTTTCGCCATCGCTAAAGAACTTGATGCCGAGCAAGTCCAGCTTGAACTTGTCGCCTTCGGCAACAACGAGGCTGCCCGACTGCGTCTGGATATCCGGGGAATCCGACTGAAAAACCTGAGCTCTGAAGTTAAGGCTCCAGGCCTTACCCGACTTGAACCAAGCCTTGGACTTGTCCAGAACCTGTTCCGCCGTCAACGCCCAAACACCTTGCACCAGGGCAAACGATAAGAAAACAAAAAAACGGGGGGAGAATTTCATATCCACCTCTTTTAAAGACGCTTGTAAATTTACAAAACTGAATCCGTCAAGGCGTAACATATTCGTATTTTTAAGGGAAGATGGAGCCAAACATTGGTCTTGCGATAAAGATATTTCTATCTTTTGCACGTAAAATCAAACAAATCTTTTTGGAAGGATTGTATGCGTAAACTCATTTTGCCGATTGCCCTTGCCGCCACCGGTTTTGCCATGGCCGCCGACGTCGAAATTCACGGAAACGTCGATTTTGACTTTGCCAGCTATTTCGACAAGGATTTTGACCCCACCAACGCCGCAAACCAGGACATCGACTTGTCCGTGACGGCAAACCTCGACGAAAATGTCTCCGTCACCGTTTTCACGAACACCAAGAGCAACATCACGAACTCCGACCAGGCTTCTGAAATCCGCCATGGTCTTCCGCGTTCAACCGCCATCACTAGCGACAAAGACCGCTACACCGCATTCAACTTCGACGGCGTGGAACTCCGCTGGAAGCCGTTCCAGGATGTGAGCTTCGTATTCGGTGACTTGACCTACAACGCAGGTACATTCAACTATTATTTCTGGCGCGATCCGAGCCGTTACGCCGCCATTTCCCGTGACCAGAGCGTTCGCGGTTTCGGTGTCGAAGTCGGCAACAACAAGTTCGGCGACGGTAAGTTCTACATCGGTGCAACCGACGACAGCAAGGCTGCAATCGCCGTATTCGGAACCTACGCCCTCAAGCTCTTGAACCGCCCGGACGAACACTTGACTATCACCCCGAGCGTGGACTGGGTCTTCGGTTCTGAAGTTGGCCGCGGTTACACCTACTTCTTCGGCACAGAACTCGACTACTCCAAAAGCCTTGAAATCCTGAACTATAGCGTCTACGCCGTTTACGGCATCCATCCGTACAAAGGCGACGCCGTCCACTCCTTCCTCGTCGAGCCGAGCTTAAACTACGGCATCTTCAACCTGGGTCTCAATTACTTCTACGCCATCGTCAACAAGGGCGAAGGTTACAAAGCCGCGGACCAGATTTTCACGGATGACCAGATGCTCTTCGCCATTGAACCAAGCTTTAACATCACCAAGAAGTTCTCTCTCGGCGTAAGCTTTGAATACCACGATCCGGATTCCGAAATCAGCAAGGACGAATTCAAGTTCCTCGGCATGAACTTCTACCTCTACCCGACACTCAACACGAATGTCACGTTCTGGTTCGGCTACAACTTCAGCAAGGACAAGAACCCGGTCGTCGGCGAAGCAACCAAGTTCTCCCTTGGCATGAGCGCCCACGCAGATTTCTAGTCAGTGGTTAGTCAATAGTCATTGGTTATTGGTCAATAGCTATTAGACGATTGTAATTAGTTCCTCGGCAATACTGCCGGGGATTTTTTTGTTCATCCAAAGAAGCCTTGCAATCAGGGATGCAAACAACATAACACATCTGTAAAAAAACAAAATTTTTGAAAAAAGCCGTTTTTTACGTGAAACAATCAACCCTTTTGCCCTTTTTCACGTAAAAAAGATGACTTTAAACATCTTATTACCTTTTTGGCAACCTAAACTATCCCAAAAAAATACTCAAGAACTCCTTCAGGGAACCCCAAAAACTAAAATCCAGCCAATTTCATTTAGTTTGTATTTAAAATTACGTGAAAAGCACTCGTTTTATCCATCTTTTCACGTAAAAATAGCAGAAAACAGCATTTTAGTTTATATAAACCGTTCTTTCAAGACGACATTTCAAACCATGCCCCAGCATCAGCATAACGAAAAAAAGACCCGCTGCGCATCCGCGGCGAGCCTTTCACATTCCTTAATTCCGTTACGAATTAGTGACCGAGGTACTTACGGCCAATGCCGAAGTTATCCTTGTATTCGATGTAGTCCGGAACAAAGCCCTTCGGGTAAGAGAAGCTGACATTCACAGAGCACTGGAATTCGTTCATCAACTTGCCCTTGCCCTTGAACTTCTTCTGCTTCTTTTCAATCTTTTCGTCGCCCTTCTTGCCAACGAGAACTTCGGCTTCGCACCAACCCGTATTACCCTTGGCATAGACTTCCTTGCCATCGGTAGAAACAAGCTTGATCTGGGACGGGTCGAGTTCCGTATTGTTACCCGTAGATGCCCAGAACTGGAGTTCGCAAGAGAAACCATTCTTGGACTGCTTCATAGTCGGGAGAGCCATTACGTAGCCCCACTTGTCCACACGCTGCTTGCCGCTCAAGTCCGGAACGTTTTCGCCAAAAATGAGGAAGTAACCGCGAGTGGCCTTGCGGCTCTTGTTCAAAGCATTCTGGATTTCCTGATTCGTCGGAGCCATTTCAGCCATGCGGAGGAGCATGTATTCCTTCACGACCGGATCGTCTTCGCCCAAGGCTTCCTGCAAGTTGCGAGAGACATAGAGCTTTTCAGTTTCTTCGCGGATGCTCTTGATGGCAGATTCTGCAACGTGGCGGGTCTTGGCGACAACTTCAGCAGAGTCAATCTTTGCAAATGCGTTGATGATCGTTGCGTAGTCCACGCCCTCCTGGGCGGCCTGGCGCTTACCGATTTCACCGAGCGTCTTCACATATTCTTCAACGGTGGCGTCTTCCTTGACCTTACCGATGTTGGATGCAGCCTTTTCAAAGTAGTTGTTGATGAGGTCGCTGCTCAAGTCCTTCTTGGATTCCATATCACCGGCACGCACAAGAGCGAGGGTGAAGTTGTCAAAGAATTCATCGGACATTTTGCCCTTCTTCTTTGCCTCAAGATAAGAGTTGATAGCATTGCGGAAACGACCTTCCTTAAGGTGTTCGTCACCACGCTTTTCGTTAGTACCCTTACAGCCAGTCATCGTCAAGGCGACGGCAGTAGCCAAAGCAGCAATGAAAATCTTCTTCATTTTGTATCCTTCAGATGAAGTTTTAACAGAAAATATTGAAAAGGACTCTTTATCAGGTTAAAAAATAAAATTCACCCTTTCAGTTGAAATTTAAATAAATAAATTTATACATACCTATTTTTATAGGTAAATTTTTATTTGGAGTGTATAAAAACCAATGAATATACTCGTCGTAACTCCAGAAGCGGGGAACTGGAAGGTACCGAGCCCCCTCGCAACCGCAGTCAACTGCATGACGCAGGCTTTTGCCAACGCTGGTTCCCAGGTTATTACCTGTTCGCCGTTCTATAAAGACCATATTATCGATCCCGACAAGTATCATTGTGTTTATCAAGGCGTCGAAGCGCTACAAAACAAGCCGTTCGAGGTCTGGCGTTCCGAAGACGACCCGCTCCACACCTACATCTACAACGAGGAATACTTCGGTAGACCTTACGTTTACGGACCACCGCACGCCCTTCCCTACAGCGACAACCACCTGAGATTTGCCATGTTCGCATCGGCGGTGCTCACTTACAGTGCACAAAGCGGCATCCAGTTCCAGGCCATTCTCGGCCATGAATGGGGCGGAGCCCTCGTCGGTGCGCTCTGCCACACAGTCTACCAGGAAGCATTCCACAACATCCCGTTTTTTTTCAACGTCCATAACATTACATACGACTTCCACGTGCAGCCGAGCGAAATCGAAAAAATCGGCCTTCCGCGCAAGGACTTCAACATGGACGGCTATGAATTCTGGGGCAAGGTCAGCCTCCTCAAAGCGGGCATCCTGTACGCCAACAAGGTGCTGTTCCCATCGTCGGGCTACCGCGACGCCATGCTCAACACGAACCTCCCCGGCGGACTCAGCGGATTCTTGAACCGCAACAGCAGCAAGCTCCTCGGCATCCAGTTCGGCGTAAACTACAAGTTCTGGGACTTTAACGACGAAGCAAAACGCCCTATCAAGGAAGCAAAGCGCATTGCCAAGGCAAGCCTCGGTCGCCAGTTCGAGATGGACCTCTCGAACAAGTTTATCATTTACAGCCACATGGACATGGAATCGGGCAACGCCTCCGAAACGCTTGCGACAATTCTTTCGGACATCGCGAAAGAAAACGTCCTCATCATCGTAGGCATTTCGCCGGAACACCCCGAATGGAACTACTATCAGGATGTCTCGCACCAGTACGGCAACTTCATCCGCATCCTCCAGTTCGACTCCGAAGAAGCGAACAACAGGGAAAAATTGCGCAACACGCTTGCCGCATCGGACCTTCTGTTTGCTGCAAACTTGCAAGAGCCGTCCGCCTCGATTATCCTCAAGGCCATGGCCGCTGGCACACTCCCCCTCACAGGTCGTAACGTCGGCATCGCAAGCATGCTCACCGACTACACCCTCGAGACCGCAGGCGAAGCCAACGCATTCCTCGTCGATGACGCAAACGCCCCGCATCAGATGCTTCGCCGCATCAAGGACGCCATCAACGTGTACAACACGGAAGTCGCAGATTGGGACAAATGCGTCGTGAATGCCTACAGCGGATTCCACTACGAATGGGCGAAGACAATTTCGAAATATTTACTAATTTTGGGTGAACTGGGGCTTTAGCTCAATCGGTTAGAGCCACGGACTCATAACCCGTTGGTTCCCGGTTCAAGTCCGGGAGGCCCCACGAATAGCGTTATCTAACAAGGTAACGCTATTTTTTTACATTTTTCCCATAATTTCCAACTGTAATTATCCTATTTTATAAGGAAAAGCAGAGGGAGCTATATGGAGCAAAAAGGGTTTTCCATCATCGAACTGATGGTCACTGTCGTCATTTTAGGATTCCTATCGGCAGTAGCCGTTCCTAAGCTATTCGGCTTTATTGACAAATCCAAAGCCTCCGAAATCAGCGTAGCCGCAGGCACATACATGAAAATGCAAGAAACTTACACGTTCGAGCATGGAAAAGGCGGGAACTGGCACGACATCGGGTACAAATCTCCCGCCGGCAACAGCCGCGGAATCGCAAGCACCACAAACTTCACCTACGACGCCACAGGATTCTATTACGACTGGTCCGTTGAATCCACCATAAGCCTAAACGACTGCCCCAAAGGCAACAAGTGGTTTATCAACTACTCCCTTAGTGAAGGGGCGCACAACATCAAATTCTGGGCATCTAGCGACAACGTCACCGACTGCATAGAAGGACTGACCCCAAGTTTCAAGCACCTGAGCAACACAGCCACCCCAATCACAACGCCCGGTGGAAAAAACTAAAGCTGTTTCCAGACGTACACAGCAAATTAGGAGTGCGCGCGCTCACTGCTACCATATCGAATATAGATTGATGTTGTAAAAGGGTAAATTATGAGCTTTCCAAAAATCGGCATCTTTGCATTTTCGACTTTAGTGGCCGTCACTGCAGTTCAGGCAAGCATCAAAGGAACCATCGTCGACGAATCGGGCGCTCCCGTCCACAATGCGGCAGTCACCGTCAGGACGCTTCCGAAGCTCATCGCCAACGCGCGAACACTCACAAACGACAACGGCGCATTCAGCTTGGGCAACGCCAAGAAAGGCCAAAGCATCGTCGTACGCAAAGCAGGATTTTTACCCGAAACGCTCAGCGTCGTTCCTGGCAAAAAGAATTACGGCAACATCACGCTAAAGCGCGCCCCGATTGAAAACCGCATAGACAGCATCATGGCAAAAATGACGCTCGACGACATGATTGCACAAATGGCGCAAGCCAAAGCCCCGACCGTAAAATGCGGCAACAGTATCTGCGGGTCCGCACTCGAGGGCGGCGGCGCTTACACGGCAGACTTTTACGCCAACGCGTGGAAACAGAAAATCCCAGTCACCTACGGCAAGGACAACGTCCACGGCGTCGCCGACGTAGAGAACGCAACGATTTTCCCGCACAACATCGGGCTCGGCGCCACGCGAGATTCCGCACTCGTCCGTAAAATCGGGCAAGCCGTCGCCGAAGAAATGTGGGCTGCACACATTGACTTGAACTTTGCACCAGCCATCACTGTTCCGCAGGACGAACGCTGGGGCCGCGTGTACGAAGGCTTTGGTGAAACAACGGAACTTGCCGTTGACCTCGGAGCCGCATTTGTACGCGGTCAGCAAGGCGACAACAATGACGCCGAATGGCGCGTCATTACAACCCTCAAACACTTCATTGGCGACGGCGCCACAGACAATGGTTACGACCGCGGGAACGCCACCATGACAGACAAAGTTCTCCGCCAAAAGTATTTGCCGCCTTACGAAGCCGGCATTGAACAAGGCGCATTAAGCGTCATGGCAAGCTTTAACCAGGTGAATGGCATCCACCAGCACGTAGACTCCGCAAAAATCACAGGCATCCTCAAGACCGAACTTGCATTTGACGGTTACGTTATCGCCGACTGGGAAGGCATCGAAAGCTCCACAACGCCAGGCGCCGCAGGCGACTACTCGCCCGGGCTCGTCACCGGAATTTCTTCGAAAGACGCCATCAAGAACGCCATCAACGCAGGTCTCGACATGGCGATGGTCCCGCAATCCGCCGAAAGCTTTGTCAAGAGCATGAAGGAACTCGTCGCATCGGGCGCAATCAGCGAAGAACGCGTCAAGGACGCATGCCGCAGAATCTTGCGCGCCAAAATCCGCGCGGGAAGAATCGACAATCCAAGCGGCCCAGCCGCTTACGTTGGCGTCATAAAGAACATCGGCAGTGCAGAGCACCGCAAGCTCGCCCGCGAAGCCGTGCAAAAGAGCCTCGTCATTTTGAAAAACAAAAAAGTTCTCCCGCTTAAGACAACAGACAAGATTTTCGTTACCGGTAGCCACGCCAACAACACTGGCTTACAATGCGGTGCATGGACTCTAGGCTGGCAAGGCACCATGGAAAACGTCCCCGG
>NZ_DGUZ01000013.1:0-35552 GCF_002394865.1 Fibrobacter sp. UBA4297 | reverse complement strand
CGCCACCGCCGAAGAAGCAAAGACCATCGTCTATGTTATCGGTGAAGTTCCGTACGCCGAATGGTTCGGCGACTACCGCGGCGATGATTTCAACAACAAAATCATCACCAAGAAAGCAAGAACCGACATGTCATTCAACAGCACCGATAGAGACATCGCGCAAATTAAGGAATGGCAAAAGGCAGGCCACAAAGTGACCGTCGTGCTCATCACCGGTCGCCCGCTCCCCATCACCTCGCTCATCAACGCCGCCGATGCATTTGTCGTCGCATGGCTCCCCGGCAGCGAAGGGTCAGGTGTTGCAGACGTGCTCTTTGGCAAAGTCAAGCCCACTGGCAAGCTCCCGCACACTTGGCCCAAAGACGCAGGACAAATCCCGATCAACGTTGGCGACGGGAAAAAGGGACTGTACCCGTACGGCTTTGGGCTGACGTATTAAGCGTTGAGCCCAGCCACCAACAAACATAAGAAAAAATTTTCATCTCGTTATATAGAAAAATTTCTATATTTATATATATGAATAAAATTGACTACACAAAAATTGCAAAACAACTTAAGGTCCTGGCAGAACCAAAACGCCTTAAAATCATCAACCTGCTATCTAACGGAGATATGTGCGCCACCGACATTCTAAAGGAGTTTCGAGTGTCGCAGCCAACACTTTCGCACGACATGAAGGCACTTGTCGATGGTAAATTCGTAATAGCGGACCGCATTGGTCAAAAAACGCTCTACAGTCTAAATCCGGACACGATTTTCGATCTTCAGGCAACGCTCGGCGATATCTGCAACGAAGATTTGTAAAGATCCTCGCCTTCGCGAAGATGACAAGCCATAGGCGCGATCTCATACTTGCACCTATTCCCCCGTATTTGCACTTTTTTTGCTTGAGCACGTGCAATGAGTCCGCTATTTTTCTAAATTTCGCCGTACTATGAGTGAAGCTATTAACAATGTCAAGCAGGCCTTTGATGCAGAACTTGCACAAACGGACCTCACCAATCAAGAAGCGGTCAATAATCTCCGCGTAAAGTACCTCGGCAAGAAGGGCGCCGTTACCGACCTCATGAAACAGATGGGCTCCTTGAGCGCCGAAGAACGCCCCGCTTACGGCAAGCTCGTGAACGAACTGAAGGTTGCCGTTTCCGAAGCTATCGACAAGGCTATCGAAACTGCGAACGAAGCCGCTCTCCAGAAGAAGCTCGCTAGCGGCGCTGTCGATATCACGCTCCCGGGCGCTGGCATCGCTGCCGGTTCTACGCACCCGCTGTACGACGTTCGCGAAGAAATCATCGACTTCTTTGCGCAGATGGGTTTTGATGTGGACTTCGGTCGTGACATCGAAACGGATTGGTACAACTTTGAAGCGCTCAACACTCCGCCTGACCATCCGAGCCGCGACATGCAGGACACGTTCTACGTCGATAACAAGGTCATGCTCCGCACGCATACATCGGGCACCCAGATTCACTACATGGAAACGCACAAACCGCCTTTCCGCATGATTGCTCCGGGCCACGTGTTCCGCGTCGATAACGATGCGACCCACGCTCCGATGTTCCAGCAGTGCGAAGGTCTTGTCGTTGACGAAAACATTAGCTTTGCCGACCTCAAGGGTGTGCTCCAGGTGTTCATGAACAAACTCTTTGGCGCAGGCGTCAAGACTCGCTTCCGTCCGAGTTTCTTCCCGTTCACGGAACCGTCCGCAGAAATGGACGTGAGCTGCGTGTTCTGCGGTGGCAAGGGCTGCCGTCGTTGCAAGGGCACGGGCTGGATGGAAATCGGCGGTTGCGGTTCTGTGGACCCGAACGTGTTCAAGAACTGCGGCATCGATGCTGAAAAGTTCACCGGCTTTGCATTCGGTTTCGGTCTTGACCGTATCGCCATGCTCCGCCACGAAATCCCGGAAATCGGTCTCCTCACGGCAAACGACCAACGCTTCCTCAGCCAGTTCTAAGGATTGCGCAGGTGGCGATTTTCGCCAAAAGTTTAAAAAGCGAACCTTGCGGTTCGCTTTTTTTTGCATTTATAAAAGCCGATGCCGGACCAAAGTCCGGCACCTACAGTGCATTACTTTACAACAAACTTCTTGGCGGAGAAGCCCTGAATTTGCACAAGATAAAGTCCGCTCTTGAACGCCCCCACATCAAGCGATTCGTTCATACTTTGAACGGTCTTTTGCATTAGCACATTGCCACGCACATCGAGAATCTTAACGGCACCGCCAACCGCAAAACGCGGCAATTTCAGCGCAAGAGTCTTGCCGACAAGCGACACGCTGAACCTCGCCATAGCCACAGACTTCGGCAATGCAGAACGAGACTGTTCCACTTTCTTCGAAACTTCGTCATAGCGTTCAACAAGAGCCATCAAGTACCAAGTGCTGTGCGGAAGCCACTGTTCGTCCCAGCGCCACACCTGCCAAGATTCCTTCATGGAATCAAAGCCCACTGCAGCAACACCATCATCCGTCCAGGCAATACCCGAGCCGTCCTGATTCTTGCCGGTAATGCCGTTTGCAATACCGCCCTCAAGCGTCGCATCGTATTTCGACTGACCATCATACTCTTGCGGATTCTTCGTTCCCTTGCCGTACATCATGCAAGTGGCATACGGATTCTTGCCCAAAATCCAGTCGAGCTGATCGGTTGCGTATTTCTGAACGCTATCGGCAACTTCGCCATCCAAAGCACGAACGGCATACGTTGCTGCAGCAGCAAGGCCTGCAATACGGGCATCTTCACCCTGCCACCAATAATTGCTTTCATTATCATGCGGGATAAAGAAGCCATCCTTGATAGAACCTTGAGTCTTGTAAGTCTGGCGAGCGTATCCAAACGGATTGTCTACCTTATTCGTAACAGAAATTAGCCATTTGGAATGCTTTTCAATTGCCACACCAACATCCGTCAAAAGTCTATTGCCGCATTCGCACCCAATGCAAGTTGGGCAAAACCACACATCGACTTCATCAAATTTATTTTCTTTTAAATAACCAATAGATGCTTCAATTTCGGCATAGCGGACAAGTGCAATCAGCGGAAGACCAGCATCGCTCGCATGCCAGAACGGACGCTTTTTATCATCATCGCTCCAGAAATAGCCATCATCGCTCAAACGGTCTTCAAGATGTTCAGCACGTTTGCGCGCATCCGCCAAATATTCACTATTTTTCGTCACCGCATAAAGTTCCGTCGCCGCCAAAAGCGCCGTGTAATCGTCAATGATGTTTTCTTTACCATCGTCGCAGTAGGCACACGATTTGCCGATTCCCTGTTTTTCGGACAAATGCTTATATGCCTTTTCAGCCGCCGAGAGGTACTCTTCCGAAGTGTAATCGCCTTTCAGCTTAAGCCTTGCTGCACTTGCGAGAGCTGCAATCGCCATGCCACCGCCTTCACGGAAGGCCGTTTGGTAATCCGCACTCTTGTCACCATCCTGACCGCTGAACGCACAAATTTCACGCTTGCCATAAGGCGATCCCCAGTTATCAAAGACCGTCATGTAGAAATAACCTTCTTCAGCAAGCATGCGCACTAAGAAATCCGCACCGTAAGCGGCCTCATCAGCCGTTTTTGCCTTGGTCGATGTCGAGGCAAGCAACGTCGGGATGCGTTCTGCAGCAAAGGCAAGCGACCAAACCGTCAGGGGAATCTGCTGCGGATTCAAGTAGTTTGCATAAGACAAATGCGAAAGGTATTTGCTCACGTCACCACTCGCATCGTACCAGCCGCCATGAACATCGACCTTTTTATCGGACTTGTAAACCGACATACTCTTGTCCCATCCTTCAACAGTCGGGTTATTCGCACGATCATTGTAAAAATAATCGAGCACTGTCGCAAGCGTATTTTTCGCAAGCGCGTTTTCAGCAACGGTAAATTCACCCGAATTTTGTGGCTGCCCATTCTCAGAAACCAGGAGCGTGTACTTGCCCGCCATAAGGCCCGTCAAATCCGCCACATAAAACTTGCCATTAGAGAGCCAATTATCCGGATTCGACCCCACCGAAAGCTTACCCGTCTTGACAGCAGCTCCGCTAGACATCACGCTAAACTCGGCACCATCCACAAGATTATCGCTCTTGACAATCACGGAAATAGGCCGACCGACATCGTAACCGACCTGATTATAATAAAACTTGGTATCAGCAGAAGCTGCGCCCGCGCCCAAAAGAACCGCGGCAGAAAAAATCGGGGAAAGCTTATTTATATGCATGCGCTAAATATAAATTCACGAAGCTTTTGGGAAAAGTAAAATAAACCTCATGAATCCTGTTGATTCTCGCTACTATTTAACGCATAATAAGCGTAGAATATAAGATTAACCAACAAAAGTCCAATCGAGAAGCCTTCCAAAGTGACTTGAAACTGCAATTTATTTGGCTTGTTTTATAGCAACAGCATCAGGACAAGAATGCTTTCCAGCACATTCGCACCACTAAATTACAAGCCCCAAAACCATTCAGTCAAAATTCAACGCAAAATTTACGTTAAATAGCAGGTATTTTTCAGTCATCACAAAAAATTTATTGACCATCCAAATTTCAAAAACTATGTTTGCGATGTAATTGAAAAACGACTGGATTCTTCGCGATTTCATCGCTCAGAACGACGTCTGAGACAACAACCTCAACCAACGACGATTACGATTTTCGAAACAAGCAATCATCTTTCGTCTCTCGTCTTTCGTCTAGGATCTAACCATGTACTACGAAACCATTAAAGTTCTTGACTGCACCATCCGCGATGGCGGTCTCGTCAACAAGCACGATTTTTCTCTTGAATTCGTGCGTAGATTGTACACCCTTCTCACTGCAGCCGGCGTAGACTACATGGAAATGGGTTACAAGAACTCCCCAGAACTCTTCGACCCGAAGGAATACGGTCCGTGGAAGTTCTGCGATGACGATTTGCTCTGGAAGGTCAAGGACGGCATCGATTCCAAGATGAAGATGGCCGTGATGGCTGACGTGGGCCGCGTCAACATGGATGCCGTGAAGCCCGCTTCCGAAAGTCCGTACCAGATGTTCCGCGTGGCAAGCTACGTCAAGAACATCGACAAGGGCATCAGCATGGTGAATGCCTTCCACGACATGGGCTATGAAACGACGCTCAACATCATGGCCGTGAGCCGCGACCGCGGTCCGGAACTTGACGAAGCCCTCCACCAGGTCAACGAAGAATGCAAGGCCGACGTGCTTTACCTCGTCGACAGCTTCGGCGCATTCTACCAGGAAGACATCGACAAGGAACTTGCCCGCTACAAAGGCATCGTGAAGAACAAGAAGTTCGGCTTCCACGGTCACAACAACCAGCAGCTCGCCTTCTCCAACACGATCCAGGCTATCATCAACCACGTCGACTACCTCGATGGCTCCGTGTCCGGCATGGGCCGCGGCGCAGGCAACTGCACCACGGAACTCCTCCTCGGCTTCCTCAAGAATCCGAAGTACGACCTCCGCCCGGTTCTCGACGCCATCCAGGAACTCTTCTTGCCGTTGCAGAGCAAATACGAATGGGGTTACATCATCCCGCAGATGATCACGGGTATGCTCAACCGCCATCCGCAAGATGCCATCGCCGTCCGCAAGACCGAAGAAAAGGACATGTATCGCAAGTTCTACGAACACATGATCAATGACTAAGGTTCGACAAATTTACCGACCTCAACTTGGTGAAAAAAGTCAAAAATCCCGCTCATTAGAGCGGGACCTTTTTGCATTTCAAGATTTAACAGGATCCTTCGGCAAGCCTCAGGATGACGAGATGAAGCACGTTCAGGATGACAAGTAGGTTTACAGTCCATCAATTTCCAAAAGCGCAGCCATGTCGTTCGAATTGATTTCGAAATCGAGCTTCGCGTTCTGACGGATGCGTTCTTCGTGTACGGATTTCGGGAGCGGCAAAAGCCCGAGCTGCAACACAAAGCGGCTTGCAAGCTGCGGCACCGAAACGTGGTACTTTTCCGCCATCGCACAGACTTCGGGCACTTTCAATAGGCGCCCTGTCGCATTCGGCGAATACGCTTCCACCAAGATTCCAGCCTGTTCGCAGAAGTCAATCAAATCCGTCGGCACATGTCCAATATGAACGCGAATCTGGTTCACTGCAGGCATCACGCGGGTTCCCGCCAGCAAATTGTTCAAGTCGTCAATTTCAAAATTAGAGACGCCAATCGCACGGATTTTACCCGCTTCGTATGCTTCTTCTAGCGCATTCCAGACATCCACATTTTCACGGTAATAATGGTTTCCGTTAGGGACGCCCATTTCGGCCCACGGACGCGGAGCATGAATGAGCATCATGTCGATATGGCATGCATCCAAGCGATCCATCGATTCCTGGATACAGCGTACCGTATCAGCATAATTCTTGACTTCGGCAGGGATTTTCGTCGTGATAAAAATACTTTCACGGTGAATTCCAGTCGATTTTAGCGCCGCCTTGAGCCCAGCACCGACTCCCGCCTCATTTTCGTAGGCGATTGCGGTATCAATATGGCGATAGCCCGCATCAATAGCGGTCGCAACAGCGGTTGCCGCCACGTCATTTGGGGTTTGCCATGTGCCCAAAGCAATTTTCGGGATTCGCTGCCCATTATTCAACTTGTAAAATTCGTCAAGTACCATAATCCAACCTCAAAACTTGTTCTAAACTAATATAAATAGAATCGTGAAGTTTGCGAGGCTGTTTCGCAATTACGCTAATACCACATTGGAATATTTACTGGTGTGAAAAGTGATATGGGCTTACGCCCAAAGCCTTTTTAATTTAAAATGAACTTCATGCGGGCGGGGCCCCAGCTCAGAGTTGCGAAGGCCGCACGGGCCCCTCCCTGCACCCTCCCCATCCTTGGCCGACGCTTTATTCTCTCGACGAACATTTATACATTCATTTAAAAACAATACAACGCAATAACCATAGTTACTTGAAATGTTTACGTAGAAACTTCTAGTAACTACCAACTATTAACTAGTAACTGTGCCGAAGGCACTAAATAACTACTTCTCAATCGTCTTGATTTCGCCCTGGGCAGCGCGATTGGCGTTGTAGGGGTCAATGTGCACGAGCGCATCGACGACGTTTTCATTCGAGTCGATAAGCCGCTGTTCCACCTCTTCGGCGACGTCATGGGCATCTTTCAGAGTCATCCGGTCATCGACCACAATATGCACGTCCACATGCAGGTCACTCCCGACGTAGCGGGAACGGAGCCCATGCAAACTGATGACTTTTGGGTGCGAAAGTGCCAAATTGCGCAATTTTCCAAGAACATCCGGGTCTGCACCGCGATCCACAAGCTGTCGAAGCCCCGGAGCCGCAATTTCAATCGCCGAATGCATAATGAAAAACGCAACAACCAACGCACCGACGGAGTCCGCAAACCAAAGCTGCGGGAGCAAAATGGCAAAAACGACCGCCACAAGCACAGGAATCGAACTAAAGGAGTCACTGCGGTGGTGCCAAGCGTTCGCCTCGAGCACCTGGCTTCGGATTTTTCGCCCGGCATTTCGCGTATAGCGGAAGAGGATTTCCTTTATCACAATGGAGGCAAAAGCCATCACAGCAACAGACGTTTCCGGGTGTGAAGCCTCGCCCGCCAAAAGCGCAAGGACAGCCTTATACCCAATGCCAACGCCCACGGCAGCAACGGCAAGGCCAATGCCAATCGTAATGAGCGTTTCGAATCGGCGGTGCCCGTAAGGGTGCTCGGCATCCGGTGGCGAGTTCCAAAAGTGGCTACCGACAATCACGGCGACATCAGTCACAAAATCAGACGCACTGTGGATAGCATCAGCAACGAGCGCCTGGGAATTCCCCACTACGCCCACAACAAACTTGGCAACGGAAAGCGCGGCGTTCCAGCCAAGCCCCACCCAAGTCACTTTGCGGACTTCAGAACTATCGTCTTTTTTGCGTACGCGAGTCATGACCATTAAGCTAGAAAATTTGCAACCCAACGTGCATCTAAATCATCAAAATAGCTGTAATAAAAAATCAATGTTACTATTTTTCTAATGCTTATGAAAAAACTCTTGAAAATCATCGTCGTTATCGCCGTTTTGGCAGGGGTTGCCCTCGGCGTCAAGTCATTCTTCTTTAACGGAGATGCCACAAGCCAGGCAGGCGCCCTCATCAGCACCAAGGTGGTGACAGACACCATCAAGACTACAATTTCGGCTACGGGTTCGTTAGAGCCGGTGGACCAGGTGGAAGTCGGTACACAGGTTTCTGGCGATATCGCCAAGATTAACGTTGATTTCAATTCCAAGGTCAAGAAAGGCCAAGTCATTGCCGAACTCGACAAGTCCAAGTTGCAATCGACTTTAAAGCAGACGACGATTTCGTACAAGAGTGCCGAAAACGACTTGAATTACAAACAAAGCACGTACGACCGCATCAAGAGGCTCGCCGAAAGCAAGAGCGCAAGTGCAGTCGAACTGGAGCAGGCTGAATACAACTTAAATGCAGCCAAGCTCTCTTTGGAACAGCGCAAGAACGAAGTGGCTCAGGCTCGCTTGAACTTGAGTTACGCGACCATCAAGAGCCCGATTGACGGCGTTGTACTGAAACGCGCAGTAGATGTCGGACAGACCGTAGCCGCCTCCATGAGCACGCCGACATTGTTCGTGATTGCAAAAGACTTGAGCCAGATGAAAGTTATGGCGGCAGTAGACGAAGCGGACATCGGACAAGTAAAGCAAGGCCAGCGCGTAACATTTACGGTGGACGCTTTCCAGAACGACATTTTCAACGGCACCGTGCAAGAAGTCCGTCTGAATCCGACTACAACAAGCAATGTGGTGACTTACACCGTCGTGATTACCGCCGAGAATCCGGAACAGAAGCTATTGCCGGGCATGACCGCCACCTGCACCATCGTCACTCAAGAAATTACGGACGCCGTTACGATCCCGGTCAAGGCGCTCAAGTTTATGCCCGCCGCAGGAACTCCGATGGTTGATCCGAAGGATATGCCTCGCCCACCGCGCAAGACCGCCGAAGCTAGCGACAACTTCCCGCCCCCGCCTCCAGGCATGGGACCGGGTGGTGCTCCAAGCACAGGCGCCAAGAAAAAACACAAGAAGCCCAAGCTTGAAGGCGACCACGTATGGATTAACATCAACGGCAAGGCAGCTCCGCGTCGCGTGAAGATAGGTCTTAGCGATGGCGTGAACGTCCAGATTCTCAAGGGCCTGAGCGTTGGAGATTCCGTGGTTACGAGTCAGGAAGTTCTTTCGGCAAAGGGTTCAAGCGAATCAAGCGCTAAAAGCCCGTTCATGCCGCAGAGGCCCGGGAAAAAGAAGAAGTAGACGCGGCGCAGCCGCCGCAGTTAATAGTTACTAGATACTAGTTAGTAGTAAATCTTGAAATAAAATTCTCTAGTAACTACTAACTCAGAACTACTAACTCAGAACTAGTAACTCAGAACTAGTAACTTAACCTATTCCCCTAGCACAAACTTAAAATAAGCATCCACAAGCGCTGAGCCCCAGAGGTAAATAATCGGGGCAGCAATGGCGAGGAACGGTCCGAAAGGAATTTGCCCGACATCCTCGCTATTCTTGTTTTTGGCCGCCTTTTTTGCGGCAAGCATCCCATACGGGACCATAATCACAATGCCAAGCAAAGCGGCTACCAAAAGTGTTTCGACAGCGCCAGTGAGGCCCATAAGCGCTCCGTAACCCGCCAAGAGCTTGACATCGCCAAAACCCATAGCGTCTTTCTTGAGCACTTTTGTAGCAATCCAGCCGAGCAGATAAAGTCCGCCCCCCGCAACAACGGCACCAATCACACTCTGGAGAGGCGTCACGCCCCCCGGCACAAGCGAAATCAAGAGGCCCGCGACAATTCCACCGACCGAGATGGAATCAGGAATCAACTTGTACTTACAATCGACCGCACAAACGGGGTAAGCCCCAAGCAAAAGCCAGAACATCGCAGCCGCATCGGCCCAGACCTCAGGCGACAAGACCGGTCGCGCAAAGTCAGTTCCGAAGCCTGCCGCCGCATAAAGGGCAAGCGCCCCCAAGAGGCCGCATAGGCTCTCCCCTATCGGGTAAATCACGCTAATCGGCTGTTTGCAGCATGCGCTTTTGCCACGCAGCCAAAGCCAGCCCACAATCGGCAAATTGTAGCGGATCGGGATTCTCTTTTTGCAAAGTGGACAGTGCGAAGGCGGATTGATCAGGGAAATTCCGCGCGGCATACGGTAAACAATGACATTATAGAAGCTCCCGACGCAGGCGCCGAGGCAAAAAAATACGATTAGCCAGTACCAAAGTGGAATTTCTTGCATAAAATCCTCGTCTTTTTCGGAATATAATTATAATTTAGTTAAACATTTATCAAATACTTGGAGACCCCATAATGAATATTGAAATTGCTGCTATCTGTGACGCCGCCACCGCTAATGATGTGGGCGGCCGCATGAATATCCTTGGTGCCTTTGACCGCATTTTCGCAAAGTTTCCGCTTGTGATTCCGCAGTGTTCCGCCGCTTTCCGCTTGCGCTACCAGCGCGCCGAAGCAGGCTCGCACCAGTTGAGCCTCTCGATTGAAGATGTTGTTGGACACCCGATTGTACCACCGATGCAGTCCGAAATTGAGCTCCAGCCGGTTGCACAAGGTTTCGACACTGCCGCAGTCAACATGATTTTGAACATGCAACGTTTGCAGTTCGCACGCCCAGACAAATACATTGTACGCCTCATCGCCGACAACGAAGAACTCGCAGCACTCCCACTGTACGTGCTTGAAGATCCGCGCCTTGCCCAGCAGAAGCAGCCGCCTCAGGCCGACGAAAACGGTGTCGACGGAAGAGCTTAGCGAAGTGGTTAGTATTACTTCTAAAATGCGCCGGGCATCAGCGCCCGGCGTTTTTTCTATTTTAAAAACATGAAGTTCGCCTTTTTGAAACGTTGTTTCGCAAAAATCGCAAATCCAGCAAGTTCGGCTCGACTAGCAGCTAGATTCGCCGGGATTGCAGGCATCACCGCAAGTTTCATCGCCTGTAGCAATATCAACGACAGCTGGGAAGTCAAGGGCGGCGGGTTTCTCAAGTACAGCATCAACGATGGTGAAGAAATCACGCAGGAGCTCGGCAGGGACGATGTCGAAATTCCCTATATCAGAAACCGCCACCATTACCTGCAAATTCGAATCCCGATGGAACGAAGCGAACGCAAAGACCAAATGAGTATCATGGTCAGCGACCCAAAACTAGGCCTAAATAACGTCGTATCCGACTACACATGGATTCAGGTCCAAGGTACCCCCAAGGCATTCATTACTGGCAAAGACAACTACATCACTATTGACCAGAAAGACAACACGAAATGGACCGCAACCTTAAACCTGCATTTTACGGACTGCAGGCATGGAATGTGCGATGAGAGCCTCCCTCCTATCCTATTTAAAGGCCGATTGCACTACTGGATTGCAGAAGAAGACCAATAGCGGCAAGTTCCCGTATTTTTTTCATTTTTATTGCCCTCCACCCTTGACAGGCGCTCAATCTTTTTCTAATATTGGGCTACCTTAATGGTCGATTAGCTCAGTTGGTTAGAGCGCTACCTTGACATGGTAGAGGTCACAGATTCGAGTTCTGTATCGACCACTGAAAAAATCCTCGCTGAAAAGCGAGGATTTTTTTTGCTACACGAAAGTTGTAGAGAAACGCCCGCAGAGCGGGCTATTCCTTAATTATTTCCAGTTTTCATCGTAGTCTTCGCCGTAGCGTTCGACTCTCAGCATACCAACGAGCGTTACGTTTGTGACGTGGTTGACCAAATCACTCGGCGTTACAAACATGGCCTGCTGTTCTCTTGCAATCTTCATCATTTCCGAGAAGGACACGCGGTCGCCCTTAAAGAACGTTGCCAAGGCAGAGATAACATCCTTAATGGCTTCAATGATGTCGATAACCGTGGAAAATTGCTCTGGAGTCATTGTCGGAATCTTGTCGGAGATTTTAGACAAAAGAAGCTTCTTCAAATCGGCCAAGATTTCTTCTTTAGAACGGAGCTTCTTCGGAGCCACGGACTTTCTAAGCTTGAAGTTCTTCTTGCATTCTTCTTCATGCGTTTCGACGTAATTGGCATACATATCGAAAAGCGTGACCGACTTAGACTTTGACTTGCGGCCGATAAGAGGATGGTCCTTAAAGCCAACGTCAGCATCCTTGAGTTTGAGCTTGAGTGCCGGATTTTTCTTGGAAGCATCCAGATAGCACTGGTAAACATAAGAAGAGCACACCATCGTATGCTTGCCAGGCGTTTTTTCCTTTTCAATAATCGTCTTAAGTTCTGCGGCTACCAAGCACAAGAATTCTACAACAACGCGAGAGAGAAGCTGATTTGTCACCTGATGCTTGAAGATAAGGATCAAGCCCAAAAGAATCAAGTCGGAATACGGATACGGAAGGTCCTGAAGCACATAATCCTTGGCAATCGGCACAACAGGCTCAACACCATATTTGCGAGCCTTATTATGACGCATCACATAAGCTTCACGAGCATTAGAATTGTCCTTCATCCGGCGAGCATGGATGCCATCACCACCCGCTTCAGCAAGGACATTATCCTGTTTCTGTACAAAGATCGCACCATGCGAAACGTCGGACCCCGTAAATTTCATGATAAGTTTACTAATATCATCATCCGGGTCTCCCTTAAACGCCAAGATATCGCCCGGGAGCAGGTCATTTACTGAGATTTTTCCAGCTTTTTTCAATTTTGTTGCCATTTTACATTTCCTTTTGTTTAAGTTGTATAATAATTTACTTACAACAACATTACAATGCAATAACCCATTTGGGCTATTTTTATAGAAATGATGATAACACCTTATCCAAAACAACTATTTTCGTGAACAACTTTTTACAAACAGACGTTATATACAAAAAAAAGACCTGAATTTAATCCAGGTCCTTAAATCAAAATTTTTAGGAGAAGCAAGCAGGACAAGGCCGCAGGACCGAAGCTGTACAAGTCGTACAGCGAGAGTCCGAGAACGCGGTAATGCGCCGCTTATCATAAAAATTATTACTTAGCGATAGCGCTATCGACAACAACCTTAGCGGCGGAGTCAGCCGGAATGGCGACAGCAGCGCTATCGGCAACTGGAGCGGCAGCCGGTTCGGCGATCGTTTCAACCGGAGCAGCAACTTCGGCAGGCTTTGCATAAACAGGTGCAGCAGCAGCCGGAGCAGTAGCAGCAGCAGGAGCGGCAACTTCAGCCGGATCTTCGAAGAAGTTCACCTTGGAAAGACCAAACATCATGATCCAGGAGAGAACGAGACCGCCGATACCCATCACGATACCCGTGATAGCCATGCCGCGCGTATCCGTGTAACCCGTTGCGTGGGCAAGAGCGTTAGGCGGCGTAGAAATCGGGAGGCACATGCCGAGGGAGCTTGCGAAAGCTACAGCGACCATCAAGGAGGTCACGCCACCGAGCGGAGCGAGGTTGTCCTTGCAGCTTACAGCCACGACGATGAAAATCGGGACGAGCAAGCTAGCCGTAGAGGTATGGCTCATAAAGTTTGCCATGAAGAGGCAGATGAAGCCGCAACCGACCATGAGGACGATCGGAGACCAGGTATTGAACGGAATAGCGTTGATGAGGTCCTTTGCAAGGCCAGTCTGCTGCAAACCGAGACCGAGAGCAAAACCACCAGCGACGAGCCAAAGAACGTCCCAGCTCATTTCGTTGAGGTCCTTCTTGGTAATCACACCCGTCAAAGCAAACACAGCCATCGGGATCATTGCAATCACGTTGTCATTGAGGCCATGAACATTCTTACCGGTCACCCACAAAAGTACGCACACAGCAAAGGTAATGTAAACGATGATAGCGCGCGGGCTCTTGTCAAAACCTTCTGCACCTTCGATATCGAGGTTCATTTGCTTCATCTTGATCGGATAGAGCTTGAGGAGCAAGAGCCAAGCAAGAATCATCATAATAATCACATACGGGACACCGAATTCCATCCACTGGCCAAACGAGATGTTGAAACCGCTGGACTGGAGAGCACCAAGGGCAATGGCGTTAGGAGGCGTACCGATCGGAGTACCCATGCCACCGATGTTAGCACCGAGCGGGATGGCAAGAGCAAAAGCAGCTTTACCGCGGTCATTTTCATCAAAGAGCTTGAGCACCGGGCCGAGGATGGCGAGCATCATAGCGGCAGTAGCGGTGTTGCTCATGAACATGGAGAACACGGCGGTGATGATCATGAGGCCAAGGAGCACCCACTTCGGGTCCTTGCCGAACGGCTTCAAGAGCACGCGGGCAAGGTTCTTGTCCATGTTGTACTTGCAAGCGGCAGAAGCAAGGAAGAAGCCGCCCAAGAAGAGCATGATAATCGGGTTCGCAAACGTGGCCATGATGTCCTTGAACTTGAGCGGTTCAACACCTTCCACGCGGAACGGGATAAGCGCCGAGTTCGAAAGCGTGAGAATCATCAACACAATCACGAACATGGACGTAGACCAGATCGGGAACGGTTGGAGGATCCAGAAAAGGGCAGCCATCACAAAGATTGCGATGACGCGAATTTCGAGAGTGTTCAACGCGTGGTCACCAACGAAGCCGAGGGCTTCGTACGGGACGAAGAGGGCAGCGATGGCGAGCACCGATGCAATAATGAGTTTGATGAATTTTGCTTTTGTCATAACGAGCGCAAATTTAGTAATTAAACTTGCGTTCGGCTAGACTGATTTATCGGACCATAACGCGGGTGACGGCACTCTGGCTGCCAACCTTGAGGCGGACGAAGTAGACCCCCTGTTTGGGCTTTTTCATGGAGATGGCGTTAGAGCCTTCGCGAGCGATAGCCCTGTTCGTAGCAACGATTCGACCATCGACACCCACAACGCTCACCTTCACATTCATGCCAGCGAGCTTGGAGGCCGCATCAAAACCGACGTTCAAGACGTTCGGAGTCTGGTTCACACGGAATCTCGAGAGCATATTCTTTGCGATAGCCGTCAAAACAGCGCTCTTGGTCACACGCACAGAAATGTTTTTAGCCTTCGATGAGAGCCTGACATCCACCGGACTTTCCTTCGCAACCTCGACCGTATTGCCATCCACGGTCGCATAGACGCGCATGCCCTTTGCCCAGACACTTTCGAGGCCATCAAAGCTCAAATGCCCATCACGAGAGGTCGAGGCGCTCACTTCGAGATTCCATTCGAGGTCATCAGCATTCTTTTTTACACTCTTGACGAGACGCTTTTTGCCTTCGACAATGGAGAGGTTCACGCGGTCACCCATGCCTGCAGGCGGTTCGCCCAAAGACGAGGCCGTGCCGACAGCAAGCTCGTTCCAAGAATCGCGCTTGCCATTATCGTCAGCCAAGACGACACGGAGATTCCAGTTTTCAGAAGCAGAACTCTTGTTCAAAGACTTCTTTTCGCCTTCGAGAACAATAGCAGCCTTCAGCGGAATTCGGTACGTCATAGCCTTTTCTGTATGGACCCAGATTGCCTCATAAGGTCCAAGCGTATCCGCTTCCACGTAAGTGCTAGCTTCAGAATCCCACTTGCAGAACTGAAGTCCCTTTTCTTTCGGCAAGGACACATACCAGCCAAACGGATTTGCCACGAGATTCCAGCCAGAATACTTGTTTTCAAGACGCCAGACGACTTCGTCCTTCATGTCAGGCGTTTCAAGGCTCATCACCAGCGGTTCGTTATCAATCGGGCCATACCAGTAACCGCGAGTGGAATCGAACTTGTCGTTCACGCTGAACTTGCGATACTGCCAGAATTCGCCAACCGGATTCAATTCATCCCACCAGTAGACAGAAGCCGTAGCATCCAAGCCATTCGCCTGCGCACAGATATCTTCCATTTCATGGTAGAAATGATCATCGTCAGGAGCGGCGCCACGCTTGACTTGTGCCTTCATCTCTTCACACTGTTCTGCCGCCCAGTTCTGTTGCTGGCGGGCAAAACGAGCATCCAATTCAGACATACAATCACCGCCCTTGTCGCGGCAGAAAGCGTACAGAGAAAGCGTCTGCCAGGCTTGCGGCGTGAATGTCTTTTCTTTTTCCGTGATGAACTTTTTATCATAGCTGACAGAATCTTTACCGTCCGTAAGCGTAAAGGTCACGGTGTATTCGCCGGCAGGAGCAGGATCTAGGCGCCACGTGCCATTCTTAACGTCACCCACCGTTTTTCCATCAACCACCGTATCGAGGTAAGTACCAGCATCAGACTTCACAACAATGTGGTAATCAACATTTTCAAGCTTGTCTGCAATAGTGTCACCCAACGTCATGCGGAGCGCACTGCCATCCTGTCTCGCAGTAGGTTCAGCAAGTTCATAGATGTAGTTATAGTTGCTAGAGCCACCCTTGCTAGAGCTCGATTCGTCTTTGGCGGAACTACTGGAGCTGTATTTGTCATTGCCGGCACTGCTGCTAGACATTTCTCCGTTCGAAGAAGAAGACTTTCCTTTTTCGGACGACGAGGAGTTTTCATTACCGCTAGAAGAAGACGCGCCATTCGAAGACGATGATGTTGCATCTGAAGAAGAGGATGTTCCGTTAGACGACGAGGAAGTGCCATTACTGCTAGAAGACTCTCCATAACTTGAACTGGAATCACCATCGTTTGCAGAGCTCGATGACAAGCCATCGGACGAAGAAGTCACATTCGAAGAAGAGGATGTTCCATCGGACGAAGAAGATGTTGCATTACTGCTAGAAGACTCTTCGTAACTAGAGCTAGAATCACCATTGTTTGCAGAGCTCGATGACAAGCCATCGGACGAAGAAGTCACATCGCTGCTAGAAGAACCTTCATAGCTTGAAGAGCTTCCATTATTCGAGCTAGAACTGCCCGCCACCACAGGATTTATAAGGGTCGGCAAATCGTTTTCATACGCCCAAACCTGATTTTCGGGATCCGTCCATACACTGTTCAAGAAATCTGCAAAATCTTGAGATTGCATGTAAATCGATATAGCATAACCATTATTGGTGGAACCATTCGGTCCATCTTGCAAGCCACCACCGCCATTGCGAACATTGTGCTTTGCTACAAACTTATTGAATCCATTTTCGTTAAAAAACACGATATCGGTAAATGCGCCATAATTTTCGAAATAACCGACAGCACCAACATTATCAGCACCATAATGATAGTTCGATGTCAAAACCGGCTTGTTGCCCAGCCCGTCGCCATGCATATAACCAAAAAGATAGCCCGCATGTCCCTTTCCTCTATTAAACTTATCAGCAATCGTCCCTATATAATAGTTGTTTTTTACAACAACTTCCTCTGAACCATGAAAATCTGCTTCGCCAACGAGCCCACCCACATAAAAATTCTTTTTCGGAGGAGTATTAAAACCAAGAGTTCCACTAAACGAACCTTCAACAGAGCTGCGAGCAATCAATTCAGGTGTACGGCAAATTCCACAAATACCACCTATCGATGAAGACGTGTTTTCAGAAGGCACGGCCTCCCCGCTATACGAAACAACCGATCCACCACGGAAATCGACATGGACATCTTCAAAATCAATTTTGGGTTCCCCAGATAATACTAGAGGATATTTGCCTATAATACCTCCTATACGAGACGTAATACCGTCATCTACAACATAAATAGAGCTTTTATAAGCTAAATCAGACAATCGAACTTTTTTTATTTCATTGTTGTATTTGCTGACTGCACCAAAAACGCCACCCACAATCACAGAATCGGCATCAGTCACACCAGCTGCCCTCTTGGCGGCGTAGGTTAACGAGACTTCCGATTCATTCCCAGCAGTGCTATTATTTTCAAGCGATACAATAGCATCCCCAACAAGGCCGCCCATCATAGCGGACGCGCGAGCATACGACATCTCAGCATCAACGGAATTGCCACCTTGAAGTATAATTCTCCCGGACGCTTTAGAATTTTTAAGCGTTAAGTACAGGTCTTCGCGATTTCCAGAATTATTCACATTTTCGCATGCGGCAAACCCGGCAATTCCACCCACGAAATATTGAAAGGCTCCATCGTAAGGCAAATATTCATCAATTTTTAATTCATTTACTTTTGCATCCGTAATTTTCAGGATACCGCCATTACAAAGATCGGCATTTCCGATAACACCTCCGAAATACATCGGCTTTGCAACTGTAGCGTCATCAACTAGCGCCATGCTTTGTGCTATATTCAGCCCAGTCACTGCAACTTTGTCCACCTCGAGGCCATAAACCTCCGACGCGTATATTTCATACCTCTTGGTAGCACCAAACACACCGCCCATAGCGACACCGCCAGAAACAACAAGCTTAGAATCGTCGCCAGTTGCTCCATGAATTTGGATGTTTTGAACTACTGAATTTTTTGGGGTAATACCACCGAATACTTGATTCGTTGGAGCATAAACATAGTGACCGACAAGACCTCCCAAAACGGATTGATCTACAGCCACTTTATTTTCTACCTGAACAGCGATGTCGACATCTTTGATATCCGTATAGAAAGCCACACCGGCGAGGCCGCCCAGAGACACTTTGTACGGACTAAAAACAACTGAATTTACACCGCTAATTTTTTTTCCGGCATAGTCTTGAGTAATTTGACTTTCGTTCAAGATCTTGACAACAGCATTATCCGCCGTTTTTACGTCCGAAATTGTCGAATTTGCAATAAACCCGGCAAGGCCACCAGCAAGAGGAGCTTGAATAAAAATTTTCTTTAAAGTCACATTGGTCACCTTGCTGTTCCAAATTTCAGCAGCAAACGCGCCCGCAGCCCAGTAATCGGAACCATTAGCCGATGCAGCATTTCCTTCCGTATATTTATCAACAATAAAATTAACGTTCGTAATATTCAAATCATTTATTTCTTTTCCATCTACAACACCAAAAAAGCCTGCGTATGTGTTCATTGTACCATTGAATACTCGACAAATGTTTGAAATGGTATGATTCTGTCCATTAAATGTCGCACCGACGAAAGGCAAAAAATTATGGTTTTCCGAGCATTTTCCTTCTTCATCAAGAACCTGGCCAAAGTTAATATCAGTGGCAAGATTAAGCACAGTCGATTGCTTCTGATCCGTTTCTGCATCTTTCAACACCCATTTCTTGGAGGTCACCGTTGCTGCATAGAACGCAGTGCGAACCTTATACTCAGACGTTATCCCATGAGAAAAGACACAATCTCCACGATCATTATCTTTTTTTCCGATTTCACAACTGAATTTATATTGTCCCACATAAAGCTGGTCGTTTCTATAGTAGAGATTCAAATATTGTTTAGGGGCAACACCCTGAGCCCAAACGGACACCGGGAGGATTAGGCTAGCAGCAAGCAGTAAACGGATTATGTAATTCATATACGCCCTTTAAATTCCTTTTGGCAAAGCAAGTAGCAACGCCTCTTACATGTAAAAATAATTTTTAAAACGACTTTGGCAACTGCCATTGTAAGCAAAAAACATCAATTGTGACCATTAGCACGGAAATGAAAATTTGCTTACAAATATTTAATTGCCTTGGGTCTATTGGTTTACTAAATTAGGGGTTACCATCAAGGTGTTTCATAGGAGTTATAATGTTCAAAAAGATTCTTCTTCTCACGGCTGCAATTGTCACATCCAGCTTTGCAACATGGGATTATTTTGGCTTGCTCCAGAATAATCAGGGCTCTGTAAAAGCAGGACTCTACTACGATACAGACGATGACTGGTCCCAAATGGGCCTCAAGGTCGGTGCCCGCATGAACGTCACCCCGCAATTTGAGCTTTCTTTACAGGGTTTTGGATATCAGTTCTGGGGCGAAACGGATTGCGACGCATGCTCCGAAGGTGGCAGTGGGCTTCGCGACTTGGTTATCGGCGCACGTTACGCATTGGATCCGGAACTTTATTTTTTCCTTGACTTCAACCTCCCCATCGGTAAGGACAAGGCCAAGGGCGTCGGGACAACGGCCCCGAGTTCCAACGAGATGTTCATCTACGCAGGCGCCCAGCACCACAGCGACATCAGCGCCATCAAGGGGGCGGCCTATGGTACTGAAGCAGGGCTTTTCTGGGGCTTTGAGCACAACAAGCTCGAAAGAGGCCTGGAACTTCGCCTTGGCGGTGAATTTGATTTCACGCTCCCGTCCGCACCGGTGACGCTCCTGGTCGGCGGCCAGTTCTGGCTCCGCCTTTTCAAATCAGAATTTGACAACGGTCAAAAGGACGTTGACCTGCACGACGACTGGTCAAACCAGTTCAAGTTCTGGGTAGGTGCAAACTTCGCCATCAACCAGCAAATTTCGCTCAACGGTCAGATTATCGCCCGCAGCCAGGATTTGAAGAAAAAGGCAAAGGATAACAACGTCCAAATCGGCATGGAAGGCGACGCCCTCGGCTTTACAGTGGATATGGAATTCAAGTTCTAAAAAGAACTTGCGGGTGACTGCAATCACAGCAAAAATTGACGAGTCGCAATTTGCGGCTCGTTTTTTTATTTTTTGCGTTAGACGAAAGCGATGTAACTTTTATGTAATATTTATGTATATTACTAATAAATCTTTACAAGGAGACTACATTATGTTAAAAAAAGCAATCGTAGGCACAGCCCTTCTTGCATCGGCCAGTTTCGCTACATTTAGCAACTTCCCAGTCCCAGCACCGATGAGCGGTGAAGCAAAAATCGTCGGCGACTTCATTATCCATGATAAGTGGAAGGGACTTGACCTCAGTGCAAAAGCACGTTTTGTTCCAACCCAGAACTTGGAACTTTACTTGAAACTTCCGTTCAGACCGATTAGCCGTTACGACGGTAATAATGACCACAATACAGGCATGGAAAACCTGACTTTCGGTGCACGCTACCAGATTATCCCCACTGTAGCCGCATTCCTCGACGTAACGTTCCCGACCGGCAAGGATAAAATCTCTGATGACGGTTTCGGATTCTACTTCGGTGGTCAGTACTCCCAAGACTTTGGCGGAGTCGCCCTTGGAACGGAAGCAGGCCTTTCCATTACGACCGAAGGCGATGACCGTAAGAAAGGACCGATGAGCTTGATTCTCAATGCAGAATTGGATCCGAACGTTTCCCAGGTCGTTTCCCCGTACTTCGGCATCACCTTTGACATTTTGCTTAATGACGAAAAGACAAGAGGCAAAAAATCTGCCGAAACAAGTGGCGATGTCGGCGTTGCTCCGTACGTAGGTGCGAACTTCAAAGTGAACCCGATGCTCTCTTTTGATGCCTGCGTGACACTGGGCCTTGGTGATGATGACTACCTCATCTATACGAGTGGCAACACTAAGATGACAGTCACCATAGAAGGTTCTGTCAACGTAGCCTTTTAACTGAAATCTTTATCCATCTATAAAAAGTCCCGGCATGGCCGGGACTTTTGCGTTTCAAGATTTGATGAGATGTAGATGCCCGACAGTCATCCCGGACTTGTTCCGGGACGGGCATGACAAGTGCTAAGGAACTGCGCGCGAAGCGCAACTTCCTACGGTCTACCGTCTACTGCCTACTATCTAATATCAAACGGCGGGATGGGGAGGCTTTCGCCGGATTTCATCGCCTTGTCGAGAGCGGCGGACTTGACCGGATCGACCCACCAATAGACGGGGATTGCATCTTCGCGGTTGAACTGGTCGAGCACCTTTTCGGGCGTGCCGTAACGGTTCCAATAGAGGATGCGATGGTGGTCGCATTGCCACATGAGCACGTACGGGACGATTTCGGCGAGGCGATTGTCCAGGGCTTTCAAGATTTCGTTCCTCTTCGCGAGATCGAATTCCGTCTTCTGCAAGTTGATGAGGCTATCGACGACCTTATCCTGAACGCCGGCAAGGTTGTTCGTGCCCTTCTGCATGGCGGTCGTAGAAATCCAGCTCGCTTCCGGGTCGCGGAGGCGGCCTGCACCCCAGTTCACCCAGTAAAGGTCAAAGTCAGCATCGTCCAAGCGCTTGCGGAGCGTGCTCTGGCTCATCTGTTCGATGGTCGCCACCACGCCCACCTTTTTGAGGTCTTCCTGGAAAAGCGTGAGGTGGCGCAAGTCTTCCTGGCTCGTGATGAAGTTAATCGCAAACGGCTTGCCGTCCTTTTCGAGAACGCCTTCGCCATTCACCTTGTAGCCCGCTTCGGCAAAAAGCGCACGGGCCTTTTCGGGATTGTAGCTGTAGACTGGCGCCGTCGGGTTCTGGTTATTCGCCCAAAGGTCCGGATAATAGCTGTTCAAGAGGAAGTACTGGCCGTACATGTACTTTTCGTTCATCGTTTCACGATTCAAGAGGTACGAGAGCGCACGGCGGACGCGGACATCCTGGAACTGCGGCTTGCGAAGGTTGATGGCCATGCCCTGGAAGCCAATCGGTTCCTTGTTGTAGATGCGCTGCTTGACGGCCCAGCCTTTTTTCACGGCATCAAAATCGGTCTGCTTCATCCAGATGCTGCTCGTGTAAATGGCGTAGGCGTTGAAGTCCTGCTTCTTGAACGCTTCAAGCGCCTTGGTCTGGTCGTTCATGAAGCGGTAACGGATTTTCTGGAAGTTGTACTTGCCATGGTTCCAGTTCTTTTTGAAGCCCCACCAGTCGCTGCGGCGCTGGAGTTCGACAAAGCGGTCTTCGCGGAACGTCTTGATGATGTACGGACCAGAGACGACCGGGAATTCGTAACGAATCTTGTTGAAGTCCTTGCCTCCCCACACATGCTTCGGGAATGCAAGCATGCCGGCGGCTTCCCAGAAGTTGCCCCAATGAGATTCCTTGGCAGTCATGCGGACCGTCAAGCTATCGACGACTTCCGGGCGTTCAAAGCGGCTGAGGCCCACCTTGAAAATCGGCGTGAGGTTTTTCTCGTCCATGATGACGTCGTAATAGAACTGCACGTCTTCGGCAGTGATCGACTTGCCGTCGCTCCATTTAGCGCGCGGGTCCACATGGAACGTGAACGTCTTGCCGTCTTCGGAGACTTCCCACTTGTCCGCAAGAATACCGACTTCGCGGTCTTCGGTGGTATGCAGGCTCACGAGCGGTTCGAACATCATGTTCATGAGCTCAGCAGAGAAGCTATTGTAGTCTTCCCACATGTTGAAAGACTTCGGCATGGCGGAGCCCCAAAGCGTGATAGAACCGCAAGCGCGGGCTTCCTTGGAGGCAATCGGGTCGAACTCGCCTGTTGCCGTAGAATCGAGCGGGAGAATCGGGCAATCGGCTTCGGAAACGGCGGCGCCTTTTTTCGAAGATTGGCCGGATTTGGAATCGCCGGATTCATTGCAGGCGGCAAGAGCAAAGGCGAGTGCAGCCGCCATCGGGACGGCAAGTAAAGAGCGGAGGGAGAATGTATTCATGTAAGACAAGATAGATAAAATAGCGGCTTCGCCGCAGTTGGCAGAACTTAGTTGGTAGAACTTAGACTTTTTCTAAGCTCTAAGTTCTAAGATCTAAGTTCTTATCACGGCAATCCGATATGGTGCGCGGGTTGTTTGACTTTGGGAGCGGCGGCTTTTTTAGCATCGGCTTCGGCAGCTTCTGCCTTGAGCGTTTCAAGCGACAGGCGGGAGGCTTCCTGTTCCGCCTTTTTCTTGTTCGGGCCTTGACCGCGAGCATACGCTTTGCCGTTCACGACCACTTCGACCGTAAACACCTTCTGGTGTTCCGGACCTTCTTCGCCAACAATCACGTACTCCGGAGAGCAGCGCAATTTGCCCTGGCAAAATTCCAGAAGTTCGCTCTTGTAGTTCACGAAGTCGGTTGCGCTGATGATTTCTTGCACGCGCGGGAAATGGAACTTGTTCAAAATGGCACGGACTTCTTCGAGACCGCCATCGAGATAGACGGCGCCAAGCACAGCTTCATAGGCATCAGCGAGAATGCTTTCCTTGCCGCGACCGCCCATCTTGGCTTCGGACTTTCCGATTTTCACATATTCGCTCAAGTCCCATTCCTTGGACGATTGGGCGCAGGCGTGTCCCGAGACTATCGCGCTCTTGCGCTTGGAGAGCTCGCCCTCCGGATCGCTCGGATAAGTTCTGTACAGGAATTCCGTCGTAAGCATGTTGAGGACGGAATCGCCTAGAAATTCTAGGCGCTCGTTGTTGCTTGCGTACGGGACATCTTTCCCGACGAGGAACGAGCGGTGAACGAGTGCATGAGCCAGCAGTTCTGGATCGCGGAATCTGTACCCAAGCTTAGCCTCAAGCCCGTCACCGGACTTCTGGCGAAACCAGAGTTTAAGAATCTTGTGGAGCAAGTTTTGTTCTTCCAACAGAATCTCCTTAATAGTTTAAAATGCAAGATGAAATGTAGTATTTGGTTATTGGTCATTAGTCAATGGTCATTGGTTATTAGCAACAACTACTGACTAATGACTAACTACTAATGACTACTGACTAATAACTAACGACTAAAAAAAAGAATCCCCGGCGAAACCGGGGACCCAAAGCTCTTTCTTTGCCCAACGGATGCGGGCTAAAGTAAAACTAGATTACTTCTTGTGTGCTTCGAGGAAAGCAACAACGTCAGAAACCTTCTGGAACTTTTCAGCGTCGGAATCGAGGATTTCGACATCGAATTCGTCTTCGAGAGCCATCACGAGTTCAACACGGTCCAGGGAGTCTGCACCGAGGTCATTACCGAATTCAGATTCGGGCTTGACATCTTCAGCCTTGACTTCCAACTTAGCAACGATCACGTCCGTGACCTTCTTGAAAATTTCTTCGTTCATTTTTTTCTCCATGGGAAAAAGTTTTGTCCAAATTTAATAAAATGTTGTTAAGCGTTCAAGCCCCCATCGACACCAATTACCTGTCCGGTAATGTATTTGGCATCGTCGGAGGCCAAAAATGCGACTGCCTTGGCGACATCTTCCGGCTGACCGAGGCGGCCAAGCGGAATCTGGGCGGCATATTTTGCACGAGTTTCTTCACTCATAGCGGCGGTCATGTTCGTATCGATGAATCCCGGAGCGACAGCGTTCACGGTAATACCGCGAGAACCGAATTCCATGGAGTTGGACTTGGTCATGCCGATCACGCCAGCCTTAGCAGCGGCGTAGTTGGCCTGGCCAGCCTGAGTTCTGATACCGTTCAAGCTTGCAATGTTCACGATGCTGCCTTTGCGGGCGCCCATCATGGTCCTGAGGACGGCTCTGGTGCAAAGGAACGTCGAGCGGAGGTCCGTTGCGATAACGTTATCGAAATCTTCGTCCTTCATACGAAGTACGAGGCCGTCACGGGTGATGCCAGCGTTGTTCACGAGGCAGTCCACGCCACCCAGTGCGTCGATAGCTTGTTTGAAAGCGTCCTTCACAGAGTCGGAGTTGCTCACGTCGCATGCGAACGTGAACGTCTTGACGCCGAATTCCTTGGCGATAGCTTCGGCCTGTTCCGGGCAGCCACCACGGGAAATAAGAACAACGTCAGAGCCGCGAGCAGCAAGTTCTCTTGCAATGGCAAGACCGATACCGCGAGATGCGCCAGTCACAATAGACTTCGTAGGCATTATAAATTGACCTCCTGTATGACATTAAGTGTCATGGGTGAATACAAATGATTTAAGCTTAGAATAGCCGTCACACCACCGGTGCCAGACGGTTCGTCCAAAGCATATTTATTTGTTATTCAAGATAAAAAAAGTTTCAGAAGGATGTTTAGAGTACAGTCAATAGTCATTGGTCATTAGTCTATGCTCTTTGAATAGAATGCAAAAAAACAAACCTGCGTTTCAAACTAACAACTATTGACCATTGACCAAGAACCAAAAAAGAAACGGACCTAGCGTTCACTAGATCCGTCTAATTGCAACTAAAGTCTTAATGCAGACAAAAGCTATGCTTTAGGAGCTTCCTCGGACTTGATTGCGGCGAGGCGTGCGTTTACCTTGTTGGCAACGTCGGCTTCGGCATACTTGGCAGCCACTTCAACAGCCTTTTCGATAGCGAGAGCATCGGAACGGCCATGAGCGATGATGCCAATGCCATTGAGGCCAAGCAACAAGGCGCCACCCGTAGCGCGATAGTCCCACATTTCGGAGAAACGCTTGCCAGCCGGAGTGTCGATCGTGCCGAACATTTCCTGGTGCATTTCGAAGAAGCCTTCCAGGAGCTTGAGCACAACGTTACCCGTATAGCCAGAAGTCGCAACAACGTCGGCCTTACCTGCAATGAGGTCACGACCTTCGATGTTACCCATAAAGTTAACCGGAGCGGACTTGAGGAGCTGGTATGTTTCCTGGAGAACCGCCGGACCCTTGTGTTCTTCTTCGCCCATGTTCAAGAGGCCAACCTTCGGATTTTCGATTCCGAGGTAAGCTTCGGCGAATGCAGAACCTGCAATGGCAAAGTCAACGAGAGTGGAAGCGCGTTCATCAACGTTTGCACCGCCATCGACCAACACAATGCGGCGATCCTTTGTCGGAAGAGCAACCCCGATAGGCGGACGGGAGAACTCGTCGCAAGTCTTACCGAGAATCATGAGGCAGCTAGCCATCATTGCGCCAGAGTTACCGGCACTGACGGAAGCGTCCACAAGACCTTTCTTCTGCAAGGCAACGCAAGTCACCAAGCCAGAATGCTGCTTCTTCTTGACCACCATGACAGGATGTTCATCCATAGCCACGAGGTCCGGAGCATCAACTACGGAAATCTGATTGCCGGTGTAACCAAGCTTCTCGAGAGAAGCCTTGACCTCGGCCTCCGGTCCGCAGAGAACCACATGAATATTGGGGTTTTTCTTGACTGCGCTAACGGCGCCTTCAATGCAAACACTCGGGGCGTAATCGCCACCCATGGCATCCAGTGCAACTTTGATCACGGATTCCTCCTAGATTAAGCTTCGGCACCCTTCATGTCAACAACTTCCACACCGTTGTAGAAGCCGCAAACCGGGCACACGCGATGCGGACGCTTCACGGAACCACAATGATCGCAAGTAGCCATAGCCGGCACTTCCATCTTCCAGTGGGTGCGGCGCTTGTCACGACGAGCGGTCGAAGTTTTTCTCTTAGGTACTGCCATTTTTAACTCCTGTTTTCCATTTTGCTCTTAAGAGCTTTGAGTTTTTCCCAGCGGGGGTCGAGCGGCTTTTCAGCATCGGCACCATCGCCAGCTTGATTGTTTGTTACAAAGATAAAATCTTCGTCAGGATTTTTCACGGGCGCAATGGGTTCCTGTAGGGTCACCAGCTGTCGGACGCACTCGGAAACATCTACGAAGTCCTGTGTCTGCGGAATCGTGTAGGCGAAAACATCATCGTCGTCGTCATGAAGTTCCTGTGCAGCGCATGCTCCGCGTTCCACCTCGACAACAATCTCGGTTTCGAACGGACGGTCAAAAAGATCCAGGCTGCGGACACAAGTGAGTGTTTGCACTCCAGAGATAGTACCGGTCACAAGGCACTTGCCGTTGCCTTCGGGGCTAACCAGCACCTCGGCTACCAGATCGCCCTTGAGGTGCAGTTCGTCGAAGATTTCAGGAGCGTCGGCATGGGACCAGACCACTCGTTGGTCTTCGGAATCAGTAAGTTTTTGTGCGATATTTATTCTCAAAGTGGCACAAATGTAGTAAAACGCATAAAAGGGGTCAAGTGGGGATTAGTAGTTAGTAGGCGGTAGACAGTAGACAGTAGACAGTAGGAAGTAGGAAGTAGAAAACTGAAAAACATTGGCGTTGTCTATAGACAACCATTTATAATAATGGCAGGCTGATTTCACCAAAACAAAACTATTTTTGCAGTATATTGCAATATAGGGGTTGTTTATGGGATATTATTTTGGTTTTAAGCGAAAATTCGCGGTTTCGGCACTCAGCTTATCAATGTTTTGGTGTATAGGAGCGAGTGCCGAGCCGCTCGCGTTTCCTGAAGCTCTCGGATTCGGCGCAAACGTGACGGGAGGTCGCGCGGGTACCGTTTACCACGTGACAAACTTGAACGATTCGGGCGAAGGCTCGTTCCGGGATGCAGTCAGTCAAGGGAACCGCATTGTCGTTTTTGACGTTGGCGGCATCATCAATATCAAAACTGCCGTTTCGATCAAGTCGAACATCACTATTGCCGGGCAGACAGCCCCGGGCGAAGGTATCGCCATTCACGGCGGAAAACTTTCGACAGGCAAGCAGAGCAATATCATCATCCGTTACTTGCGCATCCGACCTGGAGAAAATACGGCAAGCACCAAAGACGACGCGCTCAACCTCTACGATGCCAAAAACGTCATCGTGGACCATTGCTCGGTAGAACTTGCTCCGTGGAATAACTTCGGAGGCTCCTCGGACAACGCAGATTACCGTGTCACAGGCATCACTGTGCAGAATTCGCTCATTGCAAACCCGATTGGCCAGCAGTTCGGCGCCCACATCGAATCCATTGACGGTACTTGGGCCTGGTACTACAACGCCTTCGTGAATACGCACAACAGAAACCCGCTCGACAAGATTAACGACATTTTCGTCAACAACATCCTTTACAACTTCGAAGCGGGCTACACGACACACACTAGTGCAAAATTCAAGCACGACATCGTGAACAACTACTTTGTCTATGGTCCAGAAGGCAAAAACGAGTGGTTTCAGGTCGATAAAAACCAGAGCATTTACGCAAACGGAAACCTAATCGACAAGAACCGCGACGGAGTGCTCAATGGCGGGCCAACAAGCATTTATTACTACCAGGGACCTGGCGAAGAACTGAAAAATCCGTGGAACGAGCTCACGACAAAGGGCCCGATAATGAGTGCGGCAAGCGCCTGGCGCTACGTGACCTCGCAAAGTGGCGTCCTCCCCTACGACGACATTGATTCGCTTATCTGGCACCAGGTCGGCACGCTCGGCAAGGAAGGCACGCTCGTAAAATCCGTAGGCGCTATGGGCCTCAAGACCAACAACGGCTGGGGTGAAGTCATTGCCGGCAAACCCGCCACAGATAGCGACAAGGACGGAATGCCCGACTACTTCGAAAATGCGATGGGCTACGACACCGCCAAAGACGACGCCATGGTCAAGGAAGACGACGGCTATGTGCGCATTGAAAAATACATCAACTGGCTCGGTGCCATGCATGCACAAGTCGAAGGCAACGGGACGCTCGATTTTGACCTGCGTACAATCACTCGCGGATTCCAAAGCGTCAAACCCACCTACAGTGTATCTGCCGCAGAAAACGCCTCCGTCGAATTGCAGAAAGATGGCTACACCGCAAGATTCACCCCCGACAAGAATTACAAGGGACTTGCCTCGTTCAAGTACACCGTCAAAGGAAACGACAACACTGAATACACAGGCCGCGTAGAAATACTCGTCGAAAAGTCCGCAAACGCAAGCGAGCCGCCGGAACAGCCGCGAGACTCCAGCGAAACGGCACAAGACTCTAGCAAGACAGCGCAAGATTCCACAACGGCAATTCGAGATGCTTTCCGAGAAGCCCACACATTCCGCAACGTGCCTCAAATGCGCAAGAACACGTTCCACGACCTCAAAGGCCGCCGCTTCGAAAAGCAAATTCCATACAGGGTTTTATTTTAACTGTTCTCATCGATCCAAATAATCAAGCACCTCGGCAAACGTCGAGGTGCTTTTTATTGACAAAGTCAATTCTAAGCACTGCGCCTCGGTCATGGGCAAGCAAGCTTGCCCGCGACTCTCGGCTTGGGTGCTTTTTTCGATGAAGTTAATTCTAAGCTCAGCGCATTAGCATGTTAGCATGCGCAAGCAAAATTGACGCTTCGCGCACACTTTAAGGCTTCAGCCGCCCATACATGGCATTGATCCATTCTGGGCTACGGGCGATTGATTCAACGCGAACTTCGTCAATCACACCATTCCAGGTTTCAGTCTCGATTTCATCGCCACCGATGCGGAAGGGGACGTTACGATTCAGCTCGTTCGGCACAAATTCCCCTGCAAATTCAGTTCCATCGGAACCCGCAATTGCTACCGCTTTACCGTTCACATACATGCTCACCATGTGATTCTTGGAAACGAGCACAAGGAAAGCCCACTCCCCGACAGGCACGGATGTTGAATCCCCGAAATACACCGCCCCAGGGTAGTCCGGCATACCCTTCATTACGGCAAATGTTCCGCTCTTCACCTCATAATGCCACTGGAATCGCGATGTAGAATCACTCCAATAAGCTCGCTGGCAGAACAGCACCTGGTGCTCGCCGTTGGGGCCACCCCACTTAGTCCAAAGCGAAAGCGTGAAGTTGCCACCCGTGGGGTCAAGCGTGTCGAGATCGATAAACTGGCCCGGTTCCAGGAGCACTGCCTTGCCGTCAATCCCCTCCACATAATTTACGTTACCTGCAACGGAAGAATCGTGGTTGAGTACGTTGACATCTCTTCCCATGCCGAGATAAACTTTAATTTCCGGGTTGCCAAACCCATTCGGGAGATAATAATCATACGGAAGGTAATAATGGAAGCCGTAGTAATCCGCAATAACAGGCATATCGTTGCTCGTAAGCCATTCCCCATTGACCGAAAGTTCAGGCAACTTAAGCGAATCCTTCGATTCCAGCGCCGTGAATTCGAGCTGCGCAATTGCCGAATCACCTCGCACGTACACAAGATCCATTCTATAGCCCGCCGGGATAGAATCAAATGCAAACGAACCATCTTCACTGATAGGAGAACGCAAATGAGTTCCCTGAATGCGCATATAACCAGATGTCGCGTCGGCAATTTTTCCACTTAAAGTTTTGTGCGCAGCAATGCAAATCGTATCCAACCTTACGTCAGAGAGTCCATCGCCACGCAAACCGGACAGTCCTTTGGATTCCGCATAGAAACGCGGAGAACCTTTCGCCGAAATCCTCGAAATCGGACCTAGCTTAAAGAACCCTGTAGAATCAGCGACCGTTTCAAGCGAATCCACAATTTCTTTCGAATTATCCAAGTAGGCAACGACACGCGCAGCAGGAACAGCACGCCCCTGCAAGTCCTGCACTACACCGGAATACCTCAGCGTATCAGACAAATCCGCAATTGAATTTCCGATATCGGTCACTCCACCGGCGACATCATCGCTATCCGAGCAAGCCAGGAACGTCAAAGAAAACGCAAGCGACATCACGCACGCAGCGCAATTACGCGACAACTTTGGATAAACTCGCCTATTTTTCATTTTCCGCCTCCTTCCCTATTTTCTTGCTCATCGGGAACGCCACAAGCATCATTTCGTAAACGCGTTCCACTTCCGAATCATTAGCCGCACGGGCAATAATCTTCTTGCGGGCTTCTTCCAGCACCTCTACCGCATAATTGTAGGATTTTTCGCTCATCGCAAGAGTCGTGAACGCCGCAAAGCGCTCGTTTTTGGGCATAGATTCCACGGCGCCCATCGCATGCTGCATATATTCATGACGGATGCGTCGCAACGCCATTGGCGGAATTTCCGAAGCATCGAGCATTTGCGATGTTTCAACATAGCGTTCACCCTCTTTTTTCAAGAGTCCCCATTCCAGCAGCATTTTCACCGCATCGCGTGCCTCGTCCGTCGTTATCTGCGGCACAACCGAACGCGCCAACACACGGTAGTCACCTTTCCAATCCGACGATACCGCCAACTCGCGCACAATCGGGTAATACCACTTTTCAAAATACCCCTGTTCACGCGTCGTGACATGCGTAAATTCTATCTGCTTGCGAATCTGGACAATCTTATTCCAAGCATTTTCGCGCTCATCAACTTGTTGCGCCTGGTTGTACTGCACCAGCGCCTCAAAATACGTCTTTTGCAACGGTTCAAATTCCATCGCCTTTGAAATTTTTTCGATGGATTTCGGAGTCAAATTGAAACGGCCACGGATAACATTCAGACAATAAGAAGAGCTACTGAAGCCAGCCTTTGCTGCAAAAAATCGATGCGAAAACACCGACCGCATTTTCTTCTGTTCCTCAAAATAGTCTTGCAGGAACTTGCGGAAGTCGTCATAGTCAAACAAGTGTTCAAGCGCAATGCACATGGTTTTAAACTATAATATTTTTACACAAAAATCAAGAAATTAAGCAAAATTATAACTAAACAAGCATAATCAATGAATTTTTCTTACACATTTACACGTTTCTAACACAGAAAATCATTCCATTTTTCTTAAAAACTTGCACTAGGGCACACCAAAAATTATTTCTCTAAATAGCATAAAAATGGAGTGTGTTATGCAAAAAAGTTGTTTGGGATGGATTCCGGGCACGGCTTTGACGTTCGCCCTAAGCATTAACGTTTACGCGGCACCTGGCGATGCCTACACATGGCCCGGCTATCGTTCAGATTTGGATTACGATACCAAATCGAACCTAGGCGAAATCAAGCCGCCGACCAAGTTCAATAACAATTGTTCGGGCGTTACCGGAAAGAAGGCCGGTAAGTGGTGGGCGTTTTATTGGGGCAAGGATCGCGACAGCCGCATTACCGATGTGACGATTGATTCGATTCTCAAGAAGTACGATACTGACTTTGAGTATTTGTACAATGAGATGGGATGGGCGCCGGATGCCCAAGCGCAAGAAGGCCAGTACAGCGCCATTTATTACTACGGTTCGGGTACGTGTGCCGGTGGCGCAAAGACGGACACCACGGGCGGCTGGCAAACATGGGTGGCAGGCTACACGGCCGTGGCAGCCTCGTTTTATCCGCTGTACAGTTTCAATACAAGTTGCCCTTACCACGATCGTGTGGCGCAGATGGATGCGATGATTCATGAGGGAATTCACTCGATGACGAATGGTTACCCCGGCGCAAAGGATGCGCACTGGTTCCAGGAAGCGGGCAACACCTGGATTCAGCAGGATATGTTCAGCCACCGCGATGGTGTATACAGCGGTATGGGATTTCTGAATGCGGCGACGGTTATTGCGCCGTTTATGCCAATTGAAACTTATTCGGGCTGGCTGATTGACGGCACTTTCGGTGGCCCTGGTGGCGGCGCCGATGGCGGTGGCGTGACCGGCAAGAATCAGCGTTACCTGCTGGGTGGCTCGCAGTACAGCAACATCTTCCCGACGTTTATCGGCACGTGGATTGGTACGGGGGCTGTTCGCTGGATTTACGGAAACGCTTACGGTAAGACCAAATACCTGCTTGAAACATACGGTCTCGACAAGGGGCTGGGCGATGCGGGCGTGCGCAGGCTCATTACCGAATTCCGCGCAAGGCTTGCGATGCTTGACATGAAAAAATGGTCCGGCGAAATCAAGAATTTGCTGAACCAGCATTTTGGAAGCGACACCTACTGGGAACAGGACATGTGGGACAATAACAGGAAAAGCTACACCTGGACCATGACGCCTTACCAGACGGTAACGGAAAGCAATGGTTACCTTGTACCGAATCAGGAAACAACTCCGGGTTGGTCTGGCTCGAACGTGGTGCCGCTGAAAGTGCAAAATGGAGCAAAGGAAGTGTCCGTAAGCTTCTACCCGAACGGCGCAAACTCCAATAACAAGAACATGAATTTCTTGCTGTGCTACCGCGCGACCGACGGTACACCTGTGTACAGCGAACCCATTACGGGCGAAGGTTCCGCGACGCTTCGCTTGGACAAGACGCCCTCTTCGACAAATGGCTCGCAGATGGTCTTTGCGGTGGTCGTGAATACGGATTATCAGTACACCGGCAACGCGGGTATTCGTAAGTTGCATTACGATTACAAGCTAAAGCCCGAAGCAGGTGTAAGCGGCGCAGGGGCTGCAAACGTCAAATATTACAACGACTTTAAACTTGATTACAAGTGGCCTGAAATCGGAGACGCGCCGACAAGTTCGAGCAGTTCCGTATCGCCGGAATCTTCGAGCAGCAGCGAGATGCCCGCGAGCTCCAGCAGTTCCGCAAAAATCGTCACGGACGGCGCTACGTCATATACCATCACGGTGACGCTTCCGATTGACGACAACTACGCCACCATTTCCGCAAAATTTGATATCAGCGAGGTTGCGAAGAAACTCGGACTCACCACAGCAACGCTCACACAGGCACAATTCTTCGCACTAGAAAGCGATGGAAACATCGTCACCAACAGCACGGCAAACACACCGGGCCATTGGTTCAGCAAAGATGGCAAAGTCGTTGAATGGGGCGAAACCGCCTATGTATTCAGCGAAGCTGATTTGGCAAACGGGACTCTCGCGATAGGCCACTACCCCAACCGCGTCAGCAACGGAGAAAAATACAGCTTTACGCAAGGGCTCTCGTACAACGGGAAAACGGTTCTTTTCAAAGTCACGATTAGCATCACCAACGAAACTGGAAGCGACGAAAGCGGAAAGACCACAGCTCTGATGTACGGACTTGATAAAGTTTCGACACACATGAACCTTGCGCTCCATCACGGGTATCTCGAAATCAGCTATACGCTTCCGCATCGCGACAATGTGAAGATAAGCCTATTCAATGGATTTGGAGCATTGCTCGCACAAGAAATCACGGGAATGCAAAACGCAGGCTCGCACACGCGTTCGCTCAACATGAGCCAAATGCCGCGTGGCACCTACATCGTAAAAATCACGACGGGTAGCTACCGCGAGGCGAAATCGATAAGCATTTTCCGATAAATAGATGATACCAAACAAAGGCACCCCGGCGAATGCCGGGGTGCTTTTTATTGACGAGGCTCAGAGCTTTTTTTTGAAAGTGTTCTTTTTTGTAAAATGTGGACTTTTTTTAGTGAAACATTGTAGAAATAACATCATTTCGCCTTAAATAGTGTAAAAAACTATTGACTTTTAATTGCGAAAAGTGTAGATTCTTATATATTCTCTGGAAAGGAGTGTGGTATGGGTGTATTGGAAACATTCAGGGCGGCGTGTGTCGCCTTATCTCTCGCGGCTGTTGCCGCATTTGCGGCCTCGGTCGCCGTTCACGATCCTTCCGTCATTGTGGTCTATAAGGACGCGGGCGGGAATTCGTATCCTGAAAACGATGCGGCCAAGTCGCGGACGAAGTATTATTACATATTCGGGACCATGAACGGGGCGGCATATTCCCGCGATATGCTGGACTGGACCCCGTTTACGCCGCAGCTTTCGAGGGGCGGCACGGTGTATGTCACTGGCAACGAGGCCAGGGACGATTACTACAGCGTGTTCAAGGCGGAAGCCGACTATGCGGAACATACGAATTCCGCGACCGCCAAGGGGAACCTGTGGGCGCCCGATATCGTGTGGAACAAGAAGCTGAAAAAGTGGTGCCTGTACTTTTCGATGGCGGGCGAGGACTGGAAAAGTTCCATTGTGCTCCTGACATCCGACAAAATCGAGGGGCCGTACGAGTACAAGGGTGCGGTCGTCTACGGCGGGATGGACAAGCAGACGGCGGGTTCTGCCGCCAATGCCGACTACGCTAAGGTGACCGGTTCTTCGACAATCGACGAGCGTTACTATATCGCGAACAACGGTGTCACTAATTTGGGCAAGTGGGATGGCGGCTATGGTTCCAGCTGCATCGACCCGAACGTGTTCTACGACGAGGACGGAAACCTGTGGCTCCTGTACGGTTCGTGGAGCGGCGGGCTTTTCCTGGTCAAGCTCGATGAGTCTACCGGTCTCAGGGACTATTCGTACAAGTACGGGAACAACGGCGC
>NZ_DGUZ01000012.1:55842-197904 GCF_002394865.1 Fibrobacter sp. UBA4297 | reverse complement strand
TACTCAAGGAGGAACCATTCGAGCTGCTCATATTCTCTCCACTCGATGAACTGTGCTATCTCGTGGCCCATGAATCTGAGCTTCTTTCCCGGATGTGTCATCTGATACATCATCAGGAGCCTGCTGCCGGCGAACTGTCTCCACGTGTCTCCCGGCATCCTTCCGATGAGGGACGCCTTGCCGTGGACTACTTCATCATGCGACAGAGGCAGTATGAAATTCTCGCTGTATGCATATGTCAGTGAGAATGTAAGCTTGTTGTGGTGATAGCTCCTGTACGGGAAGTCCTGCTTCATGTACTCGAGCGTATCGTTCATCCAGCCCATGTTCCACTTGTAGTGGAAGCCGAGACCGCCCTGCTCTGGCGGGCGAGTGATGCTCGGAAAGCTTGTCGATTCTTCAGCGATGAGGATGGCATGCGGGGTCAAGCGGCCCATGATGCTGTTCAAGTGCTTGAGGAATTCGAGCGTATCGTAGTTGATGTTGCCACCATCTTTGTTCGGTACCCATTCGCCCGGTCCCTTACCGTAGTCGAGGTAAAGCATGGATGCAACAGCATCGACGCGGAGACCGTCGCAGTGAAATTCCTTAAGCCAGTACATCGCGTTTGCAATGAGGAAGTTCTTGACTTCGTTACGGCCGAGGTTAAAGATGTATGTGCCCCAGTGCGGGTGTTCGCCCTGGCGCGGGTCGGCGTGCTCGTAGCAGGCGGTGCCATCGAAACGTCCGAGAGCGTGAGCGTCCTTCGGGAAGTGGGCCGGAACCCAGTCCAAAATCACGCCGATTTCGTTCTGGTGGCAAAGGTCCACAAAGTGACGGAATTGGTCCGGCGTGCCGTAACGGCTCGTGGGGGAGTAGTAACCGGTGACCTGGTAGCCCCAGGATTCGTCGAGCGGGTGTTCGGCGAGCGGCAAGAATTCCACGTGCGTGTATCCCATTTCCTTGAGGTACGGGATGAGGCGTTCAGAGAGTTCGTCCCAGTTGAGGAAACGGTCCGGATTAGCCGGGTCGCGACGCCAGGAACCGGCGTGGACTTCGTAAATGTTCATCGGAGCGCCAAAGACCTTTGTGGCCCAGTGCGTCTTCATGTAAAGATCGTCGCCCCATTCGTAACCGTCGAGGTGAGTCGTGATGGAGGCTGTTGCCGGGCGGACTTCGGCGAGCTTTGCAAGCGGGTCCACCTTCACATGGAGTTGGCCATCGGCGCCGTGAATTTCAAAGCGGTAGAGTTCGTTTTCACCAAGGTTCGGAATGAAGATTTCCCAAATGCCCGAGGCACCGAGCATGCGCATCTGGTGACGGCGGCCGTCCCAGCTGTTGAAGTTGCCGACTACAGAAACTGCATGTGCGTTTGGAGCCCAAACGGCGAAGTGAACGCCCTTGAAGCCCTGGTGTTCGATGATGTTGGCGCCAAGCTTGCGGTAAAGTTCGTAGTGCGTGCCTGTTGCAATCAGGTGGCGGTCAAAGTCGCTGAGGACCGGCAAGAATGCATACGGATCGACGAGCGTGTATTCGATGCCGTCGGCCTGCTTGATGATGAGCTTGTAAAAGAACGGCTTGTATTCCAAGTCGAGGATGGCTTCGAAAAATCCCGTGTCACCAAGCTTTACAAAGTCAAATTCTTCAGTGCCGTCGCACGATTCACCGCGGACAAAGCATGCCTGCGGCTGGTAGGTGCGGATGACGGTCTTGATCCCGCGATCGGTTTCGAGCGGGTGGATACCTAAAATTGAAAACGGGTCTTTAGTCTTGAAGTCCCAAATTGCCTGCATGTTTTCTGCGGTCAGGCTCGTGAAATCGTTCCATTCCATAGATTTTCTCACTTAATGTTTTAACGCAAAGAAAAATAACATAAAATGGGAATGTTATGCGAATAATTGCAATAAAAACCGTAATATTTTGATAATTAATTAGACGAGAGACCGCTTTGCTGGTAGACGAGTGACGAGAGAGGCGAATGCAATGGATACGCTTGAGAATGCAACATCTTTCGTCTTGAATTATTTTGTTACATTTATTTGGAATGGAGGCTTATAATGGCTGTTGTGATGGAAGAAAATGCAAATCCGATGAAGTTTGAAAAGCTTTTTAAGGTGACGCCCGAGATGATTGATGAAAACCGCCACATGAACAACGTGTGGGCGGTGCAGTGGATTCAGGATATTTCAATTGCACATTCCGATTCCGTCGGTGCGACCGATGTCATGTACCAGTTCGGTTGCGGCTGGATGATCCATACGCAGTTTGTGGAATACAAGAACCAGGCGTTTTTAGGCGATGAAGTCCGTGGAACGACGTGGGTGGCTAGTTACAGTAAGGTGATGAGTGTGCGCAAGTGCCGCTTTGAACGCGTTTCCGATGGCAAGGTCGTCTTTGAATCCGAGACGCAGTGGGTCCTCATGGATATGAAAAAGGGAAGGCCGTTCGCCATCCCTCAAGAAATCAAAGACCGCTTTCAAGTAAAGTAAGGAATGTCATGCCTGCCTCCGAGCTCTTTGACCACTTAGAGCTTTAGCTCTTACGTGGTCATGATCCGCGTATGGGGAAGGCATCTGCATTTGTCATGCCCGACTTGATCGGGCATCTCCTTTATAACTTCGTTCCTTTCACAATGCGATAGAGCGTTTCGAGCTCTTTCGCATTTAATATTTTCGGCACGGGGTAAAGCGGGTTTGCTTCTTTGCTTGCCGACTTCGCGAGTCTTGGAATGTCCTCTGTTTGGATAAATTCCAAGTGCTCTGGAATGTCCATAGAGCGGTTCAACTCGCGAATCTGCATAATGAAAACTTTGGATGCTTCATGGTTATCGAGCTCTGCCGGGACGGCTCCGATGGCTTTTGCAAAGAAGCCGAGACGCATTTCGCAGGTTTCACCGTAAAACTCTAGAACATGCGGCAGAATGACCGCGTTTGCAAGCCCGTGAGGCGTGTGGTACATTCCGCCTAAGCTATGCGCAATGGCATGAACGTATCCAACGTAAGCGCGAGTGAATGCGTAACCAGCGAGGTATGCCGCTTTTTGCAAGTTTTCACGAGCCTTGATATTGTGACCATCGCGATAGGCGTTCTGGATATTTTCAATAATCAATTGCCCTGCGGTGATGGCAGCTTCTTCGCTTCCGCCGAAATTGCTGTTGCCGATGTAGGCTTCAATGGCGTGCGTGAGTGCATCCATGCCGGTAGTTGCCGTAAGATTGGCGGGCAAGTCGAGCGTAATATTGGCATCGAGAATCGCAAGACGCGGAATCAAGACGAAATCGTTAATCGGGTATTTCTCATGTGTCTGCGGATTAGAAATCACGGCGGCCACAGTCGCTTCGCTTCCTGTCCCCGCCGTCGTCGGGATGGCAACGAGATACGGGATCTTGCGAAGAACGCGTAGCGTCCCTCGCATAAATGTAATCGGCGTCCAGCGCCTTACAATGCGGATGCCCACGCCCTTTGCACAGTCGATTGCAGAACCGCCGCCAAACGCGACAAGTCCGTTGCATTTATTTTTGCGATAAATGCGGGCGGCGTCATTGATGTTGTCAATCGTCGGATTCGGAATAGTTTGGTCGTAAATTGAATACAGGACGCCTGCTTCTTCCAAGTATTTCTTGATATTCTGGAAGTGCTCTGTTTGCGCCAAGAATACGTCTGTGACGAGGAGAACGTTGCTTACGTTATTCGCTTTGAGCTGGTTGGGAAGCTGTTGCAAACTCCCGGCTCCGTGAATAAGCTGAGGTTCTCGCCATGGCATAAAGTGTACGCCAACAAAGAACGCTTTTTGGAATGCTCGGCAGGCGAATCTGTAAAGGAATGATGCCATAGTGACCTCCTACATCGACTTTAAAAAGCGTAAAGCTTTTTCTGCAAAGTTCTGGATTTTGGAACGCAAACTGCCGGGAACAATTCCGTAGGGCGGGTGGAAAAATGTCACCGCATCGAACCCTTTTTGCTCCATGATGTTGCGCTCATGGCTAAACGTCTTGAATCCGAAAAATCCGTGGTAATTGCCTGTACCGCTCATGCCCACGCCGCCAAATGGAACTTCCAAATTCTCGATTTGGATAATGGTGTTGTTCACGCAGGTGGAACCCGATGTGGTATGGCTCAAAACGTAATTGATGTCGCGTTTGTTCGTACCGAAGATGTACAGCGCAAGTGGTTTTGGGCGGCTTTGTACAAATGCGATCGCTTCGTCAAGATTCTTGTAGGCAATAATCGGCATAATCGGTCCGAAAATTTCGGACTTCATGATTTCCATGTCGGACGTGACGTTTGTGAGCACGGTAATTGGTGTGTAGCAATTTTCGATATCGCTCACTCCGCCGATAACTTGTTTAGCGCCTTTGGCAATTGCATCCTTGATGAGTGCGGCATGGCGTACAGTTGCGCGTTTGTCTACAATGTGGACAAAGTCTTTACATTCATGGCGCTTAGCTTCGGTATCGCCAAATCTCTGTTTGATTTCTTCGGCAAAAGCTTCTGCAAATTCCTGAACTTTATCTTCGGGACAAAGTGCGTAATCAGGCGCAATGCAGGTCTGCCCGCCGTTCAGCGTCTTGCCCCAAGCAATCTGCTTGATGTGCTTCTTGACGTTTACGCCGGGGAGCAGAATCGTGGGCGACTTTCCGCCAAGTTCAAGCGTGATGCTCGCGTGGTGCTTGGCTGCCATTTCTGCAATGTGTGCGCCGACCTTCGGACTCCCTGTAAAGAATACATGGTCGAACGGAAGCTCTAGTAACTTGTCTCCAATTTCAGATCCTTCGCCTTCAATGAGTGCAATTTCATTTTCCGGGAAGTTCTCTTTAAACATCTTCACGAGAACTTCACTCACGTGCGGAGTCTTGTGCGAAGGCTTCGCCATAATCACGTTGCCTGCCGCAATCGCCGAAATTATCGGATTTACAAGCAACAAGAACGGATAGTTCCACGGTGCAAAAATCAGCACACGGCCTTTCGGCTCGTAGTGGAGGCGGCTTTTGGACGTGGGTAAAAAGAAAACTCGACTAGCGCTTTTGTCCTTCATCCATTTTTTCAGATGGCTGATGGTGTGGTCGATTTCTTCAATCGTCGGGAAAATTTCACTGAGCCATGCTTCGAAACGCGGCTTGTGGAAATCCTGCCAAACCGCTTCGTAAAATTCTTCTTGATACTTCACGACGGCTTCGCGAAGTTCTTTCAGCTTTTGAATACGCTCTTTGGCACTCGTCTGGGCTATTTTCCAGCGATTTTCCCCTTGAGCTTCAAAGATTTTTTGGATATCGATCCCATGTATTTCGTTCATACTCAATAAGATAGAACATATTGGGCAAAAAAGGCGTTTTAGGTGGTGAAAAACAAAGCTTTTTTAAAAATTTTTCTGTTTCATCTATTCATGTATTTTTGTAAATTGAAACTATGGGTTCCTTAATTAAGTATAAAGGCAAAGCCCCGCAGGTGGGGCAGCGCGTGTTTATAGCCGAAGGCGCATGTCTCGTGGGCGATGTGAGCATTGGCGATGATTCGTCTGTGTTTTACAATGCCGTGTTGCGTGCCGATTTGGCAGAAATCAAGATTGGCAAGCGGACAAATATCCAGGATAATGTGTGTGTCCACGTTTCGACGGGTGTCGGCGTGAACATTGGCGACGAGGTGACTGTTGGTCATGGTGCGGTGTTGCATGGCTGCACAATCGAAGATAACGTTCTCGTGGGCATGGGTGCAATTATCATGGACGGAGCCCTTATCATGAAAAATTGCATTGTCGGTGCAGGCGCTCTTGTGACGGCTGGTAAAAATTTTCCCGAAAATTCCCTGATTGTTGGGTCTCCGGCGCACATCGCAAGAACACTGACTGCAGACGAAATTAAAAACGTAAAGATTGGCGTAGAACACTACTTGGACGCAAAGGATGAACTTCTAAAAGATGTATAAGTTCTTTTTCCTAATAAATCCGGTGAGTGGAGGTGGACAAGGAAAGGTTATCCATAAATTTCTTCCTGAAATTATGGAGTCAATGGATTTTAAAGCCGATGAATGGAAGGCTGAATTCACGCGTAAGGAAGGAATGGAAGAGCAAATCTTGACGGCTCTTTCTTCGACGGAAAAGCTTGTTGCCGTGGGTGGTGACGGAACTGTTTCGTCCGTGCTTTCCATTATGCTTTCGTCTGAATATGCGGACCGTGTTCATATAGGGCTTATTCCGCTGGGTACAGGCAATGACCTAGCTCGTGTGCTTGGTCTGTACAAGCCGTTTGCCGATAAGGGACTTTTGTACTTGGTGCGCAGACTCTTGATGGCAAAGTCAAGACCGTTCGATATCTGGACGGTGAACGGTAAGTATGCGCTTGCAAATTATTTCTCTGCAGGTATTGATGCCCGTATTGCGCATGACTTTAATCATGACCGAGCCACGGGTGTTATTTCTTCGAATTCTGTGGTTGCAAATAAATTGCATTACGTCAAGCGTTTTTTTGCAGACCGCGCGTATCACTTGAAAAGCGGTAAACTTTCAATGGTCGTCAATACGCCTGAGCTCAATGAAACGGTGGATTTGACGGGGCATACGACGGTCATCGTTGGTAACATTCCGAGCTTTGCCAGTGGCGCCAATCCGTTCTTCAAGTCCGACATGGCGGATGGCTATTTGGAAGTGGTTTGCGTGCCGAACATGTTGAACTTTTTGCTTGCGATTGCGGTCGGGAACATCCCTGTCATCGGGTACTTCCTGAAGAAAAATCTGCTCAAGTCGCGTAAGGTGCGCTCGCTGACGCTTGAACTTGCGGATGATGAATACATCCAGCTCGATGGCGAGGATTTAAGTGGCAAGCTGGGCAACCGCGTTACCATTCAGTTTGCATGTCAAGTTCACATGCTCACGCTAGAGGAATAATGTTTTCGGTTTCTTTATCTGAAATTCTTGAAACGATGAATCTTAAAATGCCTTCGAACGAGGGCGTTTTAAGTTTTGAATTGACTGGATTTTCTTCGCTCGATCAGGCGGGACCGCACGATGTTTCGTTCTGGACAGGAGATGCTAAGACAGAAACGGGGCTTGCAGGGAATGCCGGTGGCGTGAGCGCTAGTGCTTTTGCGGGCGTTACGGCGGGGTTCCTCTTTGTGCCGAGTTTGTACGAAAAGTATTGTGTGGACGGTCGTTCGGAACTCTTGCCGAATGTGCATTTTGTATGCCCGGTCGAAAATCCGTACCATGCGATGGTGACGTTCATGAAGGAATTTGTGGAACGTCGTGAAGTTTTTGAAGAAACGAAAATAGCAGCATCTGCACAAGTTCATGCATCGGCGGTTGTCGAGGGCGTGGTGGGCGAGAATGCTGTCATCGGCCCGAATTGCGTGGTAATGAAAGGCGCTACGATTGGCGCTGGCACGATTCTTGAAGCGAATGTGACTGTTTACCCGCGTGTGACGATTGGCGAAAATTGCGTGTTCCAGGCGGGCGTTGTCGTGGGACCTCGCGGTTTTGGATTTTACGAGTATGAAGGCAAGCGCCGTATGGTGCCGCATTTGGCGGGAGTCCGCATCGGGAACCGCTGTAGCTTTAGCGCTAATGACGTGGTCGCGGCGGGTTTTGTCTCTCCGACGGTGATTGGCGATGATTGCCATTTCGATACGTTCGTGCAAGTGGCGCATAACTGCCGCCTTGGGAACAACATCATGATGGCATCGCAGTCTGGCGTGGCGGGCTCCGTGATTATGGAAGATGACGTGGAATTCGCTGGTGGCGTACAGTCGGCGGGGCATTTGACGATAGGCAAGGGCGTGAAAGTCGCTGCCAAGGCGGGCGTGACCAAGAGCCTTAAGGCGGGCAAGGTTTACGCGGGCTACCCGGCCGAAGAAATTGACGTCTGGCGCCGCTCCGTCGTGAAACTCCGAATGATGGGCAAGAAATAGGCGACGATGCCACCACAGTTGGTAGAACTTAGCCCGCTTCGCTCTTAGAACTTAGGCTTCCATTTTAAAATCTAAGTTCTAAGCTCTAAGTTCTAAGTTCTTAACTTTCAAGTGTGCATTTTTTTTATAAATTCCCGTTATCTAAATGAAAAAAGATTCTCGTAAAAGCCCGCGTGAGTGGAAATTTAGTTCTGCGTCTTTGTCTTATGGCAAAGCGAACGTAAAAATTGAAGTCCAGGAGTACAATCCGCAACTGGAGCCTCGCGTCGAATGGCGCGTGGGAGGTCGTGCTTTTTACAGTACCGATTGCGCAAAGTGCTTCACGGATTTGAAGTTCCGCGTAGCCCGTACTGCAATTTACGAATTGGGCGAAGGCGCTCATGCGTTGACGCTTGCGTCCCCGGAACACCTTGCACCGGTATTCTTGATGTGGCCGTCTCGCCGCTTTGTGGTCGATGTCGCCTGCAACGAAGAAAGTGAAAAAGGGTGTGTTGCCGAAGTTCCGCTGATGGACGGCAGTGCGCTCCCGTTCTTTAGTGAATTTCGCAGAAATGTGGGTGCACCCGAAGAACTTGCATTTTACGATGTTCCCGTACATGCGGAATGGGACTTGTTCCGCACGGATGTCACTGATGCGGCTCAGGCGCAAAAACCTTACGGTTCCGTAAAAATTACGCCGTGCGAAGCTTTTGAAGTGGAATACATTTTGGAACGTAACGAAAACGGCCACGTCTTTAAGTCGGCGGCAAATGTTTCCATTTACTCGGCAGAAGACTTGTACAACGTCTTCGCTGCGAGAACTTTCATTTTGAAAAACGAATTTGACGAAGCCCGCAAGGCCGGTTTGCTTGGCGGGGTGGATGAATCCTGTGGGCTCCTGCTCGATAATTCTGAGGCGGCGAAAGCGCCCTTTAGAGTTGCCGACGAACCCGCTCGTCATAAAATCCTCGACCTGTTGGGAGACCTTTGCTTTGCAAAGCCTGCACTCCCGAAAGTTCGTCTGGAAATCATCAACGGTGGTCACTTGAGCCACAGAACAATCTTAGAAAAGGTGTTGCCCTATGCTTTATAATGAAGAACAAGTTCATGCCCTCCTCCCTCAGAAGGCTCCGTTTGCTTTCGTGGACGAAATTCAGGAAATCACCGAAGGTGACCAGCCGTCTATCGTTGCTGTTTGGCACGTGACGGGCAAGGAAAAATTCTTTGATGGACATTTCCCGAACAATCCGGTGCTCCCGGGCGTGATTCAGATTGAATCCATGGCTCAGGCCGCAACGCTCTTGACGATGATTGCCAAAAAGGCCGATGTCGAAGGCAAGCGCCCGGCATTCATGGGTGTCGAAAACTGCCGCTTCCGCGCTCCGGTGATTCCGCCGCAGGACTTGACGCTCAAGGCGACACTTGTGATGGCTCGCCATGGCATTTACAAGTACACTGGCGAAATCTGGCAGGGCGAAACGCTTATCTGCAACGCCTCCTTTAGCGCTGCAATGGTCTAATTAAGGCTGTGTTATGACGCGAGCTGACGATAAATTGAACGTGTTGATTCTAGCGGCTGGGCTTGGCACAAGGCTGAGACCTTTGACGTCGGAAATCCCGAAGCCGTTGGTTCGCGTTTATGACAAGAGCATTCTCGAAATCCAGATGGAGCGGGCAAAGTCGCTTGGCGATATCCGCTTACACGCAAATGCGCATTACCTGGCCGACCAGATTGTAAGCGAGGGTGAACGTCTTGGCTTCGAAAAAGTCTGGGTCGAAACGCCAGAAATCCTCGGAACGGCAGGCCCGTTGCGTCGGATTTATGCGACGGGGTATCGCGGTGGCCTCTTGATTATGAATGGCGACGCGTACTGCAATTTTGACTTGGGTGCGTTTGTGCGGAATGCACGAAACCGCTGTGATGTTGCACTCCTGGCGGTCGATTTTCCCAAAGTGAACACGTTCCGCGTGGGGGCGGATGGCCGCCTTGCAGGCGTTGTCGGTCGTTTCGGTGCTACGGAAGGCGTGCCCGCGACGTTCTCTGGAATCTCGTGGTACAGCGACGAAGCTTTGGCTAGAATCCGTGACGGCGAATTTGATATCCGTGAATTCTGGAAACAGGAAATTGCGGCTGGCCGTGCGCCGTTTGTCGATATGTCGCAGTTGCATGCCACGTGGATTGATATGGGATCGCCCGAAGGTCTCATGGCTGCTGTGGAAGCGCGTTTGCAGGAACTTGGGCATGATCCGAACGAGGCCGTTGTCGAACCCGGTGTTGCTTTGCCTGCCGACGTGAAAGTCAAACATTCTGTAATTTTTAAAGGTGCCGAAATTCAACCCGGCGAGACCATCGAAAACGAAATCCGCGGAAAAGATTTCAGATGGATAGTCAATGGTCAATAGTCAGTGGTCAATGTAAAATATATGGTTTGTTTTTAATGTGTCATCCTGAGCCCATTCGACAAGCTCAGGGTAAACTCCGAACCGAAGGTTCGTAGCCGATATACGATACTTGGCAACTTGTTGCCTTAGTAGAGTTAGGTTCGAAGGAGCAGGATCTAAAACGAATAAGCAATATGCCAAATAATTATTATACATACATGATGACAAATCAAAGTAATACTACTTTATATATTGGTGTAACGAATAATATTGAACGTCGTGCGTTGGAACATATTGAAGGGACTGGTGCTGCATTTACATCTAAATACAAGATTAATAAACTTGTTTATTTTGAACGATATACAGAAGTATTGGATGCAATTAGGCGAGAAAAACAATTAAAAGGATGGAAACGAGAAAAAAAGGTAATGCTTATAAATCAGATGAATCCTGAATGGAATAACTTGATGCAAGAATAGAGATCCTTCGACTCCACGCTTAACGCGTTTCGCTCAGGATGACACTTTAATCAAACCGTTATCAACTATAGTAGAAATAGCCCTAATCCCTAAAACCTGTAACCTAAAACCTAAAAATGCGTAAATTTAGAGTAGTACTTGTTGAACCGGAACACCCGCACAATGTGGGTTTTGTCGCACGTGCCATGCATTGCTATGCATTGCCGGAACTTTATATTGTCTATCCCAAGCGCGACAAGGTCTTGGACAAATCTTACCACACGGCCGCAAACAGCCACGACATTCTGGATAACGCAAAGGTCGTCCACAAGTTCGAAGATGCCATTGGCGATTGCTCTTGCGCTGTTGCCTACAGCCGTCGCATTTTTGCAAGTTCCATCAAGCATACGATGGTGCAGAACTTGTCTGAAATGCTCCCCAAAGACGGAACGATTGCTCTCGTGTTTGGCCGTGAATCTTGCGGACTTGCGCTTGAAGAAGTGAACGCTTGCACGTACCAGTGCGAAATCCCGGTGCCGGGACTCATGAGCTTGAATCTTGGACAAGCAGTCTCGATTAGCTTGTACGAGCTTTGCCGTTCCGGGGCACTCGCAAACGGCGAGGGCCGCGCGAAGCGCACAACGCGAGGCGTTGCCGAAACGGGGCCTGCAACCATTCAGCAGATTGATGGCTTCAAGAAGTTCTTGGATCGCTATCTCACGGGACAGTATCACGATCAAGCTTGGCGCGATAGCTTCCTCAACACGCTTTTGCAGCGCTTGCACCCGACACGTAACGAACTCTCAGCTTTGTTCGGTTTGCTCCGTAATTTAGCAGGCAAGCCCGCTCGTTTGGAACATGCTGCAGAAAAGGCTGCAAAGCAAGCGGCGCAGAGCGCTGAACAGGATGAAACGCCGAAAGCCGAAAACTCTAAGAAGTCCAAGTAGCGTAACGCCGGAGATGGACATGTACGAAATTTTGCCCTACAGTCACGAACAGGAATTACGCTGGGACCGTTTCGTCATGGAAAACTCCATGAACGGAACGTTTTTGCAGACGCGCCGGTTCTTGAACTACCATCCTGAAGGACGATTTGCAGATGCATCGTTCTTTGTGGAAAAAAGTGGTATTGTTATTGCTGTTGTTCCTGGCTGTAGCATCGATGGCAGATTCGTGTCGCATCAGGGTTCGACTTTTGGTGGTCCCGTCATTTCCAAAGATTTTTATTCGGGCAACAAGATTCTTGAAATCGTCAAGGCCATTGATGATTACATTGTCCAAAATTTCAAAAGTGTCAAGCTAAAACCGACCTCTCGCATTTTTGCAACAGTATCGACAGATTTGTTGGATTATGCGCTTGAGCACTCTGGCTACAGTCGCCATACGGAACTCAGCTGCTACACGCCGCTTGTTAAAGGTGTTGATCCGCTTGAAATTTGCAAGCGCGAATGCCGCCATAATTTTAGACAAGCTGAAAAATTGAATTTGACATACGGCGAAATTCCCGATAGCGAAATGGAAAAATTCTACGACTTCCTTGTGCTTTCAAAAGCTCGTTACAATACCAAACCGGTTCATTCTTTAGCGGAATTGCGCGACCTCAAACAGAGATTCCCAGAAGATGTTTTATTCCGCGGCGTTTGGCAGAACGGCGAATATTTGTCGGGGATGATGATTTTCAATTTCAAACAAGCGAAGGCTTTCCATTTCCAGTACCTTGCACCCGATGATTCCAGGCGTGAAACGAATGCCACAACAGCGTTATTTGTAAATGCGATGCGTGAGGCGGCTCAAGTTGGATGTGAAAAGTTCTCGTGGGGAATTTCAACAGAAAATGGCGGCGCTTATTTGAACGAAAATCTTTACCGATTCAAGGAATCGTTTGGTGCGCTCCCGTGTGTGAACGCTAGATACGAGAAATGAGTTACTAGTTGTTGGTCCTTAGTCAATAGTTTTTAGTTTTGCATACGTGTAATCGAAAATCTCTAATGACCATTGACCAATAACTATTGACTAAACTCTAATCCCTATTTACTTCTTTTACAAATTCCTCATACTCATAGATGTAATCGGATTCGTCATAGTGTTCCGATGCGAGTACCATGCAGACTGCACCCGAAGAGAAATTCTCGATTTCGCGCCAGTGCATTGTCGGAATGTAAAGCCCGTGGTAGGAACGGTTCAGCGAATACTTGGAACGCTTTTTGCCGTCGTCCAGAATCACGTCAAAGCTACCGCTTGCAGCGATAATCAATTGACGTAGCTTGCGGTGCGCATGTCCGCCGCGCGTTGTTCCGCCCGGAACGTCGTACAGGTAATACACTCGCTTGATGTCAAATGGGACAAGTTCGCCGCCTTCGACAACGCTCAAGTTGCCTCGCTGGTCGTGAGCGATAGGGATATCGATTAAACGCGGTTCATTAAGCTGTTCTTTGTTCCATTCCATGCCCCTAATATAACAAAACAAATCCCGATTCGATTGTCGCATCGCAAGAATATGCTCTGTGAACATTTTTATATCATATAATTGTAAGAGAATTTTTTATGAAAACGGTGATTTACGTTGCTTTTTGTCCCGTTTTGAATTTTTTGAATCGATTTGGATACAAACTTTTCATTTTTTTAGATATTTTCGCAATTTTTATGATATATTACATATGAATGGAAAAAATCTGTTAACATAAGGTTTATTCCAAGTTGGAATACTTGGAGTTGGAGTAAAGAAATCATTACGAAAAACTTTCAGGATGTTCTATTTTGAAATATTCTACTTATTTTAGGTGTAAATAATAGGATTGGGTTGACATGAGACTTTTTGACGAACATGTAGTGTTGCGCTTTGCGCTATTATTAGCGTGTTTTTTGTTTGCAGAAACTATACCAGATATTCTGAACTTTACAGAACACGTCTATAACTTTATACCGTACTTTTTGGCGATAGTTTTTTTGGCGTATGTCGCCTTGTTCTATAAATTCCCGATGGATGGCCGGAAAATCCGTAATGATGTGGATATCCCGGAACCTAAGGTCGTCGAACCGATTCGCGACCTGAAAAAGGACCTCCTTGAAAAAGATGAAATGTTCCAGATGATGATTGATGTGTCGTCGGATGGATTTTGGACGTTCGATGTGGCGTCGGGGAAGGTTTATTGGTCCAATCGCGTTGCCAAGTTGCTTGCCACCGATAGCGCAAGCCTAGAAGATTCCTTTGAACCTTTGAAAAAGCGCGTGATTGAAAGCGACTGGAATGCCTTCCGTGAACAGCTGAATGCCGCTTTGCAGACATTGGGAACTTTCTCGTGCAACCTGACTCTGCTTGACGCCTCCAAGAAAAATGCAAAACTCGTGATTAGTGGGCGCGTTCAAAGTAATGACTCTGGTCGTCCGATTCGCGTGATTGGTTCTTTGACGGAACAGGTTGATACCAAGTCTGCTGAACGCGAACGCTATAATTACGTTTATCAGGATGCGCTTACAGGCGTTTATAATCGCAAGTATTTCCTCGAAAAGCTAAAAACCGATGTCGATATTGCGGCAAAGCGCCCGGACTATGTTTTTGCGGTAGCTCTTTTGGATATCGATAGCTTTGGTGCTATCAATGCTTCTTACTCCATCAATATTGGCGATAACGTTCTTCGCACGATTGCTGACCGCTTAAAATCAATTGCTCGCCCGGATGACTGTGTGGCTCGAATTGGTCCTGATGTGTTTGCCGTTATCTTGCACAATATACAGAGCCGAGACCCGAATGACGATTTGATTCCGCTTGTACGTAATATTCATAACAAAGTTAAGTCTCCGATTTCGTTGGAAGGCAAGGACCTTTACATCAGCGTTTCGATGTCGATTGTCGTGAATCAAGATGTGGATTGCGTCGAGGATATTCTTGCCAATGCAAACGCTAGCCTTCGCGATATGAAGAAGGGCATTAACCATGGCGGTATCCAGTTCTTTAGCGGCGGCATTCGCGAAAAGGCGATGAAACTTTACAAACTCGAATTCGAAATCCGCAGGGCTATCCAGGCGCAAGAATTTGTACTCATGTACCAGCCGATTGTCGATATCCAGGCGGGCAACAAGATTGTGGGCTTTGAAGCGCTTGTGCGCTGGAACCAGTCGGAACGCGGCATTATCTCGCCGGCTGAATTTATCCCGATTGCCGAAGAAACGGGCCTCATTGTGCCGATGGGAGCGCTCATCTTGCGCATGGCTTGTAAGCAGACCAAGCAATGGGTCGATATGGGCTATAAGGATATCCAGGTCGCTGTAAACTTCTCGGCAAAGCAGTTCTCGATGGATTCCATGGTCGACGATGTGCGTCGTGTGCTGACCGAAACGAACTTGAATCCGCGCAACTTGAAGCTTGAAATTACCGAATACACGGCCATGTGCGAAGCGGACAAGACGATTGAAATCATGCGTGCGCTTTCGAATATGGGTATCCAGATTTCGATTGACGACTTTGGAACGGGTTACAGTTCACTTTCGTACTTGAAGCGCTACCCGGTGCATACGCTCAAGATGGACAAGTACTTTGTGGATCATGTGGCGGATAACGAAGAAGATGCTTCGTTTGCTCGCATGGTGATTGGCATTGCGAAGTCTTTGAACTTGGACCTCATCGCCGAAGGCGTTGAAACGAAGGAACAGCTCGACTTCTTGTACCGCGAAGGCTGCCACTTGATTCAGGGCTTCTACTTTAGCAGGCCGCTCAATACGGATATGGCGCTAGAGTACATGAAAGAACATTACAATGTTCCCATGCAAAGTTCTACCTTTGAAACGGAACCGGAAGCCGTTAAAGCTTAAATTCCGTAACACGTTCTAGTGTTTTCGCGACAGTGATGGTAGAGTTCTTCTACCGTCACTTTTTTTATTTCGGCGAGTTTGTCGGCGATAAACGGGATGTAGCCGGAGTGGCAGGGCTTGCCGCGGAAGGGGACGGGCGCCATGTAAGGGGCGTCGGTCTCCAAAAGCATCTGGTCAAGCGGTACGAGCGCTGCTGCGTCTCGGACATTTTGCGCGTTGTTGAACGTGACGATTCCCGTGAATCCGACGAAGATGTTTGCGTCTAGCTGAAGGAGTTGCTCGACGAATTCAGGCGTGCCCGTAAAGCAGTGGACGTGAACGTTGCGGTTGTGGAGGCTCGCGGTGCGGAGCACGGCGAGGGCGTCATCATCGGCTTCGCGGAGGTGGAGTACTAGAGGCTTGCCGCTTTCGATGCCGAGCTGCAAATGGCGCTCGAAGAGCTTGACTTGGGCTGCCTTTGTTTCGGCGCCGTAATGGTAATCGAGACCGAATTCACCGCAGGCAACACACTTCGGGTGCTTCAAGAATTCAATCATTCGGGCTTCATCTTCGGTTGTTTCTGTTTCGACGTACTCGGGATGGATGCCGTAAGCGGAGTAGACGAAGGGATATTTTTCGCTGAGTTCGCGAGCGCGGTCGAAGTCTGCCGGGTCGCAGGCAACGTGGATAAATGCTTCGGGCTGTGCTATTTTGGATGCGGCCGCTTTTTCTTTAGCGGAACTGCGTTCGGTTGTGAAACTGGCAGTTTGGAAACGCTCTAAAAGTGCGTCAAAGGATTCGCCCGCATGGCGCTCGTAAGAATCAATATGACAATGGGTATCGATGAACATTAGGTGAATTCGGAGAGCTGAGTTGTCATTCCCGCCCCGGAACAGAGTCCGGGATAAACTCCAGCGGGAATCTCCTTCTCTAATAATGAAATGGAGGTGCCCGCTCGGTGGCGGGCATGACATATTTAGTAACTAACCTCTAATATCTCGTATGTAATCTTTCCGCGGGGGGCTTGGACTTCAACGGTGTCGCCGGCTTTTTTGCCTTGCAAGGCTTCGCCGATGGGGGACTTCATGCTGATGCGGCCTTGGAGCGGGTCGATTTCCTTGTCTCCGACGATGCTGTAAACCTTTTCGCGTTTGGTCTTTTTGTCAATCATTTTGACGGTGGCGCCAAAGCGGATAGAACCGTCCTTGGTGGCGGCGTTTTCGACAATCTGTGCGCCATCCAAAATGCGGTCGAGTTCACGCAAGCGGCGGTCAATTTCGCGCACGCGCATGCGCCCGTATGTGTAGGCGGCATTTTCACTGCGGTCGCCTTCGGCTGCGGCTGCCTGCACCTGGTTGATCATTGCCGGGCGTTCGACATATTTGAGATGTTCCCATTCTGCCTTGAATTTTTCAAAGCCTTCTTTCGAAATCAAGTGTTTCATGGGATGAAATTTAGAAAATGTGATTGAAAAAAAATATTATTTTTAATGAAAGGAACGATTGGAGCAAAATGTTATGGAAATGAAAAAAGAATATTCTTTGAATCAAACGGCTCGTTTGTATAGCGAGTCGTCCTATACATTGTTCCAGTTTGGTAAAGAGACCATTAGGTTCATTGCTCCCCGTTGTCTTGAAAAGTATGAAAAGGTTTTAACTTGGGATAATGGGTATATTGTTGTGATGACAAAGTACAGCTACAGCAAGGATTTGGTTGAAGAATATATAGACCTTGTTCCGATTTTGAAAGATTTATATATTGATGTTGATCGATTTTTGGCACCGATAAAAAAAGTGGAGGTGAGGTATGCTTGATGTAAAGTCTATAGCAGAAGAAGCTGATGTCATTATCAGTGGCTTTGCTTTTTTATTCGAAGGCGAAAAGGTAAAAGTGGTAGATTTAAACAATGGCCATGGTGTTGCTGTTTTTAAGAAAGACGGAACGCTTATAGAAACCAATATGGATTCGGTAGAGCAGGATATTGCTAAGGGTTATTTGTCTAACGCTTTGGAATATATGGACGAATCTGTTTATGCCTAAGTTCTACAACTTTAAGATTGCCGGATATTTTCTTTATTTCACATCAATGTGTATCGTGGAGTGCTTTCACGCCCATGCCAGTGACAGCCGCTTGACGGAAACTGGCTCTGCAAAGTTCTTTGTGAAAGAAAATGGTGATACGGTTGTTCAGAATAAAGGAACTTTGAATGATCGGGATCTTTTGAAAATTCAGAAGTTCATCAAAGATCATTACAAGGAAATGTACTTGTTGTGGCAGCAGCATGATGGTGGTGAATTTTACCGCGGAAATTAGTTATTGTTCTAGAATAATTCCTCCTCAAGTCAGAAATCAAGTTCATCTTCAAATTTGAAGACTGTTTCGTCTTCTAGCAAATTGACTAGCATTTGATCTACTTAAACAAGCTTAATGCCATCTCTGTTCGTTGTCTGAAGGACTTGTAGCCGGGGGAGTTACGGGGCTGGCGATTGAAGCCCCGTTCGAGGGGGTGATGGAAGACTTGCCCTAAAAGGAGGTGCCCGCTCGGAGGCGGGCATGACAATAGGGCAAGGCTGCAATCAGGGGGAGGCTTCCCCCTTTTATAGAACAAAGGCTTCGCTCTCGTCTCTAGTCTTTAGTCTCTCGTCTATATTTACTATCTTTGGCTCGGTTATTTAAGAGGTGATATGGTTAAATTGAGAAGGAACGAATCGAAGTACAAGCGCTTAAGCCGTATTTATTACAATAGGATGTTTCCGAGGCGTCAGGATGCCATGCGTGTGGCGTGGTCTGTCGCGGCGGGCGTCTTTATTGGCATTTGGCCGACGATTGGTGTTGCCATTATTTTGACGGTTGCGTTCTGTGCCTTGTTCCGTCTTCCGAAGGTTCCGGGGGTTGTCTCTTCGTTTGTGGCAAACCCGCTGACTCAGTTCGGTTTTTTCTACCCGACGGGGTATATGCTCGGGTGCAAGATTGTCCATCCGGGGGCGATTAAGTTTGATTTTTTGGAAGAATTCCAGGGGCTTTCGTTCAAGAACTTCACATCTGTTATCAGTCATTTGTGGAATGACGCCGCGGACCACCTGTTGGCGTTCATGATTGGCATTACAATTGTCGCTGCTATTGGCGGCGCCATCTTCTTTTTTCTAGCTTATTTCATCGTAAGTTACAGGAAGAAAAAATGGATTGCGGCAAAGACGGGTTATATCCATAACTTGATTGCCGAAGACGAAGTTTTAATCAAAGAAGCACACAAAGGAAAGAAACCTATGATGCACATCTATCCGTTCAAGGCTTTGCGTCCGGTGAACCCGGCTGAAGCTGAGACTATCTCTGCGCTCCCTTACGACGTGATGAATCGCGCCGAAGCCAAGGCTATGGCTGAGGGCCTTCCGCACTCCTACTTGCGCGTGACGCGTGCCGAAATCGAACTTCCGGATTCAGTCGATGCTTACGACCCGAAGGTTTATGCCCACGCTCGTGAAAATCTCGACAAGATGATCGAAGACGGCGTGATCGCTTTCGACCAGAAGCCGTGCCTCTACGTTTATCGCCAGACGATGAACGGTCGCGAACAGTACGGTCTTGTGTGCTGCGTTCCGGCTGCCGACTACTTCAACGGCACCATCAAGAAGCACGAACTTACCCGCGCTGACAAGGAAGAAGACCGTTTGCGCCATGTGCTCGCCACGAACGCCAATACGGGTCCGGTGTTCCTCACTTACCGCGACAACGGCCAATTCGATATCTTCGGTGCTGTGACCAAGCGCAAGCCTGTTTACGACTTCGTGAGCAAGGGCGACGGCTTTGGCCATACCGTCTGGATTATAGACGACGATGCCGAAATCGAAGCCATCCGCAAGTCCTTTGAATCTGTTCCGGTAAGCTACATCGCTGACGGTCACCACCGCAGTGCTGCTGGCGCTCGCGCTGCCAGCTATCGCGCTGAACAGAATCCGAAGAACACTGGCGAAGAAGAATACAACCGTTACCTCGCTATCCTCTTCCCGAGCACCCAGCTCAAGATTTTGGACTACAACCGCGTGCTTAAGGACTTGAACGGCCGCACGCCGGAACAGCTCATGGAAGAAATGAAGCTTGTGTTCGACATCGAAGAATTGCCGAGCGTGCAGAGCCCGTCTAAGCAGAACCAGGTGAACTTCTACATGGGTGGCAAGTGGTATGCCTGCACGTTCAAGGACAAGTTCCTCAAGAACCTTGGCCCGGTCGATAGCCTCGACGTGGCTCTCCTCCAGAAGCTCGTGCTCAAGCCGATGTTCGATATCGACGATCCGCGTACATCGAAGCGCATCGACTTTGTCGGTGGCATCCGTGGTCTCGGCGAACTCGTAAAGCGCGTCGATAGCGGTGAATGCGCTTGCGCATTTGCAATGTACCCGACCACGCTTGATCAGCTCATGAGCATTGCCGACGCTGGCGAAATCATGCCGCCGAAGAGCACTTGGTTCGAACCGAAGCTCCGCGACGGTCTCCTGGTCCACACGCTCGACTAACTGTAACGCTTTGAAAGCAACGAAGTCCCCGATTGCATCGGGGATTTTCTTTTTGTGTATAAACTCTTTTTATATTTACGGCATGACTGCAAAGACCATTAAAATTCAATACCTCGACGATTCCATCCAGCGCCTTACTTATGTCGGCGGAAAGTCCGACTGGATTGACCTTGCCGCGGCAGAGACCGTGACACTCAAGGCGGGCGAGTTCCGCCTGATTCACTTGGGGGTTGCGATGAAGTTGCCTGAAGGTTATGAGGCGCATATCGCTCCGCGTAGTTCTACGTTCAAGAACTTCGGCATTTTGCAGGCAAATTCTGTGGGCGTGGTCGATTCTAGCTATTGCGGTGCGAACGACTGGTGGAAGATGCCCGTGTACGCGACCCGCGATGTCAGGATAGAAAAGGGGAGCCGCATAGCGCAGTTCCGCATTATGGAAATACAGCCAACGCTCACGTTCGTGGAAGGCGCGCTTGATGGCGCTGACCGAGGCGGTTTTGGCAGTACTGGTGTTTAGAAAATAACCCCTAATTGTAAATTGGGTGTATCTTGTTTTTAACGAAGAATACCCAAAACGTAAGTTTTTTGACATTTTTTGGGGTGGTAACTAGTATATTGATTAAAATATTCTTATATTTTCGTAAGAATTTTCAACTTTTCTAGTCAAAATTTTGTGTAGGAGTCGCAAATGGCGAATTTTTGCATACAAATGATGGCTAGAGTATCACCGAGGTTGCGGTAAGTGATTTCACAGAATAATCTGCTTATTTTGGGAGCCGGCCAGTACGGCGTAATGGCCGCTGAAATCGCTGACGCCATGGGCGTCTTTGGCCGTATTGCATTCCTCGACGATTCGTACAAAGCTTCGACGACGTCCTTGCAAGAAAGTCATCCTGAACGAAGTGAAGGATCCAGTCAAATTTCATTAATCGGCACCTTTGCTGACCTCCCAAAATTCGCCGGAGAATTCCGCTATGGTTTCGTTGCCATTGGCAATACAGCACTCCGTCGTAAGCTTACCGAACAGTTGCAGTATAACTGCATTACTTCGGCAATTTTAGTGCACCCCAAGGCTTATGTAAGCCCTAGCGCTCAACTTCAAAAAGGGTGCTGCATCGAGCCAAACGCTACAGTGCAATCTGGAGCCGTGGTCGCAACCTCTAGCTTCATTGCAAGTGGAGCTGTAGTCAGGCATGACGCTTTTGTGGGCGAATTTTGCCACGTAGACTGTAACGCAGTCGTTGAATCACTTGCTGTTGTCCCTACCGAAACGCACATAGCCTGTGGTTCGGTTTTCTGCAAAGAACAGGGAATTGGCGTTCCCGGACATAACGTTTAGGGGGTGCAAACTTTATGTCTCTGTGTCTGATGTACATTACGAATCGGCAAGATGTGGCGCAAATTGCCCAAAAATATGGTGTTGATCGCATTTGGGTTGATTTGGAAACCCGTGGTAAAGAGGAACGTCAGAAAAATTACGACTCAGTCAAGTCTCACCACTCTGTTGCGGATATCAAGGCTATCAAGCCGCATCTTACGACCTCTGAAATGCTTGTCCGCGTAAACCCATGGTACGATGGTAGTACTGCCGAAATTAATTCGGTAATAGACGCTGGAGCCGACATTATCATGCTCCCGTACTGGAAAACATCCGAAGAAGTCTCAAATTTTGTCAATGCGGTTAATGGCCGTTGCAAAACAACACTGCTTCTTGAAACGAAAGAAGCCTTAGAATGCGTGGACGAAGTTCTTGCTCAAGGCGGTTTTGACGAAATCCATATCGGGCTCAACGATTTGCACCTTTCGTATGGTATGACGTTTATGTTCGAACTTTTGTCGGACGGAACGGTCGAAAAACTTTGCAACAAGTTTAAGGCTGCAAGGATTCCTTACGGTTTTGGTGGTATTGCAAAGCTTGGTAGCGGTATGCTGCCAGCAGAAAAGGTCATCATGGAACATTATAGGCTCGGTTCTACCCGCGCCATCCTTTCTCGCTCGTTTTGCGATTGTGCTAGAATAACGGATATTGCCGAAATCGAACGAACCTTCAGCGAAAACTTAAAGACACTTCGCGCATTCGAATCATCACTCGCGGACAAAACTCCCGAAGATTTTGCTAAAAACAAAGCCGAGGTCGCGACTGCTGTAGATGCAATTGTTGAACATTTGAAATTTGCCAAGAAAAATGCGGTTGCGTAGGGAGCCTAACTGAAAAACAACAAGGATATTTGCTTATGTATTTCCTGGTTAGAAGAATTATTGATACAGTTATTGCGGGGATCGCCCTAATCGTTTTTTCTCCGCTCCTGTTGGTTATTGCCGTTGCTGTAAAATTGGATTCTAAAGGTCCGGTTATATTTAAACAGGAAAGGATTGGGAAAAATTTCAAAACTTATAGAATGTTAAAGTTCCGTTCTATGGTTGTGAACGCCCAAAATATGGGTACGGGAGTCTATAGTTTTGCCGGAGATCCAAGGATAACATCTGTTGGCCGGTTTCTACGTAAAACAAGCCTCGATGAGCTGCCCCAGCTTTGGAATATCGTAAAGGGAGACATGGCTTTTGTTGGACCGAGGTCGCCTGTCGTTGGTCATTTCCCAAAGTATGAAGAATTAAATGAGGCTTATAAAAGACGGTTTACCATCCTTCCGGGAATAACGGGACTTGCCCAAGTTACCGGACGAAATGAACTTGCCTGGGATGAAAAGGTCAAATACGACAATATCTATATTGATAAAGTAAAGAAATACGGAATCTTTTATGATATAAAAATGTGGTTTTTGACTTTTGTCCGCGTATTTTCCATGAAAGATGTCGAAGAAACTCAGGAAAATATGGAAAAGAATAAAGAATCTATGGGTGTTGACCATCACTGAGAAAAAAAATGAAATACGATGTTTCTGAAAGATTGATATGGTTTAAGGGCGAACTCGTCCATGTGAATGACGCCAAAATCAACATATTGGCCCCTACTTCGCAATTTGGGTTAAATGTGTTTGAAGGAATTCCATGCTATTGGAATGAAGATGAACATCAGTTGTATGCATTTAGATTGGACGACCATTACGAAAGGCTGCTCCGTTCTGCAAGGCTTATCCAGATTGATTGTCCGTTTAGCAAAAGTGATTTAAAAAAAGCATTCGTTGATGTGGTAAAAGCCAATGAATACGAAGAAAATCTTTCAGTTCGTCAGACGCTGTTTGTAGACGGTTTTGGATCCTGGGGCTCGGACGGTCCAACAAATATGTTTGTCGCTCCAATTCCGAGAGGTAAAACTAGTGCCGAATACAATAAAAAAGGGCTTAATGTTTGTGTGACTTCTTGGAGACGCATCAGCGAGAATGCACTTTCGCCTCGTATCAAGTGTGGTGCCAACTACATCAATAGCAGATACGGACAGAGAGAAGCCTTGAGAAACGGGTACGATACTTGCTTGTTCCTTAATGAGTACGGCAAAATATCTGAAGGACCTGGTAGCTGTTTCTTTATGGTAAAAAATGGAAAATTGATTACGCCCGCTTTTACAGATGCTGTTCTTGAAAGTATTACAAGAGATACCGTAATTAAGCTTGCTAAGAGCTTGGGTTATGAAGTTGAAGAAAGAACTATCGATAGAACAGAACTCTATACAGCGGATGAAACGTTTCTCTGTGGCTCCGCAATGGAGTTGACTCCTGTATTAAGTATTGATAGGTATGAACTCGGGTGTGGTGAAATTAGCGAAATTTTGCACCGGTCTTATGTCAATACGGCTAAGGGATTGAATCCTCTGTTTAAAAATTGGGTGACTGCAATTTATACGGAGTAAAAATGAAGATTACGTTTATTACCGGTCATTTGTGCAAGGAACGTCATGCGTTATTGAATGAACTGGCTCTTGATTTAGGAGAACTTGGGGCTAAGGTAACCGTTCTTACAGGATTCCCTTCACGACGAATCTCGGAAGAAGTAAAGAACTATTATCTTGATCATCCTGTAGAGCAAATTTCTGAAAATGTCGTTGTCAAGAGAATTGGCTCTCGTGGTGGCGAAGGTGAAGGGTTGTTTGATCGAATGATTAAATACCTTCAGCTGACAAAAGAACTTTATAAAGAAGCTAAGAAAACGCCTACAGATGCATATTACATTTATAGCTCTCCTCCGTTTTTAGGGTGGATGGGGGCAAAACTTGCGAAGTATGCGCCTACATTGTACAATGCTCAGGATTTGTTCCCAGATACATTGATGCGTATTAAGGGGCTTAAAGAATCGAATCCTTTGATTAAGTATTTCCGTTATCGTGAGAGAAAGGCGTATCAAGGAAATACAAGGATTGTAACCATCTCGGAAGAGATGAAGGAAACCATCGCATCTCACGGATGTCCAAAAGATAAAATTGACGTAATCTATAACTGGGCGGATACAGAGAGCTTGCATCATGTTGATCGAAAAGACAACGCTCTTATGAGTGAACTTGGGATTGATAAAGACGGGTTCATTGTCTCTTATGCCGGTGATATCGGGCTGTTCCAAGGTTGGCCTGTAATTGTAGATGCAGCAAAGAAAGTACACTCGCAGAATTCTCAGATTCGGTTTGTCATTATTGGCAGCGGATCGTATAAGCAGAAACTGGAACAGCAAATCAAAGATGAAAATCTCGATTTTATTTCGGTTTATCCACTCCAACCGGCTTCGAGACTTTCGGAAATCTACAGTATTGGCGACCTTGAACTGGTTTCTATTGAACCAGGTTTGTCTAAAATGGCACTCCCTTCAAAGACCTTTGTGATAATGGCGACCGGATCAGCATTGCTGTCTCTTGTTGACCAGAGTAGTGATATCGCTAGGATGATAAAGGAATGCGATATGGGCTACACTTTGGAACATGGCGATGCTGACGCTCTGGCAAAAACGATTCTTCAGGCTTACGAAGAAAGAAGTTTGCTTGCCAAAAAAGGTGAAAACGCGAAGGCTTGGAGCCGCATAAATTCATCAAGAAAAACGCAAACGATAAAATATTACAACATCTTATCTGAAATTGCTCATAACGTTATAAAATAAATACGAAATGTGATGAAGAAAAGTGTAGAGGAGCAAAAAATGAATGCGTCAATAATAATGGCTACGTTTAATGGAGCTAAATATGTACAACAACAGATAGAATCAATTTTGCCTTATATGGATTCTTCTGATGAATTGATTATTTCTGATGACGGATCAAAAGATGGAACAATTGAAATTATAAAAAAAATTACAAAAAAAGATAATAGAGTCCTGTTTTTTGATGGTCCTCATAAAGGGATTATAAAAAATTTTGAATTTTTGTTAAGTAAATCATCTAAAGATATCATTATGTTTTGTGACCAAGATGATGTTTGGCTTCCAAATAAAATAAATAAAATAAAACATTTTTTTTCGGCAAATCAGTCAGTACATGTATTGCTGCATGATATGTATATTGCAACAAATGATGATATAAACAACAATACTTATAAGAAGAGACATTTTGAAAACCATTATAAGAAACAAGGTTTTATTCGTAATTTAATTTATAGTGCGTATTATGGATGTTGTATGGCTATAACAAAAGAAATGAAAAATTTCCTACTCCCTTTTTCAAAATATGTAAATATGCATGATCAATGGATTGGACTTGTTGGTGAATTTTATAATTGTTCCTATTTTATGCAAGAGCCGCTCATTATACATCGAATTCATGACAAAAATACTTCTCATAAAAGACCTTATTTAACAAGAATCAAATACAGGCTTGTTTCATTTCTTGCTTTTTTAGATAAAATAAAAACAAAAAAGAAATGGAAATTTACTGTATGAATTTAGTTCATTTGTGTCTTACAGGAACAATTACTGATGGATGGTCTTATCAAGAAAATATGCTTGCTAAGTTTCATCGTAGATTCGGACATTCTGTTACGATTGTCACATCTGAATGGGTGTATTCTTTGGATGGCGGTTTACACAAAGCCTCTCAAAAAGATTATCATTTGAATGATGGTACACATATTTTTAGATTAAGTATTTGTAATGGTGTCTCATTTAATTCAAAAATAAAAAAATATGGGAAAATTTTAGAAATTCTACAGAAAATTTCTCCAGACGTTCTATTTATTCATGGGTGCCAATTTCGTGACATTTCAACCATTGTCAAGTATTTAAAATCGCACTCTTATGTTGTTACTTATGTAGACAATCATGCTGATTTTTCAAATAGTGCAACAAATTGGATTTCAAAAAACATACTGCATAAAATAATTTGGCGGTATTATGCACAAAAAATCAATCCGTTTGTAAAAAAATGGTATGGAGTCTTACCTGCACGTGTTGATTTTTTGAAAGACGTTTACGGGCTACCTGCTGATAAAGTTGAATTTTTGCCTATGGGGGCTGACGATGATCTTGTTGAAAAATCCTCACGCTCCGATGTTCGTGTTAAATATCGGGAAAAATATGGTATTGCGGAAGATAATCAACTAATAGTTACAGGTGGTAAAATTGATTTAGCAAAGAAGCAAACATTGTTGTTGATGGATGCTGTAAATCAAATTAACAATCCTAAGTTAAAATTAATTGTTTTCGGTTCTGTTGTTCCCGAATTAAAAGGAGAAGTCGAAAAGCGTTGCTCAGACAAAGTTAAATACATAGGATGGGTTTCATCTGAGGAGGCTTATCCACATTTTGCAATGGCTGATTTAGTAATGTTTCCTGGTCGTCATTCTGTTTTTTGGGAACAGGTTGCAGGTATGGGTATCCCTATGATAGTTAAGTATTGGGAAGGAACGACACATGTTGACCGTGGCGGAAATGTAAAATTTTTGCGTAAAGATTCTGTTGATGAAATCAAAAAAAATATTGAAGATGTATTTTTAGGTAATAAACTTGATAAGATGAAATCTATTGCTTTAAATAGCATGAAATTTTTCTCTTATCGCAATATAGCAGAAAGAAGTATTGTTTAGCGTATGAATATTTGTGTTGTTTGTTCTGATTATCCTAGTAAAAAGTCAAGTACTTTTTCTTTTGTCAAGCAACTTGTTGACGAGTTTGCTGAACAAGGGCATTGCTGTTTTGTTGTATCGCCGTTTAGTATTACTAGGTACAAGTGCTTTAATAAAGCAATTGAAATTCAAAAATTCAAGTCTGGTGGACAAGTTGTTCTAATTCGTCCCAATTATCTATCTTTTTCAATGTTTAGAATCGGTCATTTCTGTCCAACTGATTTTTTTCAAAAACAGGCTCTAAAAAAAGCGTTTAAAATGTTGCCTATTATCCCCGATGTGATATATGCACATTTTTGGTCTTCTGCAATTTTAGCATTTAATTTTGCAAAAAGAAATGATATTCCTCTATTTGTTGCATCCGGGGAGAGTTCTATTCCCAAACCTCTAAACAAAATCTCATATCAAGTATCTTTTTGTAATTATATCTCTGGGGTTATTTGTGTTTCCAAAAAAAATAAAAACGAATCGATTAATCTAGGTTTAACTTCGGATGATAAGTGTGTTGTAATTCCAAATGCAATTGACGAAAAAAAATTCTATAAAATGGATAAAAAAGAATGTCGAAAAAAATACGATTATCCTGAAAATGCTTTTATTGTTGCTTTTGTTGGATGGTTTAACAATAGAAAAGGTTCCAATCGAGTTTCTGAAGCAATAAAGAAATTGAACAATCCCAATATATATTCCATATTTGTGGGAAATGGTCCTGATGAGCCAAGTTGTCCAAACATTATCTTTAAAGGTAATGTAAAACATGAAAAATTATGTTCTTTGTTAAATTGTGCAGATATTTTCGTTTTACCAACTCTTGCAGAAGGGTGTTGTAATGCCATAATTGAAGCGATGGCATGCAATTTGCCTATCATTAGTTCTGACTTATCATTTAATGACGAGCTTTTGGATGAAGGAAATTCCATACGCATAAATTCTAATTCTGTTGAAGAAATTGCCTTTGCAATTAATAAACTGTATAACGATTTTCAACTACGAGAATCAATGGCTGAAGGCTCTTTAAAAAAAGCCTCTAATCTTACAATTGATAAAAGAGCAAAAGCTATCATACAATTTATCGAAACTCGTATATCGGGAAAAACGACAAATGTTTAGTTGGATTAATAAGCCCAATTTATATACCCTTGGTTGGTGTATCTATTTTTATCAAGGAATTCTTTTCCCCGATGGTTTTGTTGCGATAAAACTAATGATGGTTGTATTGTTAGTAGTTTCTCTATATTATGTATTTATCGCAAATACCCAATATAAAATTCCCGCTTATTTAATGGGATTGAACGCTTTACTTTCGTTATTTACTGTATATGGATTATATTTGATAATAATTCCTTATGATTATAATCCTGTACCTGGTTCAGAATTTTTAAAACAGATTTATGTATCTTTATTACCTATTTATGCATTTTATGTTTTTTCGAAGGAAGGTAGGATAAATGAAAAAAGCGTTCAAATATGGGCGATTTTCTTTATTACATTGACTATTGTATATTATTTTGCAAGTGAACGAACATTATTGCGGAATGCGATACTTGCAAAAATAAACAAAACAGAATTTACAAATAATATTGGCTATTTATTTACAGCGTTGATTCCATTAAGTCTTTTTTTTAAAAAACGTGTTCTTTTGCTATATGTCATTTTAGGAACGTGTTTTGTTTTTACAATAATGGCAATGAAACGTGGCGCTATTATTATTGGTGTAATTTGCATAATGCTTGTTTTATGGAATGCTTTAAAAACGTCAAATATCAAAACCAAAATTAGCATTATGATTTTATTATTTATTTTATTTGTTGTCGGAGCTAAATTTGTTGAATATAAGATGGAGACTAGTGATTATTTCATAAATAGAATTGAACAAACTTCTGAAGGAAATGCAAGTGGAAGAGATAGACTGTTTAGTGCGTATTTAAACTATTTTCTTGATGATGCTTCTCCTAGTCAATTTTTTTTAGGATCAGGAGCTAATTACACAATGCAGATGATTGGATATGCCCACAATGATTGGTTGGAAATTGCTGTAAATCATGGCTTGTTGGGTGTTTTATGTTTTATTTTTTATTGGAGCATGTTTGCTAAAACAGCTTGGGTGGGGCGGCTAAAGAAAACAGAGAGTCTTGTTATGCAAATTGTATTTATTGATTTTTTCTTACGAACTTTTTTTTCAATGTCTTACCGAGAAATGCATGTTGTTTCACAACTGATTTTGGGGTATTCTTTAACCAAGGAGATTCGTGATGAGCAAGTTATCTACAGCAATCACACTGTTTAAAGATAATAAATTAACCTTTATAAGTGCTTTAATTGGAAAAATAAGTTTCTTATTTCCTGATAAACTGTATTTACAACTACAGTTTCGATTAAGGATGGGGTATCGATTGAATTTAAAGACTCCAAAATCTTTTAGCGAAAAAATACAGTGGCTAAAACTTTACAATCGCAATCCACTTTATACAACGCTTGTTGATAAGTATGCTGTTAAAAAGTGGGTGGCTGATAAAATAGGCGAGGATCACGTAATACCTACACTTGGTGTATGGGAGAATGCTGATGATATAGATTTTGACAAATTGCCGAATCAATTCGTATTGAAAACAACCAATGGTGGCGGAGGTGATGTTATTATATGTAGGGACAAATCAAATTTTGATAAAAAAAAGGCTATAAATCATCTTAATAACGGGTTAAAAAGATCCTTATATAAGGAATTGAGAGAATGGCAATATAAACACATCCCCCCACGAATAATCGCGGAAAAATACATGGAGGATGAGAGTGGAGAATTAAGAGATTATAAGTTTTTTTGCTTTGATGGAATCGTTAAGGCTCTTTTTATCGCATCAGATAGATTGAAGGTAAATGAAGATACAAAATTTGATTTTTTTGACAGAAATTTCAATCATTTGCCAATCACAAACGGTCATCCAAATGCCAAAATTCAACCTCAAAAGCCTAAAATGTATGAAAAAATGATTTCTTTAGCAGAAAAGCTATCATCGGGGATTCCCCATGTACGAGTGGATTTGTATGAGATTGATGATAAAATTTATTTTGGAGAAATGACATTTTCTCATCATAGTGGAATGTGTCCTTTTTGTCCGATTGAATGGGATTATAAATTTGGAGAATGGCTGCAACTTCCTTCAAAAAGGATTCAATGATGTCCATTTTAATTGGTGCAGATATTGTCCCTACAAAGTCAAATAATGTATATTTTGCCTCTGGCAATATGCAAGATGTGGTGGGCGTCGGTTTACTTAATTTGCTGAGCAAGTCTGATTACCGTATTTTCAATCTTGAATGCCCTCTAGTCAATGCCGATACACCCATTCAGAAATGTGGTCCTAATTTAAAAGCTGAAGTATCAACCGCGAAAGGGTTAAAATCTATTGGTGCAGACCTGCTGACACTCGCTAACAACCATATTATGGACCATGGTAATGCTGGGCTAGAGTCTACTATTTCGATTCTTGAAAAAGAGAATATTTCTTTTTTGGGTGCTGGGAAAAATTTGGAAGTTGCAGCAAAGCCTTTTGTATTTTATATAAACGATAAAAAGATCGGTGTTTACGCATGTGCAGAACATGAGTTTTCTATTGCAGAGGGGAATAAACCCGGTGCAAATCCTTTTGACCCGCTTGAATCTTTTGATCACGTTGTGAATCTAAAGAAGGATTGCGATTATGTGATTGTTCTGTATCATGGAGGTAAAGAGTATTATCGTTATCCTTCGCCAATGTTACAGCATATATGCCGTAAATTTGTACAAAAAGGTGCCGACTTGGTAATTTGCCAGCATAGTCATTGCATTGGATGTGAAGAAAAATACCATGATGGAACTATTGTTTATGGACAGGGAAATTTTATTTTTAATTCTATTAACGCATCTTTATCACAAACTAGTCTATTGATTGAAATTAAGGATGATTTTAGGATTGATTATATTCCGCTTGAAAAGCATGGTTGTGGTATTCGCTTGGCTAAGAATGATGCTGCAAAGAATATCATATCTGATTTCTATCATCGGAGTGAACAGATAAAGAACGCTGAATTTGTTAAGAGGGAATATTCCAAATTTGCCAAGGATATGCTAAATCATTATTTATTGACTTGTTCTGGATATGGTCATAAATTTGCATTAAAATTTTTTAACAAATTGAGTAGATATAAAATGACTGATTTTATCATTAGTCGGTTTAGAACGAAAGAGTTGTTGGCCATAAGAAATTTTATTGAGTGTGAAGCTCATCGAGAATTATTTGTTGAAGGATTAAAAAATGAACCATTTTTTATTTAGCATTTGCGTTCCTGTTTACAATGTGGAAAAGTATGTTTCTGAATGCATAGAATCTGTTTTAAAACAGACTTATAAATTTTTTGAATTGATTTTAGTCGATGATGGCTCCAGAGACGATAGCTTAAAAATTTGTAAAGAATATGAAAAAAAAGATAACAGGATAAGAGTTTTTTCTAAAAAAAATGAAGGGCAGATCGCTACTCGAAATTTCGCATTTTCAAAGGCTTCTGGTAATATAATCTTGTGTTTAGATTCTGATGATTTTTGGGAACCAGAAACATTGGATAAACTTAACCAGTATTTCATGAAATACAACTGCGATTGCATATATTACAACTGGAAACGTTTTTTTAAGGGCGAATCTTACTTAGATAAAAAAATAAATGATAAAATCGAGCTGATCAAAGATAAAAGATTGTTGTTCAAAAAAATTTTGGGAGATACGTATTACAATTCCATGTGTTTAAAAGCTTTTAAAAAGAATTGTATTCCATCAAATAATGATAAGGTCTTTGAAATAATCCGGCATGCAGAAGATCTCGTTCAAACTGTAGAAATAATGGATAAATCGGACTGCGTACTATTTGTTCCTGATATCTTTTATAACTATCGTGTAAATATGAATAGCATTTCACATAATGCGTCTAGCAGGTTTTATGTTCCTGGTAATCCTGTTAGATTTTTTGCTTATAACTTTCTAAAAGAAAAGAATCTATATTCTCAAGAAGATTGGGATGATTATGGAAAATTTTGCGCATCTATTTTTTATTCAAACTTATTAAAAATATCAAGGCTAAAGACATCGATAAAAGAGAAAATTTCAATTTTGGAAATAGAACGAGACTCTGAATATTACAATCAGTTTCTGAAATCGTATAAAACTGGAAATGGTTTAAAAAATTTGAGTCTTGCGCTGTTTAAAAAGAAAAAATTTATAATGCTTTATTTTTTTCTCGCAATGATAAAAATGCTGAATTGTTCTAGCTTTTTTTTGAGAAAATTGATAAAATCAACGTTCTATTTAACTTTTAATAAAAAGATATAAAATATGAATAAGCTACCATTAATTTCTGTAATAGTTCCAATTTATAATATGGAACATCTCTTGAAACGAGCTTTGGAGAGCGTTCTTGCTCAGACTTTGACAGAGTGGGAATGCATACTAATAGATGATGGATCAACAGACAATAGTCCTAAAATCTGTGATGAATATGCAAAAAAAGATTCTCGTTTTAGAGTTTTTCATAAGAAAAATGGTGGGGTAAGTTCCGCAAGACAATGTGGGATAGATAACGCTACAGGTATATATTCTATACATATGGATCCAGATGATTGGATTGACAGTAATATGCTACAATCACTATACCAAGCCGCAGAAACGAAGAATGCCGATATGGTAATTTGTGATTTTATGATTGAATCAAAATTTGGATCATTCCGCAATGTTCAAAAACCAAATAGTTTGAATCATTTTGAAATACTGAAACAGTTGTTATCCTGGAATATTCATGGAAGTTGCTGTAATAAACTAGTTAGACATTCTTGCTATGCAAAGAACAATATATCTTTTCCAAATAAAATGATCATGTGGGAAGACTTGTTTGTTTGCTGTAGAATACTTCAAGACGACATTAAGGTTGCTTATTTGCCAATGCCGTTTTATCATTATGACCGAGTTTCAAATGGTACCAGTGTTGTTTCCAGCATTTCAAGAAAAAAAGAAGAATCAAAAAAATATTTTATAAATTTCTTTGAATCTAATTTCGGAAATGCTATAGATTTTTATTATGTTAAAAGGGATTTAAAATTAGGATTGTTATGGCATTTTCTGAAAAAACCAGAGGACATTGAAAAAGATGAAATTGTAAACACATATCCCGAAATTAATCAGAGACTGTTAGAAGGTTCTTGTTTTTCTTTTAAACGCCCCTTACATAATGCGCTCAAGCTTGTAATCTCTGGTAAAAATGAAAAAATCATAGTGATGTATTTTAAAATACATCAGACTGTGTTGAACTTGCTGGCATTTATAAAACATAAGATTTTTAGAACTGTAGTCTAATCTACTATTAAACATATAAAAAGGATTGAGAAAGAATGCAAATTGGTATTATCACACAACCATTGTTAAACAATTATGGCGGAATTTTACAAAATTTTGCATTACAAGTTATTTTGAAGAAAATAGGCCACAATCCAATCACAATAGATTATATACCCAAAACCCCATATGTCCTTTTTTTGAAAAATCTTATAAAGGAATTAGTTTTAAGTATTGTGGGAAAAAAGGTTTCTTTTTCTTTAAATCGGAAATTTAGGGGAGATCGAAAAAAAATCTTTTCAATTTTTGTTCACAAATATATTTCAAAAACAAAGTCGGTTTTCAATTATAGAAATACAAAAAAATTAGACAATTTTGACATGTTCATTGTCGGAAGCGATCAAATTTGGCGCCCAAAATTTATTCCCTATGTCGAAAAGGATGTCTTTCTTGATTTTTGTAAATATGATAAGAAATTAAGGCGTGTGGCGTATGCTGTTTCTTTTGGTTCCGATCAATGGGAATTCAGTCCTGAGCAAACAGAAAAATGCTCGATGTTGGCAAAAAAATTTGATGCGATAAGCGTACGAGAAGAATCTGGGATGAAACTGTGTAAAGAACATCTTGGCGTAGATGCAACCTGGGTTCTTGATCCGACATTGTTGCTTGATAAAGAAGATTATTGTGAAGTTTGCAAAGATGTTCCTGTTGTTCGGGAACGATTTCTTGCTGCATATGTCTTAGACAAAAATGATGCAGTTCTTGCTCAGTGCGAGTCTATTGCGACCAAACAAGGACTTACGCTTAAATTCTTTGAAGCTGGTTCAAAAGCCTCGTTATCTATTCCTGAATGGCTTGCCATGTTCCGTGACGCCTCTTACGTGGTGACGGATTCATTCCATGGAACGGTTTTTTCAATAATTTTTGGTAAAGAGTTCAAGTGCTTGTATAACAAAAAAAGAGGTTCTGCACGATTTGATTCTCTTTTGAAATTATATAATTCAAATAAAATTGAAGAAATGAGAGGCTTTTCACTGAACTGGTTGAAAAATGCTCTGGAAAACTAATCATTAATAAACATCAACTATCATTAGAACGATGAATGAAAAACAAGAAAGAAATTACGGCATAGATTTATTAAAAATTATCTCCATGTATATGGTCGTACAACTTCATGTCCTTGGATGTGGAGGAATCTTAGGAAATTGCGAAAATTTTTCTTTTAATTATTATGTCGCTTGGTTTCTTGAAATATCGGCTTATTGTGCTGTTGATGTATTTGCTATGATAACGGGCTATTTAATGGTTGAGAAAAAAATCAACGGTTTTAAAATAATACCATTATGGCTTACTGTGTTTTTCTATTCTACATTGATATCCCTTTCTTTTTATTTTATTCCTTTTCTGTCGTCAATATATGTACCTTCAAAAATATCAATAATCAAATCATTTTTTCCGGTTGTAAGTGGACAATACTGGTATTTTACGGCATATTTTGGAATGTACTTTTTCATTCCATTTATTAATATGTTTATTAATTCTATAGAAAAAAGAACTCACCGAAATCTTTGCATTACAATAATAATTGTTTTTTCATTACTTCCAATAATGAATCTCGGAGATATAAAATCTTTTGGGCTTTTACATGGATATTCAGCGATATGGCTTTCCTGTTGTTATATAATCGGTGCATACCTAAAAAAGTATCCTTTAAATATATCGCCCACAAAAAGTCTAATAATTTATTTTGCTTCAATATTTTCCATTTGGCTTATAAAATACTTTTCGCATTTCATTATATTCCATTTATTAAAAAAGGAAAAAGATGTAAATATATTTATTGATTACACTTCTATATTAGTGATTGTATCTGCAATAGCTTTAGTATCTTTTTTTGGAAAGCTAAACATAAAAAATATGTTATGTAAAAAAATGTTAACATTCTCGAGTGTGCTATCATTTAGCGTTTATCTAATCCATACGAATCATTTCATTTATGGTCATGTTATAAAAGATTCATTTATTTCAATTGTCTCAACGAACCCATTTAGACTATTTGTAGGAGTCATTGTGTATTCATTAATGATATTTGTTGTCTGTTTGTGTATAGATACGATTAGATATGCTTTATTCAAATTACTAAAAGTCCAACAAATACCGAATTTTCTTGCGAAGAAATATAAATTTTTCAATGGGTAGTTGACAGGTAGTTGGTAATTATGGGGAAGCTTACAATGGAGACGTTACCAATCCATACATCAGAGCCTATTGAAATATCTGCTACTTTATGGGGCTGTTCCCGAATTAGTCGTCCTTTATCAAATTGATGATCTGCATTTATAATATAACATTGTGCAGCTATAATTGTGAATATACCGGAGCAAAATACACCATGAAACCGGAGTAATGGAAACCGGCGTACCGTTTTGATGGGAACCTCAATTCCGGCATCAAGGAAACCTGTCTAATTTTATTCAGCACAATTCCGTGCAGATAAAATAGACAGGAGGTCAAATGACCAAATACCGCGAAATCCTCAGGCTACGAAGCCTGGGATTAAGCCAAAACGACATCGCATCAAGTTGCCATGTATCGAAGAAGACCGTCAACAGGGTCTTGAAACTTGCTCAAGAACACAATCTCCGCTGGCCGCTGGAAGAAAGCCTAACCGATAGGGAAATTGACAAAATTATTCATCCCGATGGAAATACGGCCAAGAAAACCACAGACAGGAAAATGTCTGATTTTGAGCATGTCAAAAACGAACTGCTTAGAAACTGCGTGAACAAGAAGCTCCTCTGGGCAGAATATCTTGAGGAATGCAGGCTTCAAGGGGCCAAGCCGCTCATGTATTCACAGTTCTGCCACTACATCCTGCAGGATGAACGAGTCCGCAGAGCGACCATGCATATCAACCGCAAGCCCGGCGAACAGATTGAAGTTGACTGGGCTGGTGATCCCGCATACATCATCGATTCCGAAACAGGAGAACAGAAAAAGACTTGCTTGTCGAATACAACGAAAAGCCCTTCCAAAAGAAGGAGGGCCGCAGAAAAGGACTGTTCGACCTGAAAGAGAGAACGTTCCTCTTGCCGCTGCCCCGGACGCGCTACGAAAACGCTTTTTGGCGCAGTTTCACGGTCCAGTTCAATTACCACATCTGCGTTGATGGCAACTTCGTGACGTTTGTGTATTTAAAAAGTTTCTGCACAAAATAGTCGCGAAGAATCATCGCATCGTACGTGTATTCACGTGTCAAAAAAACGCCATCACACATGTCGTCTTTAAAGAACTGACCAGGATGTATTTCCTGGCACGGAATTTTTGCAGCCTTGCAAAAGTCCATAATCTGTTTGTGGTCTGACCAAGAATATTTCGCAGACGTAGCGTAGACCTTCTCAAATTCGCGATGAATGCAGAAATCAAGGTCTTTGTTGAAACGCTCAAAATAATAAGCCGACTTAATAGCCGTAGAAAGGCAGCGCGGATAATGGTATCCTTGGTGCACTCTCGCCTGGTTGATGTAGGTCGCCCGCATAAACGGAGCCGGATCTTTTTCGAGAACCAATACCCGATTTCCCCGTTTTGCACAGAAAAGAGCAGAGTACAGACCATACAGGCCGACTCCGATGATTATTTTATCGTAAGATTCGATATGTACATTTTCCCCATTCTTTTTATTTTCCCAAGCACTTCCCTCAAGCGATAATATAGCTTTTTTACTATAGTAGGATAAGGACAATACATTTTTACAAGTAAATCAAGCGCGTACTTATCTAAATTTGAAAAAAACTCGACACGCTTGGGATGCTGTTTACTAGAGCGGACAATGCAGGGATTGCCAGCAATAGCGGCATCGACAGACGATTCACATTGGACAACTTTATCAGTTATGGAGTCGAAAAGCCCTCTGCTGTGGGCTGTGTTCAACAAAACAACGGATGTCCCCTTATTGTCATCCATCTCGGGATGAACTTGTGCAATATTCCAATAGTCACCAAGCGTAATATCTGCGATGCGGGGTAATTTCCCATAATGGCAATCGGCGCAGCTTGTATTTAAGCAAATGTTTTGCAAAAATACGCGCATAAACTTATCTTCGCGAAGCGTTTTGGAAAATTGAAAACAGTCTCCAGAGATTGTATTCAATGACGAAGTCATTGAAAACAATCTCCACCCGTTCCGCTTATCGCGAAAACGGGTGGAATTCACAAGAGCCGACTTGTCTTTCTCAATTTCTGCAACATACTTTTCAAAGACCTTCACACTAGGCGAACCATGACACACAACATCAACCGTGAACAAGTCGGCAGAGGTCGCCGCATTGCCGAGAACCGCATAAAGGCCAGCAACTTGGCAAGGGGTTCCCGAAAACAACACCTTGCGTCCCGCCTTGAGCAGGCTACGGATTTTTTGATACACAAGCCCGACATCGGCCTGCACATACTTAGATCCACGCAATCGAGACAATTCAGCCTTGTTGACAACAACAATATGACCGAAGTGAGCTTTACCCAACTGAGCGACACCAACAACTACGCCGCCATCATCTAAAATGCGCTCCGCCAAAACGGTAAAAATACCACCGCTAGAAGACTGCAAACGGACAGACTCATTCTTCGCATAGGCTGCCACCGTTTTCGGCGAAACATCTGCGGCATTCGGGTTTTCAACAGGCTTGTTCCATGGGCACACTCGTTCGCACATTCCGCATTTAACACATTTTTCTGCATCAATGACGGGACGATAAAACCCTTCGGCATCTAGCTGCATAGTTATCGCGTTGCGGGCGCACGCATTGACGCAAGCGGCACAGGATGAACAGTTTTGGACGGGAATATTCATGCTATGCCCTTTTTCAAAAATTTCTTTATCGGTTTTAGAATCAAATCGCGTTCGTAGTCGTTCATCGAAATCTTAAAGAACAGAGGCAAATAAATCACCAGATAAACAACTATACCTGCAATGAGTTTTACAACAGAATCAAGAGCATATTGTTGCAAAACATAATAGGTCAGCACAGTCATTACCGCAGGAACAACGGACATCTTTACTATTTCAATCCAAAAGCTGACTATATCTATTTTTTGCTTAACCTGATAATATACATTCATCACCAATATTTGTCCTAATGTGAGAGCTCCCGCAATTGCACAGGCACAGCCTATACCCCCATATAGTTTAGACAGCGGAATTTGCGCTCCAAGACTCACAAGAGAAATAACCAAATATAGAAGAGATCTGAACCTCATCTGGTTACGAGCCTGCAAAATCGTTATTCCCAAGTTCTGAATCAGAGGAACTGTCAGTGGTACAAAAAAAAGCATTGCGATAATGTACGCTTCATCATAGCCGTCCCCAGCCCATAAGTGAATAAATTGGCGACCAAAAAGGAAAAATCCTGAAAGGACCAAGATCATCACGCAATACTGAATTCGTCCAGTTTTGATGAACAAATCAGATATTGCTCGGCCATCTGATTCTCGAACAGCCATCGCAGTTACTTTGGGCAAAAACACCCCACTAATTGCAGTCGAAAAGCTCATATACATGTGTTCTAAAGAAATAGCAACGGCAAATACGGCAACAACAGCAGTTCCTGCATACGCACCCAATATGAATTGCCCAGTACTCCAATATATGCGATCCATGATGACATTCAAAAAAATCCAAAATGAGTAAATAGAAACCTCTTTGAGAAAACTCCACTTGAATTTGACGAATTTCATTTTAATATTCAGGTAATGCTTACAATACCCAAAATTAAGACCAAGCGTTAAAATGTTGAAAAAGGTAGTAACGACCACCATAGCGATAGCCTTGTAGCCCAAGTTTAAAAGAACAATCATCGTCGCCGTATTCAGGATGATACGCACAATAGCAATCACCTTCTGGAAAACAAACTGTTCATACGCAGTAATAATCGAGCCAAACAAGCTAAATGGGAATGTAATAACCAAATTAAAAATCATCAGAGCTAGAATAATTTTCGTTCGTGATAGCTCATTAGTCGTCATAGAGGCTTCAAAAATATTCTCAGCGTTCCAATACAAAACGCCACCAGCCATTAAGGCAATTAGCCCAAGTCCGCAATACAACAAGAAGAACATACCAAACATTTCATATTGTTCTTCTCGTTTGTTTTCAGCTCTGAATTTTGCAGTGTAACGAACAATTGCGTTACCAAAGCCCAAGTCAAGAATCGTCAAATACGCGACAATAGATGCGGCTATAGAATAAAGGCCATATTCCGACTTGCCCATCATGCGGAGCATAAAGGGCGTATATAGTAGTCCGACAAGGTTATGAAGAACCAGGACTACATAAGAAAGTAAGGCTCCTGTTTTAAGTTGAGAAATTGGCATATATATGATTCCAAATTGTAAAAAACAACTCAATTCAATAAATTTACAAAAATTCAGTTATTTATATGAAAATAATCCATTAGAAAAGCTTTCTTTTCAATCCAATTCATATGTTTTGTCATTACACATTTTTTCTCAACTTTTTTACGATATTCATTAAGAGACTCAATAACTCTTGCTGGGCATCCTGCAACTACAGAATTATCAGGAACATCTTTCGTTACAATAGCTCCTGCTCCGACAACACAGTTCTTACCAATTGTAACACCCGGTAAAATGATGGCGTTCCATCCGATATTACAATTATCCCCAATCTTTATCATTCCAAAGACGTCGGCATCCACAAGTATACCATTCTTTCTTAAGGTCCACACGCCTCCATCGTGTGTAGCAAATTTTACGCCGTAAGAAATTCTTACGTTATCTCCTATTTCAATAAGATAGGGTTCTGATCCAAAAAACACATCTGGAAAAATTTCACAATTTTTCCCAAGGCGCCCCCCCCCCGACTTAAAGTAATAGACATTATTTTTTAAGGGAAATACTTTCCGAAATATTTTATGGATCAAATGCAGCATTATACGTTCCTTAAAAAATTACAACTGTTTATCAAGTGCTTTTTTAACCAATTCAATGAGGATTGCCTCCATGCATCAATAATTAAGTCAACTTTATTCCAATCAATTTCAGCATTAAGAAGTTTGTTCAAGGTTGAAGGATTTTCTTTACCGGACAAGCATCGATAATCTAGACCCACTTTGCCTAACAAAGTTGAAAACCGCTCATTCATCCCAACTTGTTTTGCACGGTTAAGAATTACCAAAAAAGGTTTATGGAATAAAAGACAAAAAACAACGCAATGAAAAGAATCTGTAACAACAAACTTTGAACAATCAATGTACTGCAACCATTTTGATACAGAAACAATTGTTTTTTCATCTTTAAGGTACACCTCTTTTATATGATTACAAAGAATAGACCTTATTGAATCTGGCACATTTTCCCGTATACGGTAGACGAAAGTGTATTTACCATGAATCCGTTTATAACGGAAATTTTCCCGATAGAAGTCTGCTTTATGCAAAATCGTCGGATCACAAACACAAGTAACATCTTTTACGCCTAATTCGTTTAAATAGGAAACGGAGGATTCTTCTCGAACACTTATAGCATCAAACTTTTGAAGCAATGGCGTTACCTTTTTTTCAAATTCTTCCGGCCAACGATTTTTCCCTAAAGAAGCCGCATATGAAATTCTATGAATATGATTTCCTGAAAAATTAGCGAAATAAAAATCTTCCAAATTAGGCGTAAAATCGGGATTCCACACCTGGTCACTTCCAACAACAATGATTGATCCAGCTTTTAGAACCGATTCACATTCTGAAATATTCAAACATTCAAGTGATTGTATATTTCGCCAGTCTTTAAAAAGAGGATTGATTATCCTATGCAAATGTTTTTTTGTATAATGGTAAAATAAAATAAAAGGCCAAAGAACAGGATGGCGTTCTTTGGTTTGTTTTTGAACACATAATAAATTATTTTGTTTGATTGCAAGAACTCTAGAGTGCACAATTTGTCTTTGCAAAGCGAAGCACTGCAAAAAAGCCCCATAATTTAAAGCATTGAAGAATGTAATTGTAAAATAGTTCATGCTTTACCTTTCGTAATCAATCTAAAGTAACGGTAAATTGTTTTTAAAGTTCGACAACAATAGTCGTATAGGTATCTTATTCGAACTCCTTTAAAAGACTTCCACACTTCTTTCTCATACAACAGGCAATATCGTACTGATTTATACGGATTGTTAGAGGTTGCCGACCCCTCTCTCCAAGTATATTGATAAACATCATTATCTATGATTTTTATTGACCTTGCTTTTTTTGCATATCTTAAATTAAATATGAAATCTTCTCCATTTGTTATACCCCGCGGAATGTCAAACATCGTGTCGTCCATTAATTTTTTTAGAAAAAGTTTTGCCACAGGCCCCCAATGAACGGAACGCTTTGCTAGAAGGCGATGTATGTATTCTTTCTGAGTCCATTCTGTATTAATTTTTGGAAAAGTCCAGTTAAGATTAGTCTGCATATGTCCAATAACGAGATCAAAACCATAGCTTGCATTTAACAAAATCTCAATTGCCTGAGGGGGAAGTTCATCATCAGCATCAACAAATGTTATCCATTCGCCATTTGCGATGTCAACACCTTTTTTTCTAGCCTGCGTGACGCCTTGATTTTCCTGGTCAATACAAATTATTCGTGAATCTGTTTTCTTCCACGACTCCATGATTTCTAAGCTTCTATCTTTTGAGCCGTCATTAACGAGAATGATTTCAATGTTAATCACAGATTGATTGACTAAACTTTGAATACAATTGTCAAGATATTTTTCCGCATTGTAAACTGGAACAACAATGGAAACATCAATCATATATTAAACTTTGCTCCTGCTCTATTCATTAAAATGTTTTCTTGTTCTAAATTTAGGATTTTTTCTTCTATTATTACCTAGGTATCCGACATCTGAAATTTTGAAACCGTTTTTCCATAAAACATATGGGAATGATAATTGATCCCGTCCGCTACCAGACTGCAATAATTCATTCCACCATGCTGTCATGATTTTCTTTGCAATATCGTTTTTTAGATCAACAACAATAATAGTAGCTTCAATCATTCCAAAATGTTCTGGAAAACCCTCTTGACGGTATTTGGTCATTTGAGTTTTTATCGCGCCCAAATTCCCTCGTTTTAAAACCTCACAAGCTTCTGCTTCTTTGTAGACGCAATCACGATAATCATGAGTATGCATGGCTATGCCTATTTTAGAATTATGAGCAATAGGGCATAGACAACGAATGTCAGAACAAATGTCAATATTTCCGTCTATATAAATTGCGTAATCGTATGCATTGAAGATATTCCATGGATTCAATTTGCAAAATCGATTTATCATTGCATAATCATATTTTGATGCTGTGGCTGGAATTTCTAAATGTTGCCATATGGATTTTGTTTTTTTAGACGAATCGGAAATGCAAAAATAATCCATATCGTCGTCAATCAAAATTGGGTTGTTTACATTGTCGTAGCCATTGGTAATGCACGTATAAACAGCGACTTTTTTTGATACATCTAGAAATGAACCTTTGGCGTAAAAAACGGGCGTTAAATCTTCTTTTTTTCCTTTTGCTAATTTTTTTAAGAGACTGCGACTTTGGATAAAAGAAAGTATTCTTTTAAAACTGAACAACGAAAATAAAAAGTTTAATGCAATTTTACGATTACATGGATTTTGTAAACGAACGATTTCTTCATTTTGCTTTTCTATGGCGTCAATGCAACTTTGAATTTTCATCATTAATCCTATTGGTTTACCTTAACAGGTTCTTTTATACATTCATTCAATACAATTCGCAATATTTTAAGTGATTTAATACTTTCTTTACATTCAAAAATTTTCTTTTTTCGATTTGTTTTCAATGTTGACTTGGTTGCCGCTTTTTCTGCATGAAAAATTTTTAGATTAGGATTATAGACTGTAAGGAGGTGCTTACTTCTAATTTGAGCTAATAAAATGTCTTCTTCCGCATACATAAATGTTCGTGGATCAAAGCCTTTAAAATGCTCAAAGAATTTTGGAGAAAAAACATAACAGCAGCCGTGTAGTTTTACATTTTCTTGTCTAATTTCGTCAACCGTTACATTCTGGGGACCCCTTATTATTGTTTTTACAAATGATTTAATTGTATTCCATAAAATATCAACGCCACAATAAGCTCGAATAAGGGCGAAAAACGTACGCCGCAACGTTGTATTTACCTTTTTTATAGTGTTTAATTCCGTATGCATCGGGTTCTGATTTTTACCACCATATGTTGCAACGTACGGTCCCATTACGGCGAACTTACTTTTTCCCCACTCTTCTAGGATAACTGAGCAAAAATTTTCTTGAATGAGATAAGTGTCATTATTTAGAACAATGACGAAATCGGCGTTGTATTTTTCACGAGCACAATATATGCCAACATTGTTTCCTCTTGCAAAGCCAAGATTTTTTTCATTTAAAAGAACTTCTATATTGGAAAAATTCTCATATTCCCTTTTCAGAAACACGCCACTACCATTAGGACTGTTATTGTCAACAACAATAACAATAAAATTCCTTTGATCACATTTTTCTAGAATTGAGTTAATACAGCGCTCGGTTTCAGCAACAACATTATAATGAAGAATGACAAAGGCAAATTTCATAGGAAACCTCCACTAATTTTATATAATTTCACATATTCTTCAAAACGATCGTTCATATCAAACTTTTTTGATCTAGCAATGCATGCTTCCATGGAATATGGTTTTTCGTCACATATTCTGCAAATTTCAGATTCCATAGTATCTACATCATCGCAATCAACAACAGAACCACAGGTTTCATCAATGCATTCGGGACTTCCGCCTGTTCTAAATGTTACCACAGGTGTTCCGCAGGCCAGAGATTCCACATTCACCATACCAAGAACTTCTTCCCTTGTAGGGTTTGCAAAAACATCTGCAGCAGTATAAATTTCAGCAAGTTCCTTCTGATTTTGAGTACGATGGATTGAAATAATGTTTAACGGTAACTTTTTATCCACGTTATCATCGGTGCCAACCAATACGATTCGGTAATCATCAGGCAAACGTTTTGCAAGTTCAATGAAAACATCAAGACCTTTGCGGATGCCCCAACCAAAAGCAACCCCAAGAACAATTTTCTTGTCCGCCAGTCCATATTTTTTGCAAAAATCGCTTTCCGTGGGTTTAAATATGGAAAGATCTATGCCACTAATTATTACTTTAACAGGATAATCTTTGAGATACGATTGCTTCGTCAAATAACCAAGCCATTGTGAAGGTGTTACTAAAACACATTGCTTTATTCCAGTAAAATATTTCTTTTTCAGATTCCACATCATGCGAGACGTGTCGATATATGACTGAGGATAATCTCTCTTGGGGTATGGACAATCGTGACAGCCTTTTTTCCATCTATCGCATTTTGCTAAGACAAAATGTGGGCATCGTCCTGTAAGACTCCAACAATCATGCAGAGTCCATATTACAGGAATACTATTTTTTTTTATAAATCTAAAAAGGATTGGTAAACAAATGAAATGACCATGTAAATTATGTAAATGAATCAGTTCTGTCTTATTTTTTTTCAGCTTTCTGCACAAAAATATTGTTCCGAAAAATGACATCAATGATTCACACCCTAACAATGGCGAAAAAATACGGTGCAATACATTTTCGATTAGAAAACCAAAATAATTGTGAGATGTTTTCTTTTTTGAATTAAACCATTTTCGAGAATAGGTATCAACAGTGAATCCGTGTTTTTCAGCCACTTTTTTTAGCTGTAGCATGATTTTGCCGGTGCTACCGTAATCTACAGTATTAATCATGGATATGAGCATTAGAATGTCCTAATTCCAAAAAAAAATATAAGGATAAGATTTTGCCCATGACGATGAGTAATAGCTATTTAAAGCAAATAAGCCAAAAGCAAGAACAACAACAAGTTTGGTGGATAATGAAAAATATTTGTTATTAATATTTTTCAATGTTGCTGGTAATATTAAAGGCATCATATTCATAAAATAATAGCTGGTTCTCATAGCTATGGAATAAACTCCTGAAAAAGAAGTAAGAAAACATGCTATAAGCACAAGGTTTAGCATTCCATTATTTTTTTCATTTTCTTCTGCAAATAAAAAACAAAAAACATATATTAAACTAAAAATACAAAAAAAAGTAAATGCACCCGTTTCTTGAATTTGAACATTGGATTTAAATACTTTACTTAGAACATTAAACAAAGGAATCTTTAATGCAAATGTTAGAATAATGGCAACTACAGAAATCCAGCGACCTTTTTTTGATATTTTTATGTAATACAATGGATAAGCCAAAAAAAACAAAACTGCAGATGAATGAAATGACATTGCTAAAAAAACAAGAATAACAAAAATTTTATAACGGTGTTCTTGTATAAATAAAAAAGCTATCATACAAATGCCAACTGAAATTCCTTGTCTTAATCCAGAGAAGCATATTAAAAAAGATTGTAGAGACAAGTAAATAATGTATGATAATTCGATTGACTCACTTTCTTTATAGAAAAGAATGATTATAGGCACAATAGATACAATCGCACAAGCAATTAATAAAATCTGATAATTATTACCAAAGAAGCCCAAAAACCAATTAAAAAATACATACCCTTTTTCGTAGTTTAAAAAGCTTGGTAAAGCTATAACTTGTGAAAAGGAAAGGGAAGAAATATACTGAAAGGATCCTAGGTATCCTCCAAATCCTCCATATCCTAAATCAATACCCATCGATGGGTGTCGGAATGCTAAAAGACAAAGGATTGCACCACCATAAATACAAGATCGAATAATCCTATCATTCCCACAAATTGTAACTTTAGAAAAAAGGATATAAAAGTAAGCAAAACTTAAAAATAATAGATAGTAAATAGCCATAATCGCCTTATATTTCTGCAATTGCGTTTAACAATTCAGTTCCATTAGTGTTTGCATCGTGGTATATATTCGCTGTTGCAAGAGCATTACTTATAATAACAGAACGATCGCTTTCTGACATAGAAACTATTTTGAACAGAGTATTCTTTAACTTATCCTTATTGTCTACAAGCACTGCACAATTATTTCTTCTCAAATGCTCCATAGATGCAATTTGAGAAGGCCCATATGCAAGTAGTAAAATTCCGGAACCTAGAGAATCGGCAATTTTTGTAGAAATTGAGTTTTTTACAAGATCAATTGATTTTTTGTCAAACGCTTCCACATGCAACAAACATTGAGCCGAATAAAAAACCTGTCTAAATTTATCTCCAGAAATAAATCCATTCAATTTAATTGATTTACGTTTTCTCAATTCATTTAGTATACCTTCATCGTTCTCACCACTATATATATTCAATGAATAATTTTTATTATATTCTTTATTTATTTCATCAAGGGCATCTCCAATATCGCACAAGGATATATAGCGATTACATCTAATATTTCCCATATAAGTCAATTCTTTAATAGTTCCCCTTTGTAAAGGAACCGAAGCTATTGGAAATGATGTCCCCGTCATGATGACTTTTGTAGGTTTCTTAAAATATGGCTCGTATATATTTTTAAGTTCTTCGGAAATCGTTACAATTAGCGATGTTTTACTCATTAATTGCTTCATTTTTCGTTTTAGCAAAATATCCTTGATTTTATCAACAATTCCTTTTTGAGGCGACGTAAAAAAATACTCATCACAAACATAAGTGACAATAGGAACATTAAGGAAACGGCTACATTTTAAAGCAATATTATAAATAAATTTATAACCACCTGGAGCAATAAAAATGTGCGTTATTTGTTCTTTTCGCAACCATTCCCTTAAAGATCCGTTAAACCAAGGTGTTATCGTCCACAAGAAATCTCGAGCAAGACTTCTAAATGCTGAACGATTTTTTTTATTTCTGTAAAACGATTCATCATTCCTATTTTCAAAAAGTTTATGATTTAGATTACTTGCAGGATTTATTTTTATTTCCTTCCCATAAACTTTAAACTTCTTAAAAAAATGAAGGACATCTCTATCTGTTATCCTATAATAAGAGTTACAAGCATTAACATCTGGTATTGTAGGATAAATGTAAAATTGACATAATTCTCTTCTTTGAAATGCTGAAAATAACGAGCAAAATGTTTTGCCCATACTTTGAAAAGTTGAGAAAGAATTATGAGAAATAATCAATATTTTCACAGCAAGTCCATTATTTGACAATACGTATTATTACGATCGAATTTTTCTTCAGCGCACTTACGAGCATTTTTTCCCATAGAAAATCTTAACAAAGAATCATTTTCTAATTGTTCTATGTAGGTTGCCATAGCATTAAAGTCTCCATTCTTGCAATTATACCCCATATTGTAGGATTCAATTAAATTCCGATATTCATCACTATTTTGAGTGTTAATAACAGGCCTACCGACAGCAGCATAATCAGCATGTTTATTTATGATGCTCGCAACAGACGTTCCAACAATAGGATTAACTACAATATCGCACAAGAACAGCAATGCACACATTTCTTCATAGGGAATTCGGCCTGTAAATAGCACGTCTAATTCTTTTGATGATGCAATTGTTTCAAATTCATTTCTCTTGGGACCATCACCCATTACAATAAACTTTGGAACATTTTTCCCCTGAGAACGAAGAACAGATAATGCATTAAATACAGTTGGTAAATCATAACTTTTACCTAATGTACCACAATATCCAAGCCATATTTCATCATTTTTGTGAATTTTTTGTTTGATGTGCTCAATATTATTCCTAACATTTTCATCGAATGTTTTAAGATTCGTCCCTATAAAAGCTGAAAGACCTTTAGCACCTTTTTTATTCACCGATAGAGCTAGGTCTACATAGGTTTGTGATACGGCAACAATTTCATCAGCATAGCCATACACTTTATTAGCAAGGTGTTTAAACGGCGCAAAAACAAGTTTGTTAAGCCCAGGAACACTGAAAACCATTTGAAATGCTTCTGGCCACAAATCCTGAATATCCACGATAAATCGGATACCATTTTTTTTACAATATTCTGAAACCTTTGCAGGCGCTGTTAATGAAGGAACGGCACAATAAACGACATCAGGCTTCTTGCGCGAATCTAAATATTTAATGACATTTCTACCCCAAACATAATGGCTCCAGAACCGCTTTAGGCAAATATTTTTCTTGTAACCAGGTTCTTCCAATAAAGTGACTTTAAAAGGATAATCAAGAATATTGGTTCTGCGCGCCTTTTCACCATGGCAGAATGTAGACGCAATCAATTCCACATCGTTATCCTTGCATAACATATTTGCCAAATACGGAAACCGATTATTGTCCGTTCCATGCAACCCACCCACAAAATTAGCAACGATAACAATGTCTTTCATATTCAACTACCCTACAAAATATTCTTCACTATCAAGAATGACTGGTTCAACATCAACATCTCTTAAGAATATGTAAGGCTTTTTGTAGTGAAAATACTGAGCCCTTTCGATTGCATTGGCATTTCCATTCTCCGTTATAATCATCGAATCTTCAATCAGGTCGCAGCCAACATCAGCCATCACGCCCGTATATGCCATGTGGCGAATGTTAACCTCAGTCACTTTAAGATTCCCATTTTTGTCTTCTTTTAAATCAAACGAAAGTATCCCATGAGCCTTCACATTCAACTTTTTACAGAGGTACTTAATACAATCGTCACAGAACTTGTTAATCCGATCTTCGTTCAAAAAACGCCCAAAAGCAGTATTACCCGTCACATGCGAAGGTGCTGTGTTTGCCATAACGTATTCAGCACATTCAAGTGCAGCACCCTTCACATATTCATCATCAAAATACAGCATCTGATTTGCCAAATGACGCCCCGTAAGGAACTCACTGACCGTAAATTCAGGGATTTGACTGTTAATGAATAACCAAGACTTGTAGCTAGAAATGTCCTCTAATTTCAAGGAGCCCAATCCGCCAGTTCCTTCAGTGGCGCGAATCCAGCAAGGGAACCCAATCAGTTTTTCTACATCATCAAAACGAGGATTAAACTGCGTTACCTTGATAGTCTTCGGAATAAAATCAGTGCCTTCAAGAAGTTCAGCCATGATAGACTTATCTTTCAATGAGACTGAGAGTTTCTTGCAGCCCATAAATACAGGACACGGGTATCGGCCATTTTTTTCAAAATAATCGCCCCATTCCACGATTTCAGCTTCAGGCTGAACAAAAGCATAATCAATGTTTTCTTTTTTTACAAGTTCTTCCAAAAATGGGAAATATGCAGGATCTTTGCAGCGAGGGCAAACATAATGTTTGTCTACCATACCCTTGATAAAGAAGCCTAAGGCTTTTTTATTTACATCAATACCGATAATTTTGTAATCAGGGTGTTTTTTACGAATATTTTTCGCAATAGAGCGCGGTGTAAGTCCACCAATACCGGTAACAAGAATCGTTTTCAAAATTAAGTCTCCATAAGGGATTTTTTCAAAAAGAGGATAACTTTGTTCATATCATCTGCGTCATATCGTTGATCACATGTTAGTGATAATTCTTGAGCAAAAATATTCGAAGAAAAGTCTTCATTGTTGTGAGGCCAATGAACAGTACAATAAATGTTGTTTTGTACAAGATATTTTCGGACTTTATCTCGTTTTCCATTTTCAATTATAATTGGAAAAAACAACGGACAATCACCCGATGAAAGACATTGCAAAGGACGGACTTTCGAGATTTGAGATATTTCTGCATTCAATAGCGAAGCATTTTCACAACGTTTCTGCTGTATTGCCTTGCGATTCCAAGAATTTAGGATGCTCAATGAAGTAGAATCCAAACCCACATGTTGATAATTCATTTCAAATTGATGGTTCGTTTCTGCAAAAAAATTCAAAAAGCTCTTTTTCTGAATAGAAAAATCACCTTGCAAGTAATTGAATTTTTCTTGCATAGCCTTTCTTTTCTTTGTCAAAAAAACATCATCAACAGGCAGAAGACTATGATTGACAAAAACACCCTTCATCTTGCAGCACAGTCCTCCACTTAACAGAGGCCCCCATTTCCGAAGAGAGGCGACAACGTAATCGCAATCATTCAGTGGCAAATCATCTATAAACAACGAATGTGTAGCATCATATATTACGATGCCACCGTTGGCACGGAACTTTTGGATAACTTCAGCCGGAAATGGCGAAGATTTGTAGCCAAAATAGTTCGCTATAAGTAACACATTGCAGGCTTCGATTGCGTCAGAAAAGTCTAACGATATAACATCATAAAAATCAACAGCATAAAAAGATAATGGAATGCCGCGCATTCTAAATGGAGCAAGCATCGATTCACAACAATAAGATGGAACACACGCTTTTATAGGAATTTTTATATCATCCAAAACAAAGTCAATGGATGTGCGGCCAGAGAATGTCAAAAGCTGGTCTTCACCAAAACAAAGCCATGATGGAAACGAAGCACAATCAATGACTGCGCTGAAATCATATTCAAATTCGCTTCCAATTTCCCAGCAAACCATAAAATTACGGGACAAAACCAGCTTCTACAAGATTGACATACGTTCCATTACGGAATATAGCCGCTTCACGCGTTCCTTCAATTTTCCATCCGCATTTCAAATACAACTTTTCAGATGCCTTGTTGTCTTCAAGCCAACTAGCTTCAAGACGATGCAAATTAACCACATCAATAGCGTATTTCATCATTATGCGCAAAGCATCCGTTCCTATCCCTATGCCCTTTTTGCAATTATCTGAAAGTTTAAGACCAACTGTAGCTTTGCGGTTATGCAAATCAATCGCCGAAAGCGAGATCATTCCGATCGCTTCTTGGCTTCCCTTTTTACAAATCGAAAACCGTCGATTTCTTTGATCACCAGCGACTGCATCGAACCACTTGTTCTGTTCTGCCTCAGAAACAGGAAAACTCCAACCGACAACCCTGTCAGAAATGTAGGCTGAGTTTATCATTTGCTGATAAACCTTCATGTCTTCGCGCTCCATGGGACGCAAATAAACGTTTTGACCTTCTAACATTTTTTCATTCCCTGACTAATGCGGTACTTGTCAAAATCCATCATTTTGGTTGTTCCGCGAACCTGGATATCGCTGCGTTTTACAACTTTCAGTAGCGTTTTAAGGACAATCGAAACATCCAACATAAAACTAATATTTTTCACGTATTTTAAGTCATACGCAAAGCGGTCTTCCCAATTCAAGGAATTTCGACCGTTTATTTGCGCAAGTCCACTCAAACCCGGGCGAACATCGTGACGATGCTTTTCTTCTTCCGTATAATATGGTAAATACTGCGGAACGAGCGGACGAGGGCCAATAACAGACATATCGCCCTTCAAAATATTGAAAAGTTCCGGCAGCTCGTCGAGACTGGTGCTACGGAGCAATTTCCCATACTTTGTCAGGCGTTTTTCATCAGGAAGGAGGTTTCCTTCAGCATCTTTCTCGCAAGTCATTGAGCGGAATTTTATGAGTTTGAAGATTTTTTCATTTTTTCCAGGCCGAAGTTGCGTGAAGAAAGGGTTGCCCTTCATCTTGACGGCGCCGAGGACGGTGAGTGCCGCGAGGAGCGGGCTCAGGCAGACGATGGCTGCCAAAGCGCAGAAGAAGTCGAGGGGGCGTTTAAAGAAGCGGGCGTACATGTTCTAAATGAGACTGGATCCTTCGCTTCGCTCAGGATGACGGAGTGATGCATGGATTGCTTCGCATCGCTCGCAATGACGTATTGTGTTCAAGCAGCCGGCATCCATATTACTCGAAGCATTCCTTGATGGTCTGGATGATGGCGTCTTGCTGTTCGGGGGTCATCTTGTTGTCGCTCGGGAGGCAGAGTCCGCGAGCAAAGATGTCGGCGCCCACGTCACGTGTTTCGCCTGCGATGTAGGCGTTCGTGCGGGCACGTCCGTTGCCATTCGCGGTGATGAATGCGTGGCTCATGTACATGGGCTGCATGTGCATGGGTTTCCATATAGGGCGACCCTCGGCGTTCATGGCGGCGATGCGCTCGAGGATTTCCGTCGGGCAGCTCTTGCCTTTTTCGTGGATGTAGAGGGCATCGGTTTCGCCGCGCACCTGCTTGCACATGGCGCACTTGTCGATGATCAGGCAGCTGAGCCAAAAGTTCGGTTCGCTGTTTTCAGCATCGTAGGGGTTCATCTGCACCGGGAGTCCCTTCAGGCCTTCCTTGTAGCGCATGTAGATCACCTTTTTCTGGGCAATGTGCTCTTCGAGGTAGGGCATCTGGCCGCGTACCACACCAGCGATGACGTTGCTCATGCGGTAGTTGTAGCCGATTTCCTCGTGCTGGTACCACGGGGCGGCCTCGCGACTCTGGGTGCTCCACTTGCGCACCTTTTCGGCGTCTTCCTTGCTGTCGGTAAGGAACATGCCGCCGCTAGAGCCGGTGATAATCTTGTTTCCGTTGAAGCTGATGGCACTGTAGTCACCGAAGTTGCCGGTCTGCTTGCCCTTGTAGCTTGCTCCGAAGCTTTCGGCGGCGTCTTCGATGAGGAGGGCGCCCCGTTTTTGGCAGATGGTGCGGATTTCGTCAACGCGGGCCGGGGTTCCGTAGAGGTGTACGAGTACCACCAGGCGCACGTCCGGGTAAATTTCAAAAGCCTTTTCGAGGGCGACCGGGTCCATGTTCCATGTCTTGTATTCGGTGTCGATGAACACGGCCTCGCCGTTTTCGTAAGCGATGGGGTTCACGGTAGCGTCGAACGTCATGTCGCTGCAGAACACTTTGTGTCCGCGGAGCGAACCTTCGCCCGCCTTGGGCATGCCGTAGAGAGCTTCGCCAGCAAGTTTTGTGCAGAGATGGAGGGCTGCGGTGCCGGCAGAGAGTGCGACGGCGTACTTGCAACCGACCTTCTCGGCGGCAATCCGTTCGACCTCGTTGATGTTCGCGCCGACGGTGCTCATCCAGTTGGTCTCGTAAGCCTCGGTGACATACCTGATTTCGTCGCCGTGCATCGTTGGGCTAGAGAGCCAGACCTTCTTCTCGAAACGCGTCATGGATTACCGCAACCTCGGTGAAGTTGCGGTAGGGGGGGGGGGCTAGATTACAAAAAACGGACCATGTTTTTGAAAAACAGGTCCTTAATAGCTTTGCAACGATGTATTGGTGTCGAAACCGATTTAGATTTTTTTTACTTTACACTCTCTGCATTTGCCATAGCGATTGTTATTCTTGGAATCAGGAATCATCATTTTGGTTAGGCTGCAAAGCCTTTTTTAACACATCTAGTTGTTCTATGAATTTTTTAAATCCATAGTTGTATTTGGCTACTGTAGGGATGTTTTTTGCCTTTAGTTTTTTAAGAATAGATCTATAAGTTGCAATTGCTGTGGGTGAATTTTTGTCTTTATCAGGGATATGCCCGATTTTGTCAGGGATTCCCTGATTGAGTACAAAAATGCAGTTTGTTGTTGAGCAACATTTCTTTTCGTCATGCTCGTAAAACAACGGAATTAACCAGCATTCTGTTTCGTTAAAACAGATTGCAAAGAAAATTTTTTCACCGTATTTGGCAAGAATATTTGAAGTAAGATTTTGTTTTAGACGGGCTTCTATTTTGAGATAATGAGTTGCATCATCAATGCCCATTCGCTTTTCTTGGTCAGTGATCGCGTCATATCCCTTTTGATGGCTGGCATCGGAATCAATCTGAATTACCAGGCAATCATTCTGTTCAAAAGCCTTTTCCACATCAGTGTCGTTGCAATGCGATAAAACTTCGTGCCATCCTCCAAATCCCAATTGCTTTCCATCCTTTAGTGTGGGCTGTAAAGCGTTTACATTGACATTGTCACTGCCTAAATATTTTTCAATAATATGCGTAAGGATATTTACTTCGGACGCACCTTCACAAAAAAGAGCAATGTTTATCATAGTTCAATATTAAAAATTGTTTGGAAGCCCACCAATTAGACCTTTAAGCCAAGCTTCAGATAAAGACATCTTCGCCTCAGGTTTATACTTAATCGGATTAATTTTTGTATGCCCATCTACAGATCGACGGACGACAAGAAGCTTTTCGTCTTCATCATCTAAATCAAGAGCATCTAAAATAGCAGGATTATGGGTTGTTGCTATAATTTGTTTGTTATGTTTCTTGGCTAGTTCTATAAGTCTTCGTGTAACTTCTTTGCATAGCTTTGGATTGAATGATGCGTCAATATTTTCAATTGCAAAAAAACTCGGGGTTTCGTCAGATATAATCAAAGTCAAATAAAACAGTAGATAGAGGAAACCTTCATTTGTACTCCTCTGGTCGAAATATTCAAGAGATTCTCTTAAATAACTATCGTGAAGTCGAATATTGACTTCAGATGACAACTGACCCGATGGAATGGAAAGTTCCTCAAACCAGTCCAACAACTTGAGATTTTCGTTGATTTCCTGGATTATTTCTGTTCCATTAGGTCTCTGAGATAATTCTTTCAGATATGGTAGCAAACCTTCTCCGCGATTTCCCAAGGGTCGAATTTGTTTTTTATCATCGATTGAGCGAAGGCGACTCTCCTCAAGAGAATAAATCATGAATTTTTGGAAACCAGGAATACTCGGAGTTATTTTAAAATTTCTATTACTTTCTTGAATATCGATGTTCACAATATCATCGCCGTTATGCTCCGATGCTTTTTTAACATCCTCTAAAACATTCAGCAAATCTGAAACTTTGGGATGATCTCCAACTTTTTGAAGCAAAAGTTCCATAATTCGATTATAAGAAAGAGACCGATCCTCCCAATGAGGTGGTTTTGCTGACTGGTTGAAAAAGATATTGGATTGTATAGTTTGATTAGATTCCCCGTTCACAATAATTTCAATTTCTTTTGCTTCGACATCTTCAAATGCTGGTAGCATAAATAGAGGATCGACAAAACGAATACCCCTATTGTCAAAATACTCTTGTTCCAGTTTGTTAGCGCTGGACGCCGCTGCCAATGCAATCGACTCAAGGATATTGGATTTTCCGCAACCATTTGCTCCAATAAACACATTAAATCTGCTTAAATGCGTATTCAAAGAAACAATCGACTTGTAATTCTTTACTGTAATTTCTCGAATCATATTAGTATTACGAAAGGTCCTTTTATGTTGATTTTCATCAAGAATATATAAAAAAACACAAGTCAACAAGACGTTAACAATACAGAAATTCTTTTTTCCTGGTCTGTTGGCAATGTAGAACTTTCGTGTTGAAAGGACGCCCTTTGTTTGAAATTTTAAACGAAGTCCAATTTCGGGAGCAGTTCGCCATTCCTTATCGGGCGACTTATCCACAACAATAAAGTGCTACATTGCTATAATGAAGTATTTTGCGACTAGGAATGCAGACTCCCGTGAAACCGAAACAATCAACGACCAGGTGTCTTATTACAAAGCTGACACAATTATCCGATGAAGAAATTTCTGTTGTTTCGGGTATTCCTTTGGAAGAAATCCAGAAGCGCAGCGCTCAACAACCTTAAATCCGTTGCTTGAATATCCCAAAAGTCCTCTTATTTTTACTACATTTTGCTTGCAAAAATTATAAGAAGGACTTTTTATGTCAAGCTCCATTTTCTGTGACAAGACTCTCTTGATTACCGGCGGTACGGGTAGTTTCGGCAATGCTGTGCTCAACCGCTTCCTCCAGACCGATATTGGTGAAATCCGCATTTTCAGCCGCGACGAGAAGAAGCAAGACGACATGCGCCACGAATTCCAGGCCAAGATGCCGGAAGCGGCCGACAAGATCAAGTTTTACATCGGCGATGTGCGCGACCTCCAGAGTGTCAAGAATGCGATGCACGGAGTGGACTACATTTTCCATGCGGCCGCCCTCAAGCAGGTGCCGAGCTGCGAATTTTTCCCGCTCGAAGCCGTCAAGACCAACGTGTTCGGTACGGACAACGTGTTGACCGCCGCTATCGAAGAAGGTGTCAAGAATGTGGTTTGCTTGAGCACGGACAAGGCTGCTTATCCGGTGAATGCGATGGGCACGAGCAAGGCCATGATGGAAAAGGTCATCGTGGCTAAGTCCCGCACGGTGAGCCCGGAAAAGACGAAGATTTGCTGCACGCGTTACGGCAACGTGATGTGCAGCCGCGGTTCGGTGATTCCGCTGTGGATTGACCAGATTCGCAATGGCCAGCCGATTACGATTACCGAAGGTTCCATGACGCGCTTTATCATGAGCCTTGACGAAGCTGTGGACTTGGTGCTGTTTGCGTTCGAAAACGGCGTTTCGGGCGATATCCTGGTGCAGAAGGCTCCGGCTTGCACTATCCAGACTCAGGCTGAAGCCGTGTGCGAACTTTTCGGTGGCGACAAGAATGCCATTAAGGTCATCGGTATCCGTCACGGCGAAAAGATGTACGAAACGCTCCTGACAAACGAAGAATGCGCCCATGCGATCGACCTGGGTAACTTCTATCGTGTGCCTTGCGACAAGCGCGGCCTGAACTACGACAAGTATTTTAGCAAGGGCGATACGGAACGCAACACGCTCACTGAATTCAACTCCAGCAATACCAAGCTCTTGAATATCGAACAGGTGAAGCAGAAACTTTTGACGCTCCAGTACATTCGCGAAGAACTCGCCAAGGCGGGGAAGTAGACTGCAAGCGGGGGACGCGCCGACCACTTGACAAACGAAATAAAATGGTATACATTTGTGTAGTGAAGTGTAAAATGGAGGCTTGTCAAGTGCTACACCAACAAAATGAATGTATATTGGATTATAGTCGGAGTAATAGTGTCATGTCAAATACAGAACTGCAGACATTCATAGACGAAGTGGGGGAGCTTTCCTTTGATGAAAAGCTCCGTGTTCTTGCTGCAGTTCTTGATTCTATCCGCAGTTTCCGCAAGCCCGAAATGAGCGATGCTAGGGTGAATGAACTGTACGGCAGGTTCACTGGCTGTATCAAATCTGCCGCGGTGATGGATTGTCGCAAGGAAAAATTGGATTACCTTGATGAGAGGTATGGTCTTGACTAAGCTTTTTGTTGACACGAATATTTTTGCCAACTGGCTTATTGCCGATAATACCGGCCACTACGAATCTTCACTGCTGATAAAGAGTTGTCTGATGGGCTATGTTGCGGGTTTTGTCAGTTCGCATTCTCTGACGGATTTGTTTTATATCACGCGCAAGCATTTTTCCGTGGAGGAACGTCGGCTGTTCCTTCAGCTGATTTTGTCGCGTTTTAATGTTGTTGAAGAAAGTTCTGATATGTTCTCTGCTGTATTAGCAGATCCAAATTGCAAGGACCTTGAAGATGGCTTGCAGATGGAGTGCGCCGCACGGGAACGTGTTGACTTTATAGTAACAGAAAATATAAAGGATTTTAAGTTTTCTAGGGTCAAGGCGCTTTCTGCGAAGGATGCCTTGTCTATGGTTTCGTGAATATGAATATATTGGTGACTGGCGCAAAGGGGTTTGTAGGCCGCAACTTGGTTGCGGCGCTCAAGAACATTCGCGATGGCAAGGACCGCACTCGTGGTGATTTGGTCATTGGCGATATCTACGAATACGATATCGATTCGACTTTGGCAGAACTTGATGATGCCTGCCTGCATGCTGACTTCGTGTTCAACCTTGCTGGCGTGAACCGCCCGAAGGACAACAGCGAATTCATGGCGGGCAACTTCGGCTTTGCAAGCGACCTTCTGGAAACGCTCAAGCGCCACAAGAATTTGTGTCCGGTGATGCTCAGCAGTAGCATTCAGGCGACGCTTGCGGGCCGCTTTGGCAACAGCGAATATGGCCGTAGCAAAAAAGCGGGCGAGGAGCTGTTCTTTGAATACAGCCGTGAAACTGGCGCGAAGGTTTTGGTGTATCGTTTCCCGAACTTATTCGGAAAGTGGTGCCGCCCGAACTACAACAGCGCCGTGGCGACGTTCTGCAACAACATCGCAAATGACTTGCCGATTCAGGTGAACGACCCGAACGTGGATATGGAACTCCTCTACATTGACGACCTCGTCGAAGAAATGATTGCCGCCTTGAAGGGCGGGGAACATTACTGTACCTTTGACGGAATCAATGTAGTGCCTTGCTCTCGTCATTGCGGGGAGCGTAGCGACGAAGCAATCTATTGCCATGTCCCGACGGTTCACAAGATTAAGCTCGGAGCCATCGTGGATTTGCTGAACAAGTTCCACGACCAGCCGAATACGCTTGTAATGCCGGAAATCCCGAACAACAGTTTCGAAAAAAAGCTTTACTCCACCTACTTGAGCTACTTGCCCAAGGAAAAGGTCTCGTTCCCGCTCAAGATGAACGTGGATGCTCGCGGTAGTTTTACCGAACTTTTGAAGACTGTGAATTGTGGCCAGTTCAGCGTGAACGTGTCCAAGCCGGGAATCACCAAGGGTGAACATTGGCACCACAGCAAGTGGGAATTCTTCATTGTCGTGAGCGGTCGCGCCTTGATTCAGGAACGCAAGATCGGCACGGATGAAATTATGGAATTCGAAGTGAGCGGCGACAAGATCGAAGCTGTGCACATGTTGCCCGGCTACACCCACAATATTATTAATTTGTCTGATACCGAAAATCTGGTGACCGTCATGTGGGCTAACGAGCAGTTTGACCCGAACCACCCGGATACCTTCGGGGAGAAAGTGGTAAAATAGCGCGTGTCATCCTGAGCGAAGGTCCCTGAGCTTGTCGAAGGGCCGGAGTCGATATATGAAACTTGGCAACTTGTTGCCTTAGTTGAATTAGGTTCGAAGGAGCAGGATCTAGGAAAAATATTATGCAGATAAAAACAGACTACACCGACGTGAAATTTGCCGACAACGGCAAGCTGAAACTTTTGATTATCGTGGGTACGCGCCCGGAAATCATCCGCCTCGCAGCAGTTATTGACAAGTGCCGCAAGTACTTTGACTGCGTTTTGGCACATACCGGTCAAAACTACGATTACAACCTGAACGGCGTTTTCTTCAAGGACTTGAGCCTCAAGGATCCCGAAGTCTACATGGATGCCGTCGGTGACGATCTCGGTGCAACCGTGGGTAACATCATCAATTGCAGCTACAAGCTCATGGTCGCTTGCAAGCCGGACGCATTGCTGATTCTCGGCGACACCAACAGTTGCCTTTCGGCGATTGCCGCTAAACGCCTGCACATCCCAATTTTCCACATGGAAGCTGGCAACCGCTGCAAGGACGAGTGCCTGCCCGAAGAGACCAACCGCCGCATCGTGGACATCATCAGCGACGTGAACATGGCCTATTCCGAACATGCTCGCCGCTACCTGGCCGACTGCGGCCTGCCCAAGGAACGCACATACGTAACCGGCAGCCCCATGGCCGAAGTCTTGCACAAGAACTTGTCTGCAATCGAGGCTAGTGACATTCACAAACGTCTTGGCCTCGAAAAAGGTAAGTACATTCTGCTCAGCGCCCACCGCGAAGAAAACATCGACACCGAAAAGAACTTCACGAGCCTCTTTACCGCCATCAACAAAATGGCCGAAAAGTACGACATGCCGATTCTTTACAGCTGCCACCCGCGCAGCCGTAACCGCCTCGCCGCCTCGGGCTTCAAGCTTGACAAACGCGTGATTCAGCACGAACCGCTCGGATTCCACGATTACAACTGCTTGCAGATGAACGCTTTCGCCGTCGTGAGTGACAGTGGCACACTCCCTGAAGAAAGCTCCTTCTTCACAAGCGTCGGTCACCCGTTCCCGGCAATCTGCATTCGCACCAGCACGGAACGTCCCGAAGCGCTTGACAAGGCCTGCTTCTTTATCGCGGGAATTGACGAAAAGTCTTTGCTCCAGGCCGTCGATACCGCCGTCACGATGAATGCCAACGGCGACTACGGCATCCCCGTGCCCGACTACATCGAAGAAAACGTCTCGACCAAGGTCGTAAAGATCATCCAGAGCTACACTGGCATCGTCAACAAGATGGTGTGGCGAAAGTTCTAGATTCCTAAAAGCGCTTTGTCGGCGAATGGGAAAAAATGGACGGGTAAGTTTTTTTCTACATTTGTCGCGTATGTTTACGGGTATAATTCAAGCAACCGGCGAAATCGTTTCCCTTGAAAACAGGGGTGATGCGCTTACCATGCGCATGAAATCGCCTGGATTCTTCAAAAACAGCAAACTGGGCGACAGCATCGCGAATAACGGTGTCTGTCTATCTATTGAAAGTTGCAGCGCAGACGAGGCTACGTTCTGTCTCATGCACCAGACTGTCGTGAATACGTCCTTTAAGCAGGCGAAAGTCGGGGATCTCGTGAATCTCGAGTATCCTTGCCGTGCCGATAGCTTTATGGGCGGTCACTTTGTAATGGGGCATGTGGACTCGACTACGGAAGTCTTGCGCGTCACTCCGCGCGAAACGGGTGTGGAGGTCGACTTGGCTCTGCCAAAAGACCTGCGCCGCTATGTCATCCGTCGCGGTTCCATCTCCTTGAACGGCATTAGCCTTACGGTGGCCGAAAAGGGGGAGGATTTCATCCGCGTTTGCATTATTCCCGATACTTTAGCCCGCACGAATCTCAGGAACTGGGTGCCTGGCACCATAGTGAATGTGGAAGTCGATATGCTCGGCAAATATATTGAAAACTATCTAAAGGAACGTGACCTTGCTTAATACGATTGAAGAGGCCATTGAAGATTTCAAGAACGGTAAGTTCTTGGTCGTGGTTGATGACGAAGACCGTGAAAATGAGGGCGATTTCATTATCGCCGCCGAAAAAATCACTCCCGAAAAGGTGAACTTTATGCTCCACGAGGGGCGTGGCGTGCTTTGCTGCCCGCTTCCTATTTCTCGTTGCCGTGAATTGAATCTCACGCGTCAGACTGCCGAAAACACTTCCATGCTCGGCACTCCGTTCACCGTCATGGTCGATAAACTCGAAGGATGCACTACAGGCGTTTCTGCCCATGACCGTGCCGCAACGATCCAGGCTCTCGCCGACCCGAATTCCAAGCCTAGCGACTTTGGCCGCCCGGGGCACATTTCTCCGCTTTACGCCCAGGAAGAAGGCGTTTTGCGCCGTGCAGGCCACACCGAAGCTGCAGTGGACCTTACAAAGCTCGCCGGTCTCCGCCCGGCTGCCGCCCTCATCGAAATCATGAACGAAGACGGCACGATGGCCCGTATGCCGCAGCTCCAGGAAGTCGCCAAGAAGTTCGACCTCAAGATTATCTCCATCCGCGACTTGATTGACTACCGCCTGAAAACGGAAAAGCTGGTGCAGCGCGTAGCCGCTCCGCACGTTTCGACCAAGTACGGCGATTTCACGGCTTATGCCTACCGCAGCAAGACTGATGGCGTTGAACATGTGGCCTGGGTTGCCGGTAATCCGGACTTCAGTAAGCCGGTTTATGTGCGCGTCCACAGCGAATGCCTCACGGGCGATATTTTCGGTAGCCTCCGTTGCGATTGCGGTGACCAGCTTGCCGCAGCCATGAAGTTCATTGGCGAACATGGTGGCGTGTTCCTCTACATGCGCGGTCAGGAAGGCCGTGGCATTGGTCTTTGCAACAAGCTCCGCGCGTACGAATTGCAAGAAAAGGGCTTGGATACGGTCGAGGCGAACCTCCACCTTGGGTTCAAGTCCGATTTGCGCCAGTATGGTACGGGTGCCCAAATTTTGGCAGACCTCGGCGTGAAGGAAATGCGACTCCTCACGAACAATCCGAGCAAGATTTCTGGTATTTCCGCCTACGGTCTCAAGATCGTGGAACGCGTGCCTATCGAAGTCAAGCCCAACAACATCAACCGTTTTTACCTGCGCACCAAGAAAGAAAAGATGGGCCACGAGCTCCATCTCGACAATGCCGATCATGGCGCAGCCGAAGTTTTAGATGAAGGAAAATAAGATGAAAGAATTCAAAAATTCCCTCAATGGTTCTGGTTTGAAGGTCGCGATTGCCGTTGCCCGTTTTAACGAAGTGGTAACCGACCGCCTCCTCGAAGGCGCAGTCCGTGAACTAGAAACGCTCGGCATCGATAGCGACGATATCGCTGTGGCTCATGTGCCGGGTGCTTTTGAACTGCCGGGCCTCTGCCGCAGGTTTGTGGATTCTGGCAAGTACGATGCCGTGATTGCTCTCGGTGCCGTTATCCGTGGCGAAACGGGACACTATGACGTTGTCGTGAACAATTCTACGGGCGGAATCGCATCGCTCGCTGCCGAAGGCAAGGTCCCGGTGATTCTCGGAATCTTAACGACCGACACGGTCGACCAGGCGATGAACCGCGCTGGCCTCAAGGCTGGAAACCTCGGCTGCAACTGGGCAAGAACTGCCGTCGAAATGGTAAATCTTTACAAACAGGTTGGAAAGTAATTATGGCTCAGATTAGTTTTAGACCTGCTCGCGTTTTTGCGATGCAGCTCCTTTATGCAATGGAAATTTCTGGCGGTACGGTTGCCGATGCGCTCCCGGGCGTTCTGGAAGCACAGCCGCTTCAGGACAACATGAAAAAGTACGGCATGAAGCTTGTCGACTTGGTCCTTGCTCACAAGGCCGAACTCGATTCCGAAATCGAAGCCTGCTCCGCTCATTGGGGAATTGAGCGCATGGCGACTCTCGACAGGATTGTGCTGCGCATCGCGATGGTTGAACTTTTGTATGTTCCTGAAATCCCGATGAAGGTGGTCATCTCTGAAGCCGTTCAGATTGCCGCCAAGTTCAGTACGGATTCTTCGGGCACGTTCGTGAACGGACTCCTCGCCGGATTCTTGCAGAAGCGTGGCATGGTTGCAAACAATACTAAGAAGGATGCTTAATTTTTATGAAGATTAACGAGAAGTGGCATAAGCACATCTTTGCCGGTATCGCTGGCTTTATTGCTTTGATCGTTTACATGATGACGATGGCCCCGACGGTCTCTTTCTGGGACTGCGGTGAATTCGTCGCTTGCGCTAACACGCTTGGCATTCCGCACCCTCCTGGAACGCCGTTCTTTGTGTTCCTTGCCCGTGCGGTCATTCTCCTTTTGCCGTTCGTGGGCGAGATTGCAAAGCGCGTGAACTACATCTCCGTGGTGAGTTCTGCCGCGACGGTCTATGTGACGGCGCTTTTTGCCTGGGAACTTTTGGCGACGGTCCTCAAGACGGATTCCCTTGCCGAAAAGATTTCGGAAAAGATGCGCACGTTTGTGCTTGGCACGGCCGCTCTCGTTGCTGGCTTCCTCCTCACGTTCTCCGATACGTTCTGGTTCAATGCGGTCGAAGCCGAAGTCTATGGCGTCGCCATGTTCATCCTCATGCTTGTCTCTTATCTCGGCTTGGTGTGGTACAACAAGCGTGACGAGGCGGGTAGCGACCGTATTCTCATCTTCATTTGCTATATCGCATTCCTTGGCGTGGGCGCTCACCTTTATACGATGCTTACGGTGCCGGCTGTGTTTGCCTTGCTTCTCGTGGCTCAGCCGAAAAAGATTGTCGAACGCATTCCTATCTGGATTACGGGTACGCTCCTCTGCTCCGTGATTTACATGGTCTCTGCTTTCATTGAAATCTCGCTTTTCTGCCTTGTCGTACTTTCTCTTGTGGTCTTTGTGCCAGCTATCCGTAGCGTTTTCCCGGCTCGCGTGAACCATGCGTTCAAGCTTTCGCTTGCTTTTGCGTTCTTTGCTTTGGTCGGCTACAGCACGCACCTCTACATCCCGATCCGTTCGGAACTCAACCCGACGATTGACGAAAACGACCCGGAACTGAACATCCGCGACGAACAGGGCAACCTCCAGCTTGGTAACCTCTTTGACGGCAAGAACTGGAACGCCTTCAATGCGTTTATCGAACGTAAGCAGTACGGTTCCGAAAGCATGATTACCCGTGCTTTCTACCGTCGTTCCCAGATTGCTCACCAGGTGCTCTCTTTCCCGAGCATGAGCTATGGTGGTTACCAGATGGCCCAGTATCTGCCGACTAAGGTGGGCGGGGTGAATTACGCTAATGGTGTTTACTCTTTTGATGCTTCCGAAAATGAACCGATTGAACGTTTGGGAATCAAGTTCCCGACGCAGATGTCGTTCATGGGCGACAATACCTTTATGCAGCTCTTTTTCTTCTTGCTGTTTAACGGCCTCCTGGTTGCAACTTGCGTGTACGTTTACAAGCGCAACAAGCATGTGGGTATCTTTATTTCGGCGCTTTATGCGCTTTGCTCTTTTGGCCTCCTGTTCTACATCAACTTTGCCGATGGCACCCGCATGGAACAGCGCGACCGCGACTACTGGGTGAGCGCTATGACGCGCAATGTGGCCGACCTGAACAACGCCGGTGCGGGCATTACGTCTCTCCCGGACCCGAACGAACTCATTGACCTCCGCCAGGAGATTGAGACTGCCAAGTACAGGATTGAACGTCTCCGCATGCGTAATGCGCCGGCATCGCAGATTGTTGAATTCGAAAGGAAGATTAGCGCTGCCGAAAATACCGCCGCATGGAGAAACTGGCAGAAGATTGAGGAAAGCTTTGCCCGTTTTGGCCAGCGCGCCCCGTTCCCAGAAGCTGTCCACATGGAAGTCCGCGAACGTGATTACTTCTACACGCCGGCATTCATTTTCATGAGCATGATTTACGGTATCGGTGCGGGCATTCTCGTGTTGCTTGCGGCGACATCCGCATCGACTATGGCTTTTGCATCTCCGATTGCAGCCGCCCTCGTGCTTGTCTCGTTCCTTGTGCCCTGCATTTCGAACTACAAGGAACATGACCGTTCCGGCCTCTGGGTTCCTTGGGATTACGCTTACAACCTCCTCAACAGCTGCCGCCCGAACGCCATCCTCTTCACGAATGGCGATAACGACACGTTCCCGCTGTGGTTTGCTCAGGAAGTTGCCGGTATCCGTAAGGATGTGCGCGTGGTGAACCTCTCCTTGGGCAATACGGACTGGTACATCAAGCAGATGCTTACCAACGAACCAATCCTCAAGCTTTCGTACAACAAGGAAACGATCGATAATGATATGGTCCTTGACAATAGTAGCGCGAACAACCCGAACCACCAGGTGTCTACATGGGTCCGCCGTGCCGAAAACTTGAAGCCGAAGCTCAAGGAACGAATCGACCAGTTGGAAGCTAAGGGCTATCTCTCTGAAGCCGATTCCGCAAAGCTTCTCCAGTTCAAGGTGAATTACCAGGTTTGGGATGCGTTCCTGGATTGGGCTAAGAGAACTCGGGCAGGCATGATGCTCACGCAGTACAAGCTCGTGATTGACCTTGCTCTCCAGAACATGGACCGCCCAATCGAAATCTCGACGACTGTGGGTACGTCTAACTTCATGGGCCTCGAAAAGTACATGGTCCAGGAAGGCATGGTCTACAACTTTGTGAAAGGCGACCTCACGCCGAAGCAGAACGCTTTTGATGCCAAGGTTACTGCAGCTATGATCGACACCGTGTACAAGTTCCGCGGTCTCGGTGACGGTTCAGCTTACATCAATTCCGAAACCGAACGCTTGCTCAGTAGCTATGTCTCGCTCTATCTGCAAATTTCGTTCGACGCCCGCGAAAAGATTGCAGCACTTATCTCCAAGAAACCGTTTACGAGTGCCGACAAGGCCGAAGTTGAACGCATCGCTACGGATGCCGCCAAGTACCTGGAACTTGGCATTTACCAGTTCCCGAGAGAATGGCGTAACTACTGGGCCGCTTCTTACGTGTATGCATCTGCAGGCATGAAGGAGAAGGCTATTGATGTCGTGAAGCGCGGTTTGAACAGTATTCCGGCTTACGATGCTCCGGGCCAAAGCCGCCTTGCGATGAGCCTCCAGCAAATCGAAGCGATTACGGACGAGTCGCTCAAGGTCGATGAAGAAACGGCAGTGGCGCCGGCTGCGGACTCTGCAAAATAGTTTCGAGGTATTGTCATGGATTTGAGCTTGGTTATCCCTGTTAAGGAAGAAAGTGAAAATCTTCCCCAGTTGTTTAAGGAAATTTGGGCTGCCATTCAACCGACTGGTATGGAATTCGAGGTTATCGTTATCGATGACGGTAGCCGCGACAATACCTGGGAAGTGGTGGAGGGCTTGGCTAAGGAATACAATGCCAAGCCGGGTTCCTCGGTAAGCGCATTCCGTTTCCAGTTTAACTGCGGCAAGGCGGCGGCGCTCGCTCTTGGTTTCTCCAAGGCTTGCGGCAAGTACGTCGCCACGCTCGATGGCGACCTGCAGGATGACCCGCTCGAAATCCCGAAGATGATCAAGATTCTTGAATCCGGCTATGACCTCGTCTCTGGCTGGAAAATCCGCCGCCTCGATCCGTGGCACAAGACGATGCCTTCCAAGCTTTTCAACTTGACCGTGTCGATGGTCTGTGGCAAGCGCCTTCACGATTTCAACTGCGGCATCAAGGCATACCGCAGTTCCGTGGTTCGCTACATCCAGCTTTATGGCGACTACCACCGCTTTATCCCGGTAATGGCCAAGTGGCAGGGCTTCCGCATTACTGAAATGCCCGTCGCACACCGCGCTCGCGTGCATGGCGTCTCGAAGTACGGCGTTTCGCGCTTGGTGAGCGGGTTCCTTGACCTGGTTTCCCTCATGTTCATGCGCAGCTTCTCTTCGAAACCGCTCCATTTCTTTGGGCTGATCGGGCTTATATTGATGCTTTTCGGTCTTGGCACTTGCGGTTATTTTGGCTATGAATGGATCCAGACGGGGGCCATGCATGTGCGTCCGCTTTTGCTGGCTGGCGCATTCTCGCTTGTCATGAGTGTCCAGTTCTTCTCGCTTGGGCTTCTTGGCGAGATGATGAACGGCAATAAAAAACGCACGTATCCGGTTTCCGATGTCATTGGCCAACTGTAATTTTGTATAGATTTGTGTTTAGAGAGGTATTTAATGGAGTTCCCTAAGAGTTTGGTGATTGTTCCTACCTACAATGAGAAGGAGAATATCCTCCTCATCATGTCGGCAATTTTGGAACAGAATAAGTGTCTAGAAATTTTGGTCGTGGACGATGGCTCCCCGGATGGAACGGGTGACCTCGTTCAGGCCGAGGCCGACAAGAATCCTCGAATCCACTTGATTCGCCGTAAAGGCAAGATGGGCCTTGGCTCAGCTTACGTGATGGGCTTCAAGTGGGCGCTTGAACGCGATTACGAACGCGTGTTTGAAATGGATGCTGACTTTAGCCATTCTCCGACGGACTTGAACCGCTTTTTGGAAACTGCCGAAGATGCCGACCTCGTGCTTGGCAGCCGCTACCAGGACCACCGCATTAGCGTTGTGAACTGGGACCTCCGCCGCTTAATCCTCAGCTATGGCGCAAATGTCTATACGCGACTTGTGACGGGCCTTCCGATTAGCGATGCGACTGGCGGCTTCAAGTGCTTCCGCCGTGAAGCATTGCAGGCGTTGAACCTCGACAAGATGAAGAGTGACGGTTACTGCTTCCAGATCGAGACGACCTTCAAGATTTGGAAGAAGGGCCTCCGAGTCAAGGAAATCCCCATCATCTTTACGGACCGCACCCGTGGCACCTCCAAGATGAGCGGCGGAATCATCTCCGAAGCTTTCTTCCTCGTGCTGAAACTGCGACTGGGCCTGGCTTAGACGAAAGAACGGACCTACGGTCCTTTAGACGAGAGACGACAAATGCGTAAGGCGAATGATGCAGGATTGCTTGCAAGCCTATTTCTGAGCCTAGCATTTGGCACTTGTGCAACGGTTTTATAATGGTGCTTCGCACAAAATATGAAGGTTATTTGTATGGTTTATAGATTTGATATAAGTTTTATGAGTCAAAAATTCTTGGCTCAACAATGTGTCTGTGAACAGCCCCATTGTATTTTTTCCTCTCGTCTTTCGTCTGTAGGCGCAAAGCGCCGTTCTTTCGTCTAATATGCTTTCCTGTTCTGTCATTATCATTGCTTATAACTCTTGCGACTTCATTCCGGCATGCCTCAAGTCTGTGCGCGACGCCTGCGAGGGTATCGATTCGCAGATTATTGTTCTGGATAACGGTTCCAACGAGCCGATTATTCCCGAAATCAAGAACTTCTTCCCCGAAGTGGAATGGATTGACTCCAATGAAAACTTGGGTTTTGGTAAGGGCTGCAACTTGGCTGAAAAGCATGCGACCAAGCCGTACCTGTTCTTCATCAATCCTGATACGATTATCTCGAAGAACGCCTTCTGCGAAATGCTCAAGTTCATGGAAGAACACCCGGAAGCGGGTACGGTCGGCTGCCGCATCTTGAACGAAGACGGAACGCTACAGTGGGCTTGCCGCCGTTCGTTCCCGACGATTGTGTCTGCCGTCTCAAAGACGATTGGTCTTGCGGCGATGTTCCCGAAGAGCAAAACGCTTGCCAGCTACAACATGACGTACGCCGACCCGGACGAGATGATTGAAGTCGATGCCATTAGCGGCTCGTTCTTCTGCATCCGTCGAGATGTCTATGAAAAGCTGAACGGCTTTGACGAAGACTACTTCATGTACGGCGAAGACCTGGACCTCTGCTTCCGTACAAAGCAGATGGGCCTCAAGAACTATTACACGCCGGTCACGAACATTCTGCATTTTAAGGGGCAAAGCTGCCGCACGCGCCGTTGGGGTTCCTACGTGGACTTCTACAAGGCTATGCTTATCTTCGTGAAAAAGCACAAGGATCTTTATTTTGTCCCAAATTTCCTCGTGTCTTTCGGTATTTTATTTGCTGCATTCGTGGGCATGTTCTCGCGCCTGATTCCAAAGTTCTGGAAGATGTTCCTCGATTTGGGCGTTGTGGCGCTGTGGGCACTTGTATTTTTGCCCGGTTTGGGAAATGACGGATGCATTTTTACATCCATTAAGGAATCCATCGGGGTGATAACGACTTTTGATGACTGGTGGCTTGTTGGCTTGGTCGCCATTGTTAATATGGTCTTTCTTATTTTCCGTGGGGAATACACGGAATCCAGCCTCAAGGGCGAAAAGTTCTTGCAGTACCTTGTGCCACTGAACCTTCTTGCTGTTGGTGGGTATGAGGTATTCCGTTACTTTGCCCAATTTTCTTATGTCCCGGGAGACAAGTCTACAATCTATCCCAGTATTGGGTGGTGCGTCTATGCTGTCTGTTCCAGTCTCTTTATCCCGCTGGTTCTCCTTGCTTGGCGCCGCGTTGCGTTCTGGATAAACTATTTCTACCGTATTTTTGCAAAAAAACGCCACCGCTCCATTCTGCTCGGCGGTCGCGAAGATTCCCTGAACAACTGGTTCGATAGCTACAACGTGATTCCCGGCATCGAGATCCTTGGCTGCGTGAGCGGCGAACCCGAAAAGCTCTCCGAAGAGAACCGCAAGCACCTGCTCGGGCCCCTTTCTCAGATGGAAAACATCTGCAACCGCACCGGCTGCCGTGAACTGTTGGTGGTGTCCAATTTCTCGGGCTATCGTGAGGATTTCAACATTAACTGGCTGGATAGCCTTGGCCTCAGGGTCTATTTGCTCATCGGAAACGGGAAAAATGGCAATTTTGCCCTCGTAGACCTTAAATATCTTCGTTAAAATCGTTCTTTTTTGTAAAAATTGTGTTATTTTTTTGATGAAATAACACATTTAAAAGGTATTATGCTCGATTCTAAATTGTTAAGTATTCTTTGCTGTCCGGAAACCCGTCAACCGCTCGCCCAGGCAGGCGAGGATTGCATTGCGCTTTTGAACAATGCGATTAATGCGGGTTCGCTCAAGAATGTTGCTGGCGAAGCTATTACTGAACCTTTGACCGAAGCGCTCACGACACCTGATGGTTCTCGTGTCTATCTGGTTCGCGAAGGCATTCCTGTACTTTTAGCGGATGAAGCTATTCTTCTTCCATTGGAGAAATGATGGCTGTAACGTTGGATTCTCTCAGAAAGGCTGTAAAAAAAAGTAAGGGGCGTTCTCAGGCTTTGGCCTGGCTTGCCGATATGGAGCGTGCTTCGGGGGATTATGAAGCCGCTCTCAAGACGGTGGATGCCGCTCTAGCTGCATCTCCCTCCGATGTTCCTGCAATGTTGGTCCGTGCAAAAATTTTGGCGGGGCAGCAGGATTTCGCCGGAAGTATTATGGAATACAAGAAGGTGCTCGCCAAGGACCCGTTCTGCCTTTCTGCCCATAAGCGGATGGGAGAATCCTACGATAAGCTTGGCAAGGAAGCGGAGCGCAATGCCTGTTTCCGCCGCGTTCATGATATGGACCCGCTGGATCCGTTCTGGAAGGACGAGTACGATGTTCTCCCCGAAGAAGACCAGATGCTTGCCGCACCGCCGATGGACGATAGTTCGTTCACGATGGATATGGATGCCGAAAATGGCGATGCGACAGAAGAAGATAATATCTTTGCGAATTTGGCGGCATCGCTCCCGAATACGGATGAAGAGGACAATTCCTCGATGGAAGCCTTGCGCAATTCTCTGGATTCTGTGTCGGATGGTAATGTCGAGGATTCCCAGAAATCGGAAATTTCGGACTTTGACGGCCATGTGCTGAACTCGTCTGAAGTTTCTTCTGCTATTTCTGGAATCTTGGGCGGCGATGATGATCTTGATGTGGCCGATTCTGACGCGGACAAGGCGCCGGCTGCAGAAGAACTTGCAACATCTTCGCTCTTCTCGCATTTCTCTGATGAAAGCGAAAAGGCCGAAACAATCGACGAACCGAAGTCTGAAGATGTCGTGGAAGAAAAGTCCGATGATACTGAATTTAGCCTCGACAGTCTGGACGAACCGCTAGAAGCGGATGAAAAGGCGACGAATGTCGATGACGCGTTCTCTTCGCTTTTGGGCGATGATGAACTTCCGGAAGAAACTTCATCGGCAGAACCTGCTGCTGAAGTCGCCGAGGAAAATCTCGGTGCCCCTGATGAAGAACCGACGGAACAGGATAACCTTGTTGGTTTACATTCTGAAGGTCTTGTTCCGACAACGCACATGGATTTCTCGGATGAGGAAGATGCGGGTGAACCGGATGTGCTTAATTTGGATGAAACTCCGGCTGCTGAAGAATCAAAGTCTGAAGCTCAGGCGACGACTGTTGATGATGCTTTCTCTTCTTTGCTTGGCGATGATGAACTCCCTGAAGAAAAGCCTGTAGAAAACGAAGCTCCTGCCGAATCTGTTGAAGAAAAGCCTCTTGAAGAATCTGTAGAAGATTCTTTTGGCAGCTTGTTCGAAAAGTCCGCTGATGCCGACTTTAGCATGAATGACGATGCTTCGTCCGATGCTCCGGCTGTAGAAGAACCTGCGCAATTTGCAACAAGTGCAACTGCTGGAACAGAAGAAAAACCGGCTGAAATAGAAGAAAATACAGAAGCCGAAACCCTTGCGGAACCTTCTGAAAAGTCTCTTGAAGAATCTGTGGAAGATTCATTTGGCAGCTTGTTTGAAAAGTCCGCTGATGCCGACTTTAGCATGAATGACGATGCTTCGTCCGATGCTCCGGCTGTAGAAGAGCCTGCAGAATCTTTGACAAGCGCCTTGACCGACGTCGAAGAAAATGCTGAAATTTCGGACAATGTAGAAAGCGCTATTGAAAAGTCTCCGGAATTTAATCCGACGGAATCGGAAGAAAAGATTGCACCGGTAGAAGGCTTTGTCCCGACAACTCACATGGACTTTTCTGACGAAGAAGACTTGCCGAAGTCCGATGATGACTTTGTTCTGAATTTGGATGAAACTGCTCCGACAGAAGAATCTGTCGCTGAAAAAACTGTTGCAGAAGAATCGGTTGTTTCCGAAGAACCTGTTGCTGAAGAACCCGTTGCAGAAGAAGTCGATGGCGCCTTTGACGCTCTCTTTGGTGATGATGAAGCTCCTGCAGAACAGCCGAAGGAATCCGCTCCAGACGAAGATGTCGCAAAGGAAATGGGCGGAGCATTTGCCTCCATGTTCGGAGACGATGATGACCTTGCCCTGCCAGAAGAAAAGTCTGATAGCGCGCCAAGTGAAGTTGTAGAAAAATCGGCTGAAGAACCTTTAAGCCAGGAAGCGACGAGCGCAGAAATTGAAGAAAGCGTTGTCAAGGAAGATGTCGAAAAGAGTGTCGATGAATCTTTTGATAGCATCTTCGGATCTGATGCCGATGACCTTCCTGAAGAAAAAACTGAAGCTGCTGAAGTTCCGGCTGAAGTTGCCGCCGAAGAACCGACAAGCGCCTTCTCTGCTCCGGCTGATACTCTCGAAGAGCCTGTCGCAGAAGAGCCTGCCGCAGAACCTGCTGAACAGGTTGCCGAAGAAGTTGCTCCGTCTGCAGAACTCGATTCTATTGATTCTGAAGTCTCGAACGCTTTTAAGGGCCTCTTTGACGAAGACGATTCCTTGCCGGAATCTGATGAACCGAACAACAACGGTGTTGACTACCTGATGTCCGGCGATTCCGATGACGAAGTGGCTGCAAGTCTCGTCGAAAATGCGGATGCTCCGCTCTCTCGTGGTGCTGCCGATTTGGATGATAGTCTGAATACGCGCACTCTAGCAGACATTTATATGGAGCAGGGTGTTTACGACAAGGCTCTTGACATTTATACGGATTTGGCCAAGAAAAATCCGGATAACGAAGAAATCAAATCCCGTCTGGAAGAAGTAAAGAAACTTTGCCGCGAAAAGTTTGGAGAAGTCTAATATGGCTGAACTTCGCATTGAACAGCTCTTGCGTGAAATGGTAAACCGCAAGGCGTCTGACTTGCATCTGCGAGTTGGTGTTCCGCCGGTTTATCGTATCAATGGTGCTTTGCAAAGACTTTTTGATGTGCGCATCGATAGCGCTATGATGGATTCCTTCTTGGATGATATCATGAATCGCGACCAGAAGCAGCGTTTTGAGGCTAATAAGGAATGCGACTTTGCCGTGGGCGCTCGTGATATGGGCCGTTTCCGTGTGAACGTTTTCCGTCAGCGTGGAACAATTGCGGTTGTGATTCGTCATATCAAGGCTGTGATTCCTGCTTTCGAAGATTTGCACTTGCCCGAAGTGATTCGTGACTTGGCTTTGACTAAGCGCGGTCTTGTGCTTGTGACGGGTACGACGGGTTCTGGTAAGTCCACAACGCTTGCTTCGATGATTGACTACATCAATCAGAAAGAATCTGTGAACGTCATTACGGTCGAAGACCCGATTGAATACCTTTATCGTGATAACGTGGCGATTATCTCGCAGCGTGAAATCGGCGTGGATACGCTTTCGTATGCGAATGCACTCCGTGCTGCGCTCCGTCAGGATCCGGATGTGCTCCTCGTGGGCGAAATTCGTGACCTTGAAACGATGCAGATTGCGCTTACCGCAGCAGATACTGGCCACATGGTCTTTGCGACTATCCATACGACGAATGCTGTGGAAACGATTCACCGTGTGCTTTCGATGTATCCGCCGCACCAGCATGATGAAGTGCGTCTTTTGCTTGCCGAAGTTTTGGCTGGCATTATTTCGCTCCGTCTTTTGCCGACGAAGGATGGCAAGGGGCGAGTCCCGGCTGCCGAAATTCTCGTGAATACGGGCGCTATCAAGGAATACATCCAGGATAAGAACAAGATTGACATGGTGGAACAAGCTGTTGCCGAAGGCCACCTTCAATACCATAGCCAGACGTTCGATCAGGCGCTCCTCGAACTTTACCAGAACGAGCAGATTTCGCTGGAAACGGCAATGAATGCAGCGACGAACCGCGATGACTTTGACCTTAAGATTCGTGGTATTTCTGGTACATCTGATCGCGGCTGGATGTAGTTTAGACGAAAGATCGCTTCGCTGGTAGACGAAAGACGAGAGAGGCGAATGCTGTAAAATTGAAATTTGAAAAAGGCGAGCATTATAGCTCGTCTTTTTACTTTCAACTAAGTTCTAAGCTCTACCAACTAAGTTCTAATTTGTATAAACGCAGCGGTCGGTGCTGTTCCCGAAGCAAGTCTTGGTCATGCCGCTTATGCTATTCACGACACTCGGCTTTCCTACGTTAGAAACCATGCGGCTTCCGGAGAAACTCGGCTTGAATGCGATATCCGCTGTGCCGTAGTAGTTGTCTGTCGTGAAACTGACACTGTACTGCGTGCCTTCTTCGGAGTTGTTTGTGCCGAATCCGAGCAACTTGCCGCCTGTAATCGATGTCGTTCCGTCCGAATCGACCATGCCGCCCATACCACCGTTCATGCGGCATTCCACGATGATGACGCCTCCGGTGATGCTGATGCCGCCATTGCTGTCGATGCCGTCCGTGTCGCCTGTGCCCACGTAAACGTAGTGGTAACCGCCAGAGACCTTGAGATTCCCGGTGCTACCGCCCATGCCTCCGCCTGCTCCGCCCCAGCCGCCGCGACCTGTGTTGCCTGTGGAGGTCGTGCTTGTGCCGCCGGCTGCATTCCAGCCGTCGTCCGTGGTGATGACGCTTGTGATGCCGCCTTCGAAATTCATGTCCGGAGATTCCATGCCTTCATAAGCGATGGTCACGCTCACGTTCGCATTGTCCTTGACGTAGAGAGATTTGTCGGCGTGGACGCCGTCGTCGTCTGTGGCGATTGTCGTTGTTCCACCACTGAGTGTGATAGTTCCGCTACTGTGGAGACCGTCGTCACGGCTGTTGATGTCGATAACGCCACCGCTAATAGTGATGCTTGAATCGCCCTTGATGCCCTTCATGCTTTCGGTGGTGGAGCAGGAACTGCCGCCCATCCCGCCAAAACCGCCCATTCCGCCGCGTCCGCCGGTCGTGCTGGTGTTCAAGCTGAGGCAGGATTGTCCGCCGCCAGATGTAATCTTGATTGCCGGTGCTGTGGATTCTCCATTGGCGACGATGACTGCGTTTGCTGCTGTGATGCCGTCAAATGCGGATGTCACGGTGATGGTGCCGCCCGTGATTTCGATGGAACCCTTGCCGTTTGCCAAATCTGCAGCGTCCTCGGTATCGCTCTTGATGCCGTCGCCTTCGGCTGTGGTGATGTTGATGGTGCCGCCGCTGATTTCGACGGAGCCTTTGCCCTTGAGACCATTGTTCTTTGCGTTCACGGTGATGAGGCCGTTTTTCACCTTCAAGTCATTGCTGGTATGGATACCGTTGTTGTAATTTGCCTTGACGATAAGCGTACCTTCGCCTTTGATGGTGAGGTCGTCCTTCGCGTAAATGCATGCGCCCGTCGTATCAGTCTTGGCTTCACCGGAGTCGTTGGTGTAGTTGTAAGTCTTTGTTCTTGTAGATGCGTCTGTGAATGTGTTGGTCGTGCCGTTCTTCGCGACGACAAAAGCCTTGCTTGTTTTCTGAATGTAAATTGGGGCGTCTGCCGTGTTTGTAAGCGTGAGTCCTTTCATGTTCAAGTAAACGGAACTGTCCGTCTTGGCGGTGTTCACGAGAATTTGGGCGTCGCTACCGCTGTAAGAACCGCTAAAGTCGTATTCGCCACCGCATTTGATGGTGACGCTACCACCTGTAACGGTGATGCAGTTTCCGGCATTTGTGGCTGTGGCGCCACTTGCTGCGTAAGTGATGACGGGGCGACCTCCCGTATTTTCGTTGGCTTGTGCGGGTTCTGTGCCTGGATTTGTTGCAATGGCGCTGCTTGACGAGCTGGTTTCGACGCTATTTGCCGGATTGCTTGCGGAACTTGGGGCAGAGCTTGTGTCGGAATTGCTTGAGGCCGGAGTCGGCTGTGAAGCTGTTGTGCTGCTTGTTGGTGATTCTGAAATGCCCGCGCCTTCAGGAATATCCGGGGTTTGCGTGAGTTCGGAATTGCTTGACTGTATTTCTTCTGCGAATTCAGAATTGCTGGAATTGATTTCACTGTCTGGATTGTAAAAAGCGCCAGAAGGTGACGTAGAATCCGAGCAACTTGTAAGTATTGCTAGTGAAATGCAGGATGTATAGCCCAGTGCTAAGATTTTCTTGTTCATAATGATATCTCCCATTCAACTAGTTTCAAACTTATATTTCTTTAAACTTTCTCCAAATGCCTATAATGCTTTTATCCTTGCAAGGAATATTTTTTTTGTGGAACGAAAAGTTCCGTATGGAACGATTAGGCTCATTTTTTCGTTTTTCGGAGAATCCGCTGAACGATTATGCTAAATTTGGGCAATGGTTTTTAAGAATTACTCAATTATTCTCTCTTGCGTGTTTGTCATGGCGGCTGTAAGCGAGTCTTTTTCTGCCTCTCCGGTCATTGAACCTGAACATTCCCGCAACTTACGCAATCTCGAAACGGCTCCGATGCTGTTTGAATACCATCGCCAGACTATAGGGGAGGACCTCCAGTATTTCACATACCCGCGTAGGGATACGAGTTTCCGCAAGAACTTTACGAAAACCGAAGGCGATGCGCTCCTTTATTACGATAGCGAGCGTGGAGCCGCAATTTTAGGGAACGGGCTCAAGCTCAATTGCAAAGCCGGCGATTCGGCTTGTGTCGCGAAATCTGTCGCGCTTGAAAATGCTGTTCCGCGTTTTGGAATTGCCGCAAGTGTTGTCGGTGGCATCGACTATCGCGGTGGAGAATCGCTTGGCGATCAGGTTTGGTCGGGACGTGATTATCGTGTTAAAAAGTCGTCCATCGGCGATACGATTTGGCCGGGGATTGATGGCGGCCTTTACTTGCGTGGCTTTGTCGATTCCGTGGACTTTGTGTTGGACGCTCGAATCTATAGCGAAGGGCATTCCGCCAAGTATCCGAAGTCTTTTGACGGCGAGTTCTTGGAAAACCAGAAGAGCGAGAATAATTCCGGTGTCGAGTACTCGAGCTATGCGCGCTACCGTACGCATTTCGCTTTTAACTACGACTGGCTGCGTTTGGACTTTGGCCGTGATGTGATGCACTGGGGCCCGGGTTACTACAATAACTTGTCCTTGAACCAGTTCGCGCTTCCGTACAACATGATGAGCCTAGACTTGATGATTGGCCCGCTTCGTGTAATGAGTTTTTATGCTGACTTGCGCATATTCAATAGCATGAGCGATAAGAATAAGGATTTTACACGAAATCTCTTTGGCCATCGCTATGAGCTTGCCGTCGGGAACGCCACTTTTGGTATTAGTGAACTTACGATTCTCTATGACAATATGAAGCCTTGGTTGTTTGTTCCGACTGCACCCTTGTTTATGGAAAAGGGCAACTACTCCGAAAGCAGCAACAACGGCTCGATTTCTTTTGACTTTAACTATCGTTTGTTCAATGCGGTGCGCTTTTATACGGAATTCTTCCTGGACGACATGGAATCCCCGATTAGCCTCATCCGAAACGACAATATCGAAGCGAAGTGGGCGTGGATGGCGGGTTTCCAGGCTGGACACGACTTTTACTACAAGGGACACAAGATTGAGGCGGGTATGATTTTTGAATATGCCCGTGTTGAACCTTTTGTTTATTCACACTTTAAGCAAAATACAGCTCAGGTGGCGCACCTGGGATTTCCATTAGGCAATCAGGGCGGCCCCAATAGCCGTACGATTGACTGGAATGTGTTTGCTCGTCTGGATGGGCATATTTTTGCATCGATTCGCCAGACGTGGTTCTGGAAAGGGACGGATCACGGTAGCGCTGTGAACGATACGACGCCGACATCGAACCACATGAAGATTCACAAGAGCTTCTTGAAAGGCGCGAAGCTCCAGTATTTGCTTTCGCCGGCGATTAGCTACGAGGGACAGCGATTCTCGTTCATGGGAGAGCTGACATTGATTGATGACCGTAAAGCCTACATTCGCGCAGGATTTAAATGGTAGAGTGTATGAATAAGCCTGAACTTTTAGCACCTGCGGGTGACCTTGTACGAATGAAGTATGCATTTGCCTATGGTGCAGATGCGGTTTATGCCGGACAGCCGGCGTTCTCGTTGCGCGCTCGCGAAAACGGTTTCAAGAATCTCGATGACCTTGCTGAAGGCATTGCTTACGCACACGAACATGGCAAGATGTTCTACCTCACGAGTAACGTGATTCCGCGTAATGTGAAGGTGGAATCGTTCCAGAGAGCTTTGAATGCCGCATTGGAACTCAAGCCGGATGCCTTGATTGTCGCAGATCCGGGCTTTGTGGGCTGGCTCTTGAAGGAACATCCCGAAACGGAAGTTCACTTGTCTGTGCAGGCGAATACGACAAACTATCTTGCAGCCTCGTTCTGGAAGAACTTGGGCGTTCGCCGTATCATTTTGAGCCGTGAACTTCGCCTATCCGAAATTTTGGAGATAAAGAAACAGGTCCCGGACCTTGAACTGGAAGTGTTCGTCCATGGCGCTGTTTGCATGGCCATGTCTGGCCGTTGCATGCTTTCGAACTGGGTGACGCACCGCGATGCAAACCAGGGCGCCTGCGATAACAGTTGCCGTATGCCTTATCGCTTATATGCAAATTCCGGTCCGCAGGTCGAGGACTATCGTGAACATGAAGGCTCTTTTGCGCTTCAGCGCACCGATCGCCCGGAACTTGACCCGATTGCGCTCGACGAAGATACGTGGGGCACCTACTTTATGAGTAGTCGTGACCTTTGTGCCTTGGACGTGATTCCTGAACTCGTGGCGGGCGGTCTTGATTCCTTCAAGATTGAAGGTCGTACACGCTCTGTGTACTACTTGAGCCAGGTCGTGCGCGCTTACCGCATGGCGATTGATGCCGTAGCAGAAGGGATGCCTGTGCCCGAAGAAAGCCGCCGTGCGATAACCTTTGTCGATGGGCGAGGCTTTATGCCTGGATTCTTGCGTGGACCGTTGCCGCAGAACTACGAAGCGACGCATGTGGATGCCGCTGGTGGTTGTGTGGCGGCCCAGATTAAGGACTTTGATGAGGCAACGGGCGCCTGCCTTGTGAACGTGAAAAATCCTTTCTCTATGGATGATACGTTGGAACTCATGACTCCCGATGGCATGCAGAAGTGCGAAGTCGAGGAAATGCTGGATTTCCGCGGTGCAGCTGCGGATCGTTTGAATCCGGGAACTGAAGGACGCGTTTTTCTGGGAAAAAATACTTTAAATAGCGGAAAAAACTCCAAATTTGGCTTTCTTGTGAAACGTGCAAATTCATAATATACCATAAAAAAATAGATTTGGAACATGGCAGTCGATAAAGCGACAAAAGAACAGGATGAACTTGAACTTTATCAGATAGATGATAAAGCGATTGTGCCGTTCTTCCAGAAACATCTGGAAGAGTTACGGCAGTTCATTCAAGATCATCAATGCAATGATCATCTTTGCTTGTTGGTGTTGTTGAAGCAGTTTATTCGAACCTACCGCATGCCGTTCAATATGCAGCGCTATATGGAAGTTCAGAGAACTTTCATCCAGCGTTCTTTGCATGACAAAATCCAGGACCGCCAGCAGGCCGTGAGCCACTGGATTCAGGAATTTGCCGGTCGCCATCGCAACCGCATGATCCAGCTGCAATGCTTGTATCTTGATCGTGTGAAGGATCGTCTGCTCCCTGAAATCGAAAAGTTGCTTGAAAATAGGATTGACCATCAGCAAGAAAAGCTTGGTGAGAATAAGGCTGAGCCTCAGTCTACTCCAAGCAACGAGTCGCAAAACGTCTAGAATTAAATAGGTCATTAGCAAAAAAAACTACTGACTAATGACTATTGACTAATAACCAAAAATCAATAACTAATCACCGCATGTAACTTGTTGATTTTCACCAAGTTACATTTTTTATAATGCTAAAAAGTGGCGTTTTTGAGCGAATTTCGCCATTTGTATAAGAATTTGTATGCTTAAAGTAAGGAAAATCTTGTCAAGGGATGTTTGAAAAAATACCTGTTGATAACTTGTGCTAATAGTAAGTGATAATTTTGTTACACATACGTTCGTAAGGGTGGTGTAAACTGGAAAAAGTGTGATAAAAAATGTTTCTAAAAATTTTTTGCCATTTTTGAGCGAAAAATAGGGATTTCGAAAAAAAAAAAGTTGGGGTGCTTGTGGTTCGGATTTCCTTTCTTATTTTTTGCTTGCTCTTTTATACTTTGGATTGGTTTTTTAGATCGTGGAAAATACTGTTTCTTTGTTGGATATTGCAGAGTCGCCCTGGCAACAGGTGCTCGACCGCGTGCGTTCGGAATGTAAGGACTTTTTTGGTGCCGTAATTCTCGACGCTCTTGGTTATGAGGGAATGTGCAATGGCTATGCCTTGCTCACTGTTCCTGATGAGCTTCGCGAGAACTGGGTGAATTCCCATTATGGCGATTTATTGCGCAAGTCCTTTACGGCTGTATTTGGTAGTGAATTTGTTGATTATCGCATCCGTCAGATTGCACCGACGGACCCGATTCCCGAAATCAAGCTCACGATGCCTGTTATTCCGCGTCCCGAGAAAAAGAAAGTCGAGGTTAAGCGCCCGAAGCAGCCTTTGGCTCTTTATGCCCGCTATACTTTTGAAAACTTTGTTGAAGGGGAGTGCAATTCTACGGCTTTCCGTGCGTGCCAGGCGGTGGCCGAAAATCCGGGTGACCCGGCTTTGAATCCGCTTTTTGTCTATGGCGAGAGCGGCCTTGGCAAGACGCACTTGTTGCAGTCCATTGCTGCTAAAATCCAGAAGAGCCGCCCTGAGGCATCCATTGTCTATTGCCACGCTTATGACTTTTTGCGTGATGCAACGGCTATGGCGTCTGCACTCCACAACAAGACGGGCAATGTGCGTGAGCTTGCAGAAAAGTTCCGTGAACGCTATGAACTTTGCGATGTGCTTTTGCTCGACGATGTGCAGCTCTTGGAAAAGGGCCTCTGGACGCAGGACCGCCTTGCGATTCTGATTAAGCATTTGCGCGCCGAAGGCAAGCAGGTCGTGATTTCTTGCGACCGCCACCCGAACCTGTTTAAGGTTGTCGATACGGATAACGAATCCCGCGGTTCTTCGAGGTCTTCAATCCCGAGCATTTCCAAGAAGCTTCTTGCTCCGCTTGCCTCCTGTGTGGCTGTGGGCATTGACGAACCGGATCTTGCGACCCGCATGAACTTGATTAGCAAGAAGTCCGAAGATTTGCCGTTTGCGAAGGCCGACCGCGAAGAAATTTGCCGCTACCTTTCGATGCAGCCGCGCAAGAACGTGCGCCTGATTGAAGGTCTCTTGAACTTCCTGGGTGCGATGAACATGTTCTGCAAGGCCGATTTGAACTTGAATGGCGTGAAGCGCCTTGTGGCTCCGTCGGAACATGGCGGTCATGTGGAACTCACCGCCAAGAACATTATTGAAGCGGTCGCTATGGATTACCGTGTCGAGGTCTGTGAACTCTCGTCCAAGCGCCAGGCTGCCGCGATTTCTATGCCCCGCAAGGTGGCGATGTTCCTTTGCCGCGAACTCACGACCGATTCTCTCCAGAATATCGGTGCGATGTTCTGCAGGGACTATGCCACTGTAATCGCCGCCATTAATTCCCTGAAAAAGCAGATGGAAACGGATGCGTCCCTCGCAAGGCGCGTTCAAGATATCCGTTATATGCTGGAAGCCTAGCATGATTGCTCTTTTAACGGGTGGCGCCGGCGTCGTAGGGAAGGCGTTGTGCCGGGAACTAATAGCACGGGGAGTGTGTGTCCGCGTCTTGACGCTTCCGGGCGATTCTTTGGCGAAGTCCTTACCGAGCGAGGTGGACGTCCGTTACGGCGATGTGACCGATTTTGATTCTATCCGAGGGGCGTTCGAAAACGTCGATGTCGTCTATCACTTGGCGGCAATTCTTTTATCTACAAAACGCGGGGCGTTCGAGCATGTGAATACGTGGGGGACGCGCAATGTTGTTGAAGCCTGCAAACTTGCGGGTGTGCGGCGCTTCCTTTATGTTTCTAGCATTTCGGTAACGTACCCGGTACTCACGCCGTATGGCGAAAGCAAAAAGAAGGGGGAGGCTTTGGTGCGAGCCTCCGGACTTGACTGGACGATTGTGCGCCCGACGCTTGTGATTGGCGATGGGGGCGGTGTCGAGTTCAACATGTTCCGCGATTACGTGAAACGATTCCCTGTCTATTTTATGCCGGGTGGCGGCAAGTGCTTAAAACGCCCGGTCCGCAGTGTGGATTTGGTCAAGGGAATTGCCGTGGCAGGGCTTATGACGAGTGCCGTGGGGAAGACTTATGCCCTTGCGGGTTCAACCGTAATGACGATGGCGGAAATGGCTAAGCATGTGCTGACTGACGCCGGGATGCACCACCTGATGGTCCCGCTGCCGTGGTGGATCTCGAAACGCATTGCGGTTCTGAAAAATTGGATTGGTGGCGAGCGCGTGTCTGCCGAGCAGGCTTTGGCGGGTTTTCTGTACGATGCCGCGCCTTCCATCGAGGATGCCGAACGCGACCTAGACTACTATCCGGGCTGCCCGTTCTAGGATTTTAGAACTTAGACAACTGCGTAAGGCGAGTGAAGCAGGATTGCTTGCAAGCCTATTTCTGAGCCTAGCAGTTGAGATTAGAGCGAAGCGATAATCTCACTTAGAACATTGCTCTTCTCTCTAAGTTCTGCCTACTTAAAAACATCCATATAATACATTCTTGGAATGGACAAGGCTGTTTTACAGCTTTTTTGTGTGATTTGTAAACTTTTCTTGGTCTAAATTGGACTAAATAATTTATATTGCATAACATGAATAAGAAAAAGTTACTTGCTCTTTTAGTTTCCTCGGCTTTCCTCTTCGCTGCTTGCGGAGATGACGATAGCCCTTCTTCTCCAAAGAATAACCAAGAAGAAGTATCATCTTCTTCCGAAGAAGATGATTGCGATTCCGATGAATGCGAAGTGAAGTCTTCATCTTCCAAAACAGAAGATAAGAAGTCGTCGGATTCAAAAGATGACGACAAGAAGTCTTCGGACTCCAAGGATAATAAGTCTTCCGATTCCAAGTCTGAATCGAACTCCTCTTCTTCCGCTAAGGATGAGGCGAAGTCTTCTTCAAGTGCTGAAACTCCGAATTCTTCGTCTTCTGCGGACGCGCCGAAAGGCGCTCGCGCTGCAAAGCTTGCAGACCTCGAAAAGAACTATGAACTCAAGATTTTTGACCAGACAGTTTACCTGTCGACCGGCAGTAAGCAGGGCCTTATCGCTCTCCGCATTCTAGATGAAATGTGGCTTGTGACTTATACGGATTTTGCAAATGGCGAAGTGAAATTCGTCGATGGCAATGTCGGCAAGCAGTATGCAGAAACGGATGGTGTTAAAAAGATTCTGGAACAGCTCAAGGCCAAGGACGGTTTCACGCTTTCGTTCATCGTCGACAAGGATAACGTCGTCAAGTATGCGGTCAATGGCTCGAAGGAATATAGCGAAGCGGTGAAGACTAGCGTCGCCGTGACGAAGGGCAAAGTTTCCAAGGCTGCCGACATTCAGAACAAAATTTTCGAATGCACCGATGGTGATACGACGAGAACATTTACGTTCTTCGATAATTCGTATATCGTCGAAAATGCGGCTGACGGAAAGGTTGCCTACTGGATTGGCGGTCATTATGACATCCAGCGTAGCACGCTCTTGATGCGCCCGGCATACTATAACAAGCCAGTTTATTCAATGTACACCTATTCTGTCGGAACTGACAACAAAATCTCGTCTTCTAATGGCGAAACGAAAACGACGATGAGCTGCGATGTTGAAGCTAGCGAATATGAATACGAAAAGGCTAGCGATTTTGTCGGTGAATGGCAGGCTAAAAAAGATAATATCGATTGGAAATTTACACTCAAGGCCGATGGTACTTATGAAATCTCAGGTTTCGATGGTACAAAAAATGTTGAATCCAAAGAAGGCGTCTGGGAAATCTATGGCTACCACTTGATGATGCGCAATAAGGGGTGCTTGCATCCGGATAAGTGCACAACGAGCATCCATGGACAGCTCCAGGCAGGACCGACTGATCGCAATACCAACAAGATTAGCGGTTTCTCGTTCGTCCATCATGATCCGGATACGCCTAAGATCCCGACCTCTTTCGAAGCTCCGCAGTACGAGTAGTAGTTAGAACTTAGAACTTAGAACTTAGAACATTGCTCGTCTCTCTAAGCTCTGCTAACTAAGTTCTGCCAACTTGCATTTTATAATGCGTTTGAAAAAAGGCATCGCTCATGGGCGGTGCATTTTTTTATTTTCTAGCGCAGAGGATATTGAAATGAAACTTTATGTGGTACAGATGAAAATTTTGCCGGGCAATGTGCAGGCAAATATGCAAACGATGAAGGCCGCTTTTGACCGTGCTAAGGCTGCCGAAGTAGATTGCGTTGTGTTTCCACGATATGCACTTACTGGGCCAAGCAACAGGGCGCTCCCCGTAGACTGGGCCGAGATCCGCAAGTATGCGGGCAACATGCCGTTCTTCTTGTGCGGGGACGTGCTTGACGATACGCCGCTTTTGAATGTGGCGCATGTGACTCATGGCAGTGACTTTTATGTGGTCGGTCGTCGCGAAGTCGAAAACAAGGAACTTTCGCACTTGGCTCAGGATTGTGCCATGCCTGTCGTTTGCCTCAATGGCGTCGGGACTGACAATACCGGAAAGAATATTTATGCGCTTTCGGGCGGTAGCCGCGTGTTTGACTGCGATGGCAAAATCGTTTTTGAAATGCCGCTCTTTAGCGAAGCGGAGGCAGTTATTGAATTTGTCGATGGCCAGGTGCAGGTCTATGCGGAATCCTCAAAGCCTTACACAAGTGAAATTGCCGAGATTCACGATGCGCTCGTGTTCATGATTCGCGAGAACTTGAAGATGTTCCATATCTCGCGCATGGTCATTGGGGCAAGTGGCGGTATCGATAGCGCCGTTTCTGCCGCTCTTTATGCCGAAGCGATTGGACCGCAGAATGTTTACCTCGTGAACATGCCCACGCGCTTCAATTCCGATACGACGAAGAATGCGGCACGTGACTTGGCCGAGAACCTTGGAACGCCGTACATGGTCGCCCCGATTTCGGACATCATTGAATCTGTTTGCCATACGCTGGAACGTTGCTCTTTTGTGCGTAACGATACGGTGATGAAGGTTGCAGGTATCAATCACGAGAACTTGCAGGCGAGGACGCGCTCTGCTTCGATTCTTTCGACGGTTGCATCTGTGGTGGGGGCCGGCGTGACTTGCAATGGCAACAAGAGCGAGGCCATGGTCGGTTACTGCACGCTGTACGGCGATACTTGCGGTGTGATGTGCGCTCTTGGCGACTTGTGGAAAACTCAGGTCTATGCGCTAGCCCGTTACATCAATCGCGATTCTGAAATCATCCCGAAGGCGTCTATTGACATCCCGGCGAGCGCAGAACTCAGTGATGCAATGAATGTCGATGAAGGCAAGGGTGACCCGATTCTTTACCCGTACCATGACAAACTCTTTGCGATGTGGGTCGAGAAGGGCGTGAGTCTTGAATTTACCGAAAAGCTTGCAGCGCAAGGCTTGATTTGCGAAACGCTCGGTGTGGATGCCGCCTATTTTAAGGCTCATTTGCCAACGACCGAAGCTGTGCTCGAAGACATGCGCTTCTGGTACCGTAGGTTCAAGGGACTTGCCTTGGCAAAGCGCATCCAGTTCCCGCCGATTCTTTCCGTGAGTGGGCATGCCTTTGGCGGTGAATACCGCGAGAGCCAGGTTTCTTGTTAGACGAAAGAACGGACCAAAGGTCCTACAGACGAAAGACGAGAGGTTGTGAAAAAAGCATTTTTTTATCAACATATGGTAGCGAAGCCACGATTATTACTCTTTCGTCTCTCGTCTACCAGCTATACGAAACTTGGCAACTTGTTGCCTTAGTTGAGTTATCCTCTTTGAGGAGAAGCGATCTCTCGTCTAACCACTTCCTACAGTCTACTTCCTACTGTCTACTATTTTTTCTACATTTGGGCTTCAAGATTCAACCGCGGGTTCGCTCGCGATTCTAAAGGATATTTATGAAAATTGCAGAAAAAACAGTTGTCCAGATGCACTACACCCTGAAGTCCGATGAAGGTGCTGTAATCGATTCCTCCGAAGGTCGCGAACCGCTCCAGTACATCCAGGGCATGCGCATGATCGTTCCGGGTCTCGAAAAGGCTATGGTCGGTCACGATGTGGGCGACAAGTTTGACGTTGTCGTCATTCCGGCAGAAGGCTACGGCGAATACGACGAACGCATGACTCAGGAAGTTCCGCTGAACGTGTTCCAGGGAGTCGACAAGGTCGAAGCAGGCATGGCTTTCTATGCCCAGACTCCGGGTGGTCCGATGCCGATCCGCATCAAGTCTGTTGGTGAAAAGACGGCTATTATCGACGCTAACCACGAACTTGCTGGCAAGAACCTCAACTTTGCTATTGAAGTTGTCTCTGTTCGCGAAGCTACTGAAGATGACCTCAAGCCGTTTGAACACCATTGCTGCTGCGGTGGTCACGATGGTGAAGACCACGAATGCGAATGTGGCGGTCACGGCCATAAGGAAAATTGCGATGGCAAGGGCGGCTGCGGTTGCGAACACCACGCCGAACACCATAAGGAATAAGGTAACTTAGGCTTAGAATCAAGGTGTCCTTCAAAGGTCGGCCTTGCTATGTCGAAAATTTTCAAAAAAGACTGGAACGGTAGTACGTTCTGGTCTTTTTTTATTTAATTTAAATGTGGAGTGTGGTACTTTACCCAAGAGGTTGGATATGCGTATTGCTAAAATTTTACCTGTGGCCGCTTTGCCCATGTTTCTGTTTGCTTGTAGTGACGACAATCCGTCATTTAATGCGCCTCAATCTGAGAGCGAAAAACCGCAGGAACAACCTGGTGATACTGTTACCCCAAATATTCCTAATGAAGAATTTAAGCCCATAACAAGGGACTATTCCTTGGTCTGGAAAGGCGAGGGAACAGCTGAAAATCCGTTCCAAATTACAAGCGAACAGGATCTTTCTATGCTGGCGTTTTACGTGAACGACTCGTCGATGACTTTTAAGGACAAATTTTTTAAGCAAACTGCTGATATAGCGTTCACCAAGACCTGGAGCCCAATTGGCGTTTTTGGCAAGAACGTTTACGGCTACGGAAATAGGCCTTTTAGCGGTACTTTTGATGGCGGTCTCAAGACAATTTCGGGGCTGAACATTACCGATACCACAAGCTATAGTGGCTTGTTCGGGCTGACTCGTGGTGCCCACATCTCTAACATTGTTATTAAAGGCGCTAAACTGGATGTTGGTTCCTATGCAGGTGTCCTTGCGGGTAAGATGGATTCGACTACAGTCGAAAATTGCACGTTGGAGGATGTTGAAATCAAGGGTACCGACCGAGTTGGTGGCCTGGTGGGTGAAGCTTCGACGGTCGAAGTTCTGAGCGTGGTTGTGTCAGGAACGGTTCAGGGAACAAATTCTGTAGGCGGTATTGTTGGCCGTATGCAAGATGGTTCCATAGCAACCGTGATGAACAAGGCAAAAGTTTCTGGCTCTGTGACTGTTGCTGGCGTTGTCGGTTCATTTGCTAGTGTAAATACGGATGGTGTGATTATCGATGCCATGAACTATGGAACCGTAAAGGGGACAAAGGATGTGGCTGGCGTTGTCGCTACTCTCTCGTCGACCCGTTTGGAACGCTCCGGAAATTTCGGGGCCGTAGATGCGGATTCTAGCCAGATTGGCAATGTCGGAGGCGTTGTTGCCGTGGCCTCGAGCAAGTCCGTCGTGAAGGAGGTCTTTAATACGGCTCCTATTACGGTCGTAAGGTCTATGTCTGCTGGCGGTGTTATTGGAAGCATGAAGTCTGTTAACGGTTCGGGCATGTTCAATCTTGGTGAGCTTTCTGGCAAGGCGTCCAACATGGGTGGACTTGTTGGTGTTGTTGATGGCGAGACCACGATGGAATCTAGCTATAATGCAGGTAAAATTCCTGATAACAACGTATCTGGAACGGTTGCCGGCAAGGCTGCTTCGTCCGTGACGCTCAAGAATGTCTATTACGACAAGACTGTTGGCGGATCTTGCCTTGTGATTGCAAACCAGATGGGGATGGAACTCCCGAGCGGTTTTGCAACTGAAGAAATGAAGGCTGCGACGTTCATTGCTACTTTGAGCGGGACTGACGGTGTCTGGAAAGCGGGTTCGGCTACATTTGGCGGCTATCCTGCATTTAGTTGGACTGAGTAATTTCTACATTTAGAACATGGCTAAAAAGAAAAAGTTTTGGAAGTCGCCTTCTGCTGAGGCGGCTTTTCGTGGTAAAGAAGACCGTCTTCGCAAGACTCTTTGCGAAATTGTGAACGGACAAAGCCGTTTATTGCACCGCCCGGACGAACTGTACGAGGCTATTGCGAACGGTCTTGACGATATTGAAAAAATCAAGGATGTGAAGCTCCAGCTTGAACTTTTGGCCTGGACGCTTCGCTGCGATTTCTTGGCGTTCAAGGCTGATGATGAGGATATGGATACGTGGAACGACTTGTTCTACGATGCCGGAACGTTCTTTATTGAAGTCGCGAAGACTTATGACGACAAGGATTACATTGCGGACTTGATTCACGATTTGGCTGTACGCCACGTGGGTGGGGAAGGTCGCGAAGTCGTGTTCCTCTCGATTGAAGACGTCATGCCGGTGCAGCGCGCGAAGGCATTGATTGAAGAGCTCTTAGGCGTAATCGATGCGACGGAACTTGAAAATCGCGAAGACGTTCTCGATGCCATTTGCGACATGGCGGATGCCATCAAGGATACGGAAAACTTTGCGAAGGCCTCGCTTTACAAGGACCCGGACAAGAGCAATGCAACGCTCATCGATATTGCAAACTCTTACTTTGTTGCTGGCAACATTTCCATGGCAAAGCAGTGGCTCGGCGATGTGAATGATCCGGGTGCCGAAGACGAAGAAGCGTTCCTCGATTTGCAGGCCGCCATTGCTGACAGCGAAGGCCGCAAGACGGATTGCCTCAAGTACGCCACTCGTTTGTACGAATGCTATCCGAAGGTCATGAACCTTTCGCGGCTTTGTATGCTCAAAGACGATGCTGGTGTCGACAAGCTTTTGTTCGATCACATCAAGTACCGCGATAGTGGCAAGTGCGATACGAGCTTGATGATGCTCCTTGCAAACTTGAAGAAATTCGAATTGCTCGAAAGCTACGTCAATCATTACGAAAAGGATTTGCCTGGCCTCGATGCGTCGGAACTGAATGCGATTTCGGATGAGGTGGAACGCGCCGGTGCAACAGAACTTGCAAAGCACATTCGCGAATGGACGGTTGAAGAACCCGAAGACGCCGAAGCTTTTGACGATAGGGAATAGCGATTACTGCGATAAGCCGGGCGTTGCGGGCTGGCGTCTGAAGCCCGCTAGAGAGGGTGATGGATGGTTCGGCAGGCTCACCAACCTTTTCTATGTCATTAGCCTGACGAAACAGAAATCAGGGGGAGACTTCCCCCACCTAACAACTTCCTACCGTCTACTTCCTACTGTCTACTCTTTTTTTCTATCTTTACAACCATGAATTCTTCTAAAAAAGTCCTTTTATACGATACAACGCTCCGTGACGGTAACCAAGACCGTAAAATAAGTCTCTCCTTAGCTGATAAAGTCCAGATCGCTCGAATTTTGGACCACTTTGGATTTGACTATATTGAAGGCGGTTGGCCGAACCCCAGCAATCCGACCGATGAGGAATTTTTCAAGCTCATCAAGGACGTAAAGCTCAAGCATGCAAAGATTGCTGCGTTTGGCAGCACGCGCCGTCCGGGTATTTTGCCCGAGAACGACCCGCTTTTGCAGGCGCTCATCAAGTCCGAAGCTCCGGTCAAGACGATTTTCGGCAAGAGCTGGGATTTGCATGTGACGGACGTTATCCGCACGACTCTCGAAGAAAACCTCGACATGATCGAGTCTTCTGTCGCATACCTCAAGGAACATTCCGAAGAGGTGATTTACGATGCGGAACATTTTTTCGATGGCTACAAGGCGAATCCGGAATATGCGCTCGAAACGCTCAAGGCAGCCGAACTTGGCCATGCCGATTGCATCGTGCTTTGCGATACGAATGGCGGAACGATGCCGTGGGAGATTGAACAGATTATTGCGGAAGTGCAAAAGCGTATTTCGACGCCGCTGGGCATCCATGTGCATAACGACAGTGGACTTGCCGTGGCAAACTCGATTTACGCTGTGAAGGCGGGCTGTATCATGGTGCAGGGCGTGGTGAATGGTTACGGTGAACGCTGTGGTAACGCCAACCTCACGACGATTGCTGCTGATTTGAAGTTCAAGATGGACTGCGATTTTACCGCTGCAAAGAAGCTCTCGCACTTGCGCCAGTTGAGCAGCAATATCGACCAGATTGTAAATTTGCCCAGTGACGTGCATGCTCCGTACGTGGGCGATGCCGCATTTGCCCATAAGGGGGGTGCCCACATCGATGGCGTCATGAAGGTCAGCCGCAGTTTTGAACATATCGACCCGCATTCCGTGGGCAACGACCGCGTGTTCGTGACAAGCGACCAGGCCGGTGGTTCTCTCGTTGTCGAAAAGCTCAAGGCCATCAAGCCGGGTATCGACAAGAAGGATCCGGTGGTGGCAAGCCTCCTCAAGGAAATCAAGGAACGCGAAAATGCGGGCTGGCATTTCGATAGTGCCGAAGCGAGTTTTAAGTTGCTCGTGTACCGCCACTTGGGAATGGTCAAGGAACCGTTCAAGGTCTTGAACTATCGCGTCATTGAAGACAAGACTCCGCAGGGTGTATCCGTGTCGCAGGCAACGGTCAAGCTCCAGGTGGGCGACAAGATTAGCCATCAGGTGAGCGAGGGCGATGGCCCGGTGAACGCACTCGATGCCGCTCTCCGCAAGGCGCTTTTGCCGTTCTTCCCGTGCATGGAAAGTGTGCGCCTGGACGATTTCAAGGTACGCGTGCTGGGTTCCAATGTGGCATCCGATGCAACGGTTCGCGTGTGGACGACGTTTGGCGATGAACACGGCTACTGGAATATGGTCGGCGTTTCGAGCAACATCATTGAGGCCTGTTGGACTGCTTTTGTCGATGGCCTTACATACAAGATTTTGCTTGAAGACAACGTTATCCCGAATGCATACAAGCATTTGGATGTGGCCGCCTCAAGCGAAGGGCTCGCCGAAAACGCTTAGTTTGCGTGAAATCTTGTAAGAGTGCACAAAAGTCGAGTTTAAGAGTTTAAAAACAGAAGGTCTGTTAAAATGAAAATCGTAAAAGTCACTCCGAAGTCTCAAGAGATTGACAGAATTTGTGGTCGTGAAGTAGCTCCGAGCAAGGAAATTCACGACAAGGTCATGGACATCCTCGCCGACATCAAGAACGGCGGTTATGCCAAGGCTGTGGAATACGCTCAGAAGTTCGATGGCCTCAAGGGTAAGAACCTCCGCGTGTCCGAAGCCGAAATCAAGAAGTCTGCTGCCAAGTGCCCGCCTGAAATGCAGCGTGCGCTCAAGCAGGCTATCAAGAACGTCCGCGATTTCCACGTGAACCAGATGGAAGATTCCTGGCTCATGGAAGGCAAGGACGGCGTGGTTCTCGGTCAGCGTATCCGCCCGATGAAACGCGTGGGCCTTTATGTTCCTGGTGGTGCTGGCATTTACCCGAGCACGGTCATCATGAATGCGGTCCCGGCCATTGTCGCAGGTGTCAAGGACATCGTTGTCGTGACTCCGATCAAGGGCGAAATCAACCGCGCGGTCGCTTTTGTGCTTTGCGAACTCGGCATTACCGAAGTTTACCATATCGGTGGCGCTCAGGCTATCGGTATGCTCGCTTACGGTGCCAAGGATGGCAAGGGCAAGGTTGTCGTGGAACGCGTCGACAAGATTGTGGGCCCGGGTAACGTTTTTGCCGCTGTCGCGAAGAAGGAAGTTTTTGGCATTGTGGATATCGACATGGTGGCAGGCCCGTCCGAAGTGCTCGTGCTTGCAGACAATACCTGCGATCCGGACTTTGTCGCTGCTGACCTCTTGAGCCAGGCAGAACACGGTTCTGGCTTTGAAGCCGCCATCTGCATTACGGACAACATGGAAACCGCACAGATGATTAGTGAATGTGTGGACATCCAGGTCGAAAATTCCCCGAAGAAGGAACTTTTGACGAAGGTGCTCGATAACTTCGGTCGCATCCTCGTGGTGAAGGATTGGTTCGACGGTGTGGCCATTGCTAACGCCATTGCTCCGGAACACATGGAAATTATGACGGACGAAGCCGAATCCATGGCGGCCCAGATTGAAAATGCGGGTGCCGTGTTTATCGGCCCGTGGTCTTCTGAACCGGTGGGCGACTACTTTGCAGGCCCGAACCACGTTCTCCCCACGAACGGCACGGGTCGCTTCTTTAGCCCGCTCGGCGTCTATGACTTCCTCAAGCGCATGAGCATCATCAAGTACTCCGAAAAGGCTATCAAGAAGAACGCAAAGGCAATTGCTGTCGTGGCTAATGAAGAAGGCTTCATCCACCACGCCGCCGCAGTCCTCAAGAGACTGTAATTGTGAATTGTCATTCCGGCCGGAGCTTGTGCTGAGCGCAGTCGAAGTATGCCGGAATCGCCTTACACAGTTCTATTTTCATTTTATGAAACGGCTCCGCATTTTGCGGAGCTTTTTCCGTTTGAAAATATCCTCAAATTGCTATATTTGCGGCGTAAAATATTTAGGCTAAAAGAGGTCAAAATGCTCATTCTTCGTGGTACTCCGGCTCTGTCGGATTTCCGTCTGCAAAAGCTTTCATCTGATTTTAAGGCCGCTGGGATTCCGGTTGCATCTGTGTATGCCGAATTCCTCCATGTGGTGGATTTGTCCGCCGACCTGACCGATTCCGAAAAGGAAACGCTCGAAAAGGTCCTTCATTACGGCCCGATGCGCGAAGTCAAGGCGCTCGAAGGTGAACTCTTTGTGGTCTGCCCGCGTCCGGGTACGATTAGCCCGTGGAGCTCCAAAGCGACCGATATCGCTCACATCTGCGGCCTCCCGGCTATCAAGCGCATTGAACGTGCTATTGCTTACTACGTGAAGTTTGAAGGTGCTGCTCCAGCTGGCGCCCGTGAAAAGATTTCTGCCAAGATTCACGACCGCATGACGCAGGCTGTGTTTGCCGACACTGCCGCTCTCGAAGTTCTCTTCAGCAAGGAAGAACCGCGTCCGCTCAATGTGATTCCGGTGCTTACCGAAGGCCGCAACGCTCTCGTGAAGGCTGACAAGGAAATGGGTCTTGCCCTCTCCGCCGACGAAATCGATTATCTCGTCAAGAACTTCACTGAACTCAAGCGCAACCCGACCGACGTTGAACTTTACATGTTCGCTCAGGCCAACTCGGAACACTGCCGTCACAAGGTGTTCGGTGCCGAATGGACCATCGATGGCGTGAAGCAGGACAAGTCCTTGTTCCAGATGATCAAGAACACTTACCAGCTTCACAATTCCAACATCTTCAGCGCTTATAAGGATAACGCGGCTGTGATGAAAGGTGCAACGGCTGGACGTTTCTACGCGGATCCGCGTACGAACAAGTACGACTTCCACAACGAAGAAGTCGATATTTTGATGAAGGTCGAAACCCACAACCACCCGACGGCCATTTCTCCGTTCCCGGGTGCCGCTACGGGTAGTGGTGGCGAAATCCGCGACGAAGGTGCCACGGGTAAGGGTTCCAAGCCGAAGGCCGGCCTTACGGGCTTCAGCGTTTCAAACCTCAAGCTTCCGGGTGCAGTTCAGCCGTGGGAAAAGGACTTCGGAAGCCCGTCCCGCATTGCGTCTGCTTTGGACATTATGATCGAAGGTCCGCTCGGCGGCGCAGCATTCAACAACGAATATGGCCGTCCGAACATCCTCGGTTACTTCCGTACTTTTGAACAGGAAGTTTCTTCTGAAAAGGGTACCGAAGTTCGCGGTTACCACAAGCCGATTATGTTGGCTGGCGGTCTTGGCAACATCAAGCACCAGCACATTGAAAAGGGTCACATCGACCCGGGTGACCACCTGATCGTTCTCGGCGGTCCGGCGATGCTCATCGGTCTCGGTGGCGGTGCTGCAAGCTCTGTCGCAAACGGTGCCGGTAATGAATCCCTCGACTTTGCTTCTGTGCAACGTGAAAACCCGGAAATGGAACGCCGCTGCCAGGAAGTCATCGACCGCTGCTGGGCGATGAACGAAGAAAACCCGATTACGTTTATTCATGACGTGGGTGCAGGTGGACTTTCGAACGCTTTCCCGGAACTGGTGAACGATGGCGGCCTCGGCGGTAAGTTTGAACTCCGCAACGTGCCGAACGACGAACCGGGCATGAGTCCGTTTGAAATCTGGAGTAACGAATCCCAGGAACGTTATGTGATCGCAATCGCCGGCGACAAGCTCGACGTGTTCGATGCAATCTGTAAGCGCGAACGTTGCCCGTACGCTGTGGTGGGCGAAGCGATTCCAGAAAAGCACTTGACCCTTACCGACAAGTACTTCGGTACGACTCCGATTGATATGCCGCTCGGTGTGCTTCTCGGCAAACCGCCGCGCATGATCCGCAATGAAAAGTCCCAGAAGCGTCCGCTTTCTTCCACGGTGGTTCCGGCTGGCGTGACGGTGAAGGATGTGGCTCACCGCGTGCTTGCAAACCCGACCGTTGCCGATAAGACGTTCCTCATTTCTATCGGTGACCGTTCCGTGACGGGTATGATTTGCCGCGATCAGATGGTTGGTCCGTGGCAGGTGCCGGTTGCAGACTGCGCCGTGACGAGTGCTACGCTCGACACTTACGAAGGTGAAGTCATGAGCATGGGCGAACGCGCTCCGATTGCTTTGATTTCTCCGGCTGCCGCTGCCCGCATGACGGTGGCGGAATCCCTCACGAACATGGCTGCCGCTTGCGTGCCGGATATGGGCCGCGTGAATTTGTCTGCAAACTGGATGGCCACGCCGAACTACGAAGGCGATGGTGCTGACCTTTATGAAGCCGTGAAGTCCATCGGTATGGAACTCTGCCCGGAACTTGGCATTACGATTCCGGTGGGTAAGGACTCCATGAGCATGAGCACCGTGTGGCAGGACGAAAAGGGTAGCCACCGCGTGACCGCTCCGATTTCGCTCGTGATTAGTGCCTTTGCTCCGTGCGCTGACGTTCGCAAGACGCTCACGCCGCAACTCTTGCAGAAGAAGGACACGACGCTTGTGCTCGTGGACCTCGCTCGCGGCAAGAACCGTATGGGTGCATCCATTGCCGCTCAGGTTTACAACAACCTCGGTGACAAGGCTCCGGATGTCGATTCCGCCAAGGAACTTCGTGCCTTCTTCGAAACCATCCAGAAGCTCAATGCCGATGGCAAGATTATGGCTTACCACGACAAGAGCGATGGCGGTCTCTACACGACGGTTGTCGAAATGGCTTTCGCAGGTCATGTGGGTGTAACGCTCGATGCAGCAGCACTCCAGGGCAACGTCATCGACGCTCTCTTCAACGAAGAACTCGGTGCCGTTCTCCAGGTCGCAAATGCAGATCTCGCTGCTGTGAAGGCTGCTTTCGAAGCCGCTGGTCTTGGCGATACCGTTTCTGAAATCGGTAAGCTCAACGATACGTACAACATTGTGATTGGCGACTACGCCGAAGGCCTCTCTGACCTGCGCGCCATTTGGAGCGATACGACTCGCCGCATCGCCGCTCTCCGTGACAATCCGGAATGTGCCGAAAGCGAATACAAGCTCAAGCTCGAACAGGACGATCCGGGTATCACGCCGAAGGTCACCTTCGACGTGGCGGCGTCCGCCAAGATTATCAAGGACTACGCAAGCCGCCCGAAGATGGCGATTCTCCGCGAACAGGGCGTCAACGGCGAACTCGAAATGGCTGCCGCCTTCCAGAAGGCTGGCTTTGAATCCATTGACGTTCACATGACCGACATTCTCGAAGGCCGCGTAAGCCTCAAGGACTTCAACGGTCTCGTGGCTTGCGGTGGCTTCAGCTATGGTGACGTTCTCGGTGCAGGTGAAGGCTGGGCCAAGAGCATCTTGTTCAACCCGAAGGCTCGCGCTGAATTTGAAGCTTACTTCAACCGCAAGGATACCTTTACGCTCGGCGTCTGCAACGGCTGCCAGATGGTCTCGAACCTCAAGGATTTGATTCCGGGCGCTAAGCACTGGCCGCGCTTTGTGCAGAACATCTCCGAACGCTTCGAAGCTCGTTACTGCTCTTTGAAGGTCGAAGATACGCCGGCTGTGCTCCTCAAGGGCATGGCAGGTTCTGTCCTCCCGATCGCTGTTGCTCACGGTGAAGGCCGTGCTGAATTCGCAAGCCGCGAAGCTGCTGAAGCCTGCCTCAAGACAGGTCTCGTGGCTCTCCGCTATGTCGACGGCAAGCACGAATACACCGAACGCTATCCGCTCAACCCGAACGGTTCTCCGTTTGGCATCAACGGCCTCTGCTCTGAAGATGGCCGTGCGCTTGTGATGATGCCGCACCCGGAACGCGTATTCCGCACCTGCCAATACTCTTGGCACCCGGCAGAATGGGGTGAAGATGGCCCGTGGATGCAGCTGTTCCGCAACGGCCGAATCTTCGTCGGGTAATCCCCTTTACTTGTCACCCCGGCTGTCATCCCGGACTCCGTTCCGGGACGGGGTCGGCATATACGCTTGAAAAATCCGCTTCTTGCTTTACCGCAGGGGCGGATTTTTGCTGAATCCCTATCTCTAGCCGATTGGTGTAGATTTTTGTATTTTCTAGGCGAAAAAAGCGAAAAAGAAATGAAAAAGCTTGTTATTTACGTTCATGGGAAAAGCGGCAATGCCGACGAGGCCAATCATTACAAGACCCTTTTTCCAGATTTTGATGTCGTCGGTTTTGATTACAAGGCAGAAACCCCGTGGGATGCCAAGCAGGAATTCTCTGCCTATTTTGATTCGGTTACTGCAGACTACGACGATGTCGTGCTTATCGCAAATAGCATTGGCGCGTTCTTCTCGATGAACGCTTTGGGCGAAAAACGCATCAAGCAGGCGCTCTTCATTTCGCCGATGGTGAACTTGGAAAAGCTCATTTGCAATATGATGCTTTGGGCGAACGTCTCCGAAGATGAACTCCGCGAAAAAGGTGAAATTGCGACGAACTTTGGCGAGACGCTTTCCTGGAAATACCTTTGCTACGTGCGAGAAAATCCCATCAAATGGAATATCTCGACGCATATTTTGTACGGCTCCAATGACAATTTGACCGATCTCGAAACGATGCGAGATTTTGCTGAAAAAGTGGGTGCAACGCTTACGATTATGCAAGGTGGCGAACATTGGTTCCATACTGACGAACAGATGGATTTTTTAGACAGGTGGATTGAAAAATGTCAGAACAAACATTAACTCGCGAAAACTTAATTGAATTTTTCGGTGAACAGGAATATGAAAAACTCTGCCGCCACGAGGCGGGCCACGCTTTAATAGCTTTCTTGTTCAAACGCCAGATTGATTACGTCAGAATCAACAATTCCAAGGAAAAGCCGAGCGTTACGCGCATGCCCGGAAGCTCGCTCGACGGGGCCGCTCACATCGCTATTGCAGGCCACATGTCGGACTTTTTAATCCGTAAAAATTTTGCTTGCGACCTCGACACTGTCATGAAAGAACTCCCGATGGAACTTTACAAGAGCGATCCTGATTACCAGAGTTTCCAAGCGGCTTGCTATTACTACCAGCTTGCCGAAACAAACGTCGTCGAACAAGTTTACAACCTTATGATGGCTTGCCAAAAGTCGCTCACCGCAATCGTCGCCGCCTTAAGCGAAAAGACGAATTTGAGTGGAGCCGACCTCGCCGCCATAATGAGCGGAAAGGCTTAATATTTGAGGTTAATTGTTGCACTCCATTTTGAGTTGTATAAAAAAGAGGCCTTAGAGCCTCTTTTTTTGATTCGGTTATTTAGAATTAGTTTTTACTTTACTTGTATCTTTGGGGGCGTTTGACTTGTCGTTTTCAAAAGCCTTGATGGCGGCGTCTTTGGCAGCGTCTTTAGCGGCGATGGCTGCATCTTTTGCTTTTTCGGCAGTTTCACTAACTTTGTTTGCAACGCTATCTGCGGCATTCTTGACTGCTGCCTTAGCGCTATCCGCAGCTTCTTCTGCCGTGTCTTTGGCTTTGTCGATTGTCTTGTCTGTGATTGTCTTGGTAAGCTCGCTTGCTTTTTCCTTGGCCATCTTGCGAAGGTTCACTTCGTCAGAGGAGTACCCCATGGCTTCGATTGAAGACTTGTATATGCTGTATGAAACGGCGTCGTTGCGCATTGCTTTAAGGGACCCTTCAACGGGGAGCAAGTGCAGGACTGTGAGCAGCACGAAACAGATAAGTGAAGCTTTGAGAACTCCGAACAACAGCCCTAGAATGCGGTTTGTCTTGCCGACAATAGTGTTCTTGATGGAATCACCGACGATGTGTCCGATGAACGAGAATAGAAGAAACGGTACCAAAAAACCGATGCAGGTACAAATGAGGTGTGCCGCAAAATCACCGAAAGCGAAATTTCTGATAAAAAAATCACCTAAAAGGTCTTGGGCGAAGTACGCTCCCAAAATGGCGGCAACCCATCCGCAGAGCTTGAACACGCTGCTCAAAAGTCCGCGCCACAGACCAAGGACGCTGAACACCAGTAAGCACGCGGCGCATGCTATATCAATCCAATTCATTGGACAAATCCTTTTAAACCGCTAACTGAATAGCGAGAAACGCCATTGCAGTTACTATCACTCCAAGTATAAATCCTATTCCATACTTAAATGTAGTTTTTTGTGGCTTGGGCGATATGACTGAATCGACGGGTTGGTCTTCGTTTACTGTGTCTGCCCAGTCGGCAATGTATGGTGTCATGTCGCGCGGGTATTCCTTCATGATGTTGGCGAGGTCATTAGCGGCGTCGCATGCCGAAGAGGGGCGTTTGCTGGCTCGTTTGTTGAGAAGTTTCAGCACGAACTTGCGGAGCGGCTTTGGAACATCGTTCGGGAATACTTCGAGCTTGAACTTCATCTTGAGGATGTTTTCGCGAGTCTCTTCGAAGTCCTTGCCGCGGAAAAGGTTTTCGCCAATAAGCATTTCGCTTGCGATGATGCCTACGCTAAAGAGGTCGCTTGCGTAATTGACTTTTTGACCCATGATTTGTTCTGGGCTCATGTAGGCGGCAGTCCCGATGATGCAACCAGTTTGCGTCAGTTCCTTGCCGATTTCGAGCGGGGTATCTGTATGCGCAATGCCAAAGTCGAGGAGGCGTACTCGTCCGTCCTTGTCAATCATCATATTTGCTGGTTTCAAGTCGCGGTGGGTCACGCCGTTTCTGTGGGCGTGGCTAAGTGCGCTCAAGAGCTCGTACAAAATGGTCTCGACAACCCAGACGGGCGGTCGCTTGTTTTTCAGCAGTAAATCCTTGAGGCTTGAACCTTGTACGTATTCCATCGACATCGTGTAGTTGCCGTCGCTATCCTTCCAGAGGGCGTACGGCTGGATGATGCTTGGATGGTTCAGGTGGGCGAGGATGCTCCCTTCTTGCAGGAATCTCTTGATGTAGATGTCCTGCTGGTTCAAGTTTGTATTGAGTCTTTTGGCAACGACGAGCCTGTCGAGAGACGGGTCCCTGCAAAGCCACAGGCTACCCATGGCTCCGCTGTTGAGAGCTTGTATTGGCTTGTATCCGCCGATTTTAGACGGAAGCTGATCTTTAACTTTCTTCCTGGACTGTGTTGCCTTGACCTCTTCCATGCTGCCCTATATAGAAAAAGATTTATTTCTTGTCGCTCAAGTAAATGCTCTGGTGCTTTGTCTTCGGGTCCTGATTCGGGTAATCGAGGATGTAGTGGAGCCCGCGAGATTCCTTGCGACGGAGGGCGGCAATGAGAATCATCTTGGAAACCTGAAGGGCGTTCAGGAATTCAAGGTAGTGCAAGTTTTCTGTTTCTTTGTTCTTGATGGCGGTATCGACATCCTTCTGGAGTTCTTCGATGACCTTGAGACCTTGGTTGAGGCCAGCGACGGTACGGACAATGCCGCAGTGCGTCCACATCATGTCTTGGAGCATCTTCTTGCGCTTCTTCCAGTAGGCAGCCTTTGTGAAGCTGACTGTTTCTTTCTTGGACTTAGGTGCAGTGAATTTATCCTTAGTAATGCCGCTCTTTTCGATATCATCGACAGCGCGGATGGCAAAAACAACGCTTTCCAAAAGCGAGTTAGAGGCGAGACGGTTTGCGCCATGGACGCCCGTTGCAGCAACTTCGCCGCAAGCGTAGAGTCCCTTGATTTCGGTACGGGACCAGGTGTCGACGAGAACGCCACCGCACATGTAGTGAGCTGCCGGAACGACCGGAATCCATTCCTTCGTGATGTCGATGCCTGCATCCATGCACTTAGAATAAATGTGCGGGAAGTGGCTCTTGATGTCCTTTGGCGTGCGGCCAGAAAGGTCGATGAACATGTGGTCCTTGCCGAGACGCTGCATTTCGCTGTGGATAGCGCGAGCGACGATGTCACGCGGGGCGAGGGAGTGCAGCGGGTGCACCTGGTTCATGAATTCTTCGCCCTTGTCGTTCTTGAGGATGCCGCCGAAACCACGTACGGCTTCGGAAATGAGGAACGGCTTCTTGAACTTCGGTGCGTACAAGCTAGTCGGGTGGAACTGCATGAACTCGATATCCTGGAGGGCGGCGCCAGCGCGGGCGGCAATCGCCATGCCGTCGCCACAGCTGTCGGGCGGGCAGACGGTGTACTGCCAAATGCGGCCTGCACCACCTGTCGAAAGGATGGTGGCCTTGGCGTAGATGCTTTCGACTTCGCCGGTCTTCTGGTGGATGATTTTTGCGCCGACGCAACGCTTGTTCTTGCCATCGCCTTCGCAAATCAAGTCCTTGATATAGCAGTTTTCAAGGTAGTCGATGTTCTTTTGTTTGTGAAGCTCGCAGAGGAGGGCACGCATAATCTCTTTACCGGTGAGGTCTGCGGCGTGCAAAATGCGGTGGTGGCTGTGCCCGCCTTCAAGGTGGAGGTCAAATTGCGATTTATCCTCGGGCGACGGTGTGAACTGGACGCCCCACTTTACGAGCTGCTTGATGGTCGAAGGACCGCTCTTGGTAAGGATGTTGACCGGTTCCTTTTTGCAGAGGCCTGCGCCTGCTTCGAGCGTGTCTGCAATGTGGAATTCAAACTTGTCGGACTTTTCGGTAACAGTAGCGATTCCGCCCTGGGCGTAGTTGGACGATCCGTCCGGCTTTGCTCCTTTGGTCAGGATAACTACGTGGAAACCTTTTTCTGCCGCGTGGAGAGCTGCGCTCAATCCAGAAATGCCGGCACCCAGAACCAAAATATCGTACATGAGATACTCCAAAGGAATTGTTGTATTTTTATATCCCATAAATAGAAAAAATAGGGCTTTTCGGCATTATATTTGGCGTACAATATCAATAAAATAAAATGCAAACATTTTTTTTTGCTATTTTTCGGTGCGACAAAATTTTAATGGAGTTGTCTCTATGTTAACGTGGATTAATGAAAAAGCCAAGTGGGTAATTGTGATCTTTGCCGCCGGTATCGCTATCGGTCTTCTCGCCATGGACCGTGTTCCGGACCAGGGACGTAGCTATCCTATCGGCGTTGTCAACGATACCAAGATTTCTTACACGGACTTCGATTCTCGTGTGAAGATGATCGTGCAGAATCAGTACCAGAACCAGCACTTGGATGACGAACAGTACTCTCAGCTCCGTGCTCAGGTGTTCTCAAGCTTCGTTCGTCAGGCTCTCTTTGGCGAACAGTTCGAAAAGGCCGAACTGAGAGCCTCGGTTGCCGAACTCAAAAACGAGTTCAAGCGCAATTCTGACGCCGTTCGTGCTCGCCTGGTCCAGGAAGCTCAGGCTCGCCTCTATGCCATCCAGCAGCAGGCTTCTTCTCAGGAAGACTTGATTCAGCGCACTCAGGCTTTCATCGGTACTCTCCCGAAGTTCCTCACGGACACGACGTTCAACAAGGCTGATTATGATGCATGGATTGAAACTCCGGCTGCCTATCGCTGGAATTCCATGCTTATGCTCGAAGACGAAATGAAGAACAATACCATTCCGGCTCGTCAGCTCCAGACTTTGGTAAATGCTTCGGTCCATCCGACTTCTCTCGAAGCAAAGTGGGCTGTTGAACGTCGCATGACGGATTACGAACTGCAGGTGGCGGTCGCCCCGAGTTCTGCATTTGTTGCTGATAGCAATTCTGTGGATAGCGTTATGGTTGCTGGTTACTACAACGCCCACATGGACAGCTTCTTTGTCCAGAAGGATGTTGCTCAGTTCCAGTACGTATCTCTCCCGGTTGAAGCTACAGCAGGTGACGATGCTAGCATCCGCGAATATGCAATGACGCTTTACTACCAGCTCACCGACTCCTCTTCTACGACGACGTTTGAAGACATGGCTCGCGTTTCTTCTGAAGATCCGGGTAGTGCCGAAAAGGGCGGTGTCTTGAGCGAAGACTTTGTCGGTCGTGGTACTTACGTGAAGCCGTTCGAAGACGCTGCATTTGCTCTTGACTCTGGCAAGATTTCAGAACCGGTCCGTTCTCAGTTCGGTTATCACATCATCAAGTCTTACGGTAACGTGAAGAACGCCAAGGGTGAAGTCGAAAAGGTCAAGGTTGGCCACATCCTCCTCACTGTTACAGCTTCATCCAATACGATTGATAGCCTCGAAAAGATTCTCACCAACATCAAGAAGGATGTCGATGCCGGTTCTGACTTGCTCACGGAAGCTCAGGCTCGCGGTCTCGAAGTCAAGACTTCTGAATGGGTTTCTCGTGATGGCAATATGGCTGCCTTTGGTTACCTCAAGGGTCTTGCTTCTTTCGCTTGGCCGAACGAAAACCTCCCGAAGGAAGAAAGCGAAATTTCTGGCGTGCTCAGAAACAACAAATGGGTCGTGATTGCCAAGAAGGTGGGTGATTACAAGGCTGGCGAACGCAGTCTCCCGCTTTACTACAATGACATTAAGGAAACTCTCCTCAAGCAGAAGGCTGCCAAGGCTGCTGAAAGCTACTTGAATTCTGTTGCCGCTCAGGTCAAGGCCTGGAATCCGGCTGACACCACAACCAAGATTGAAAAGGTCGAACTCGAAACCAAGAACGCTTCTGTTGATGGTTTTGTTCCTGGCTTTGGCTATGGCACTGCTCAGATTGCACGCGTTGTAGGGAAGGCTAAGGTCGGTGAATGGACCGCTCCGGTTGTTGCTGAAAACGGCGCCGTGATGGTCAAGGTCGTTTCCAAGAAGACTCCGAAGGTTGAAGAAGTTGAAGAAGCCATCAAGCAGGATGTAGACAACTCCTACCGCTTTGGTGTGATGACTGCTTTCAACGACTATGTGTCTTCTCTCGAAGCATCTACACAGGTACAGAGCAACCTCGATCTCTTCTATAGAGACTAGTCTTTAGTTAATGGTTATTGGTCAGTAGTCATTAGAGATGATTTCTAAAATTAATCTGCTAATGACTAACTATTAATAACTACGGACGAATTCTTGTAAATGCGGCAGAGCGACCCTCAGCAAATAAACTCAATTATTGCTTGACGGATAAAGCTTAAATTGCTATAATATGCCGCACTCGCCCCCATCGTCTAGTGGCCTAGGACTCGGGATTCTCATTCCCGCAACAGCGGTTCGAGTCCGCTTGGGGGTACTAAAAACGACCAACCGAAAGGCTGGTCGTTTTTACTTTCCGCCACAGGGGTATAAAAAAGTCTCATGATGAAATCATGAGTTTTTTTTCATTCCACCACAAGGGGGATTAAAAATCTCGCGACAAAGTCGCGGAATTTTTTTTGCAAAATGAACGTCATGCGGGCGGGGCGAAAGCTCGGAGTTGACGCCTACGGCGTCAGCGGCTTCAATCGGTCTTGTGCGCCTGCAAGCGGTCGCCCGCGACTCTCGTTTTGCACGCTACTGCGAAGGATTCTGTAATACTAAAAAAGCCAGGGTGTTTACCCTGGCTTTTCAAACGCTTTAAGCGAGCGTTGCGCTGTTTAATTAATGCCCGCGCGTTTTGGTAATTTCAATTACTTGATCGTGCTGGTCAAGCGGAATGCAAAACCGACGTCGCTAATTTCGTTACCGCTGTAGACGCTGAACTGGAGCTTGGAATTTGCAATTTTCTTGGCCCATGCGACCGTCCATGCCCAGTTGTCGATGTCCTTGCCACCAGTGAGAGCGGCGCGGTCATTGATGTGTTCCCATTCAACGTAGAGGCTGCTCATGAGAGTGTTCATAAAGCAATCTTTCTTCGGAGTGTATTCGGCACCGATGTAGAACGGATGGTAGGCGTCGCCCGGTTTCATGTACTTGTATTCCGGAGCAACGTAGTTGGGAGCTGTCGTCTTGACGGCGTCTTCCTGCGTGACGATATAGCCGTATTCACCATAAACGCGCAAGAAATCGAGCGGCTTGTAGCTCAGGTAGGTTGCGAGGCGGTGGGTGATAGCAGCCGTGTTCTGAATCGGGTCAATAGCGTTCACGCGATATGCGAACTTTGCTTCGAACGGAAAATCAAACTTGAGATCTTCTTCAAGGCGGATGTAGCCCGTATTGAACTTGTTGTCTCTTGTGGCAACCATGGCCGTGAAGTTCGAGTAACCGGTTTGCCAGCCGAATTCAATGGCGTTGTGGCTGTAGTCGCGCATCCAGAGGCCGCGTGCCGTGAGGTCCTTATCGATGTAAGTACCAAAATGGGTAGACTGCGACCAGTCCGTCTTCCAGTGACCAATCTTGAGATTGAGCTTGTAGGTCTCAAAATTCCACTTGTAGTTTGCCCAGTAGAGGTCTGCAAGAATCTTGTCGTAGCTAGTGGTCTTGCCGTCGCCGTCCTTAATCTTGTTACCGAACTGCGGGGCGAAAATGCGCAACATGACCTGTGCATCGAAGTTCTCGCTCTTGTAGAGGCCGCCAATGTTGGCGCGGATCCAGTAGGAGCTCAGGTTATTGTCGTCGTCGGCAATCATCTTGGTGGCCTGCGTCTGGACATTACCCTTGAGGCTGAATTCGCCATCGGCTGCAAAGGCGGCTGAGCACATGCCTGCAACCAGAAGTGCGCTTGTAATTTTTGTGAAGTTCATAATTTCTCCGTACAAATTTTGTGTGCGCAAATCTAGAAATTTCAGAAAATATTTAAAGACAATTTGAAACTTCGCCTATCAATTTTTATTTTTGGTCTAAAAATACAATAACTGGAGTTCAAGAATGAGAATGATTCCCCGCATCGCCCTTTCGGCTATGGTGGCCGTTTCTTTTGCATCTGCCGGCAAACTTGCACCGAACAAGACGCACGCCGTGCTGAACGTGACTTACACGAACGAAGAAAACGTTCCGCATGCCAAGAAAAAGCTCACGTTTGTGGGGCAGAACAAGGGAAAAAAGGTGGTCATCACGACGGACGTGTATGGTGAAGCTAGCTTCCATATCCCGCGTGAAGATTCCTACACGATTCTCTGCGAAAGCTTGACGGGACCGTTCGAATGCGGCGAAACTCCGTATGTTTCCCGCACGGCAAGCACGGGTGGAATTTCGGTCGTTTTTGACGATACTCGTTCCGAACTTACGGGCGTGACGTTTAAGGCGGGCAGTGCGGAACTTGTGCCGAGCTCCTTGAAGACTCTCAATGCCGCGATTGCAGGGCTCAAGCGCAATCCGAAGGCCAAGATTGAAGTGGAAGGCCATACAAGTAGCGATGGCTCCGCAGAACTCAACCAGCAGCTTTCTGAAGATCGCGCAAACAGTGTCCGCAATTACATGATTGAACAGGGCATTGACGCCAACCGCGTGACTGCTGTGGGCTACGGCCCGAGCCGCCCGAAGGGTGATAATTCGACGGAAGCGGGTCGCCGCGCCAACCGTCGTATTGAGCTTAAAGTGCTCAACGCCGACGAAGTGAATTTCTAATTTGTTCTAATATCGCGAAAATACTGGAATTTAGAAAAAAGTGCGTTTTTTACGTGAAAATTTGTGAAATAACGCAGATTTTCACGTATTTTTTTTATGTTGTGTGTATTTTCCCGGCTACAAAAAGCATTTTTGTCCCTCAAAAAGGAATGAAATCGGCTGAAAAATAAAAAATGGGCTCCTTTGAATACTTAAAGGAGCTTGTTTTTATCTAATTATGATTAGTTTGTTTTGAATTTTACGTGAAAAACTTGAAAAAATAGTCCTATTCACGTAAATTGGGGCTTTTTTTCGAAATTTGGTTCTAAATGCCTCTTTTTAAACTGCGCGGATTCCGTCTTCTTCAATCACGATTTTTTCTTCGCGGAAAAGCGTCCCGATAATTTTCTTGAACGTCTTCTTGGACATGCCGAATTCGCGACGAATCGTTTCCGGGTCGGTGTGGTCGCCGTAGGGGAGGAATCCGCCCGCAGCTTCGAGCTTTTGCATGATCGCATTGGGGCTTTCGCTCTTCATCACTCCCTTGTAACCGATCGGCGTCAAGTTGAGCGTAATCTTTCCGTCGCTCGTGAAACGCTGGATGAATCCGGGCATCGTATCACCGATGTAGATGCGTTCCATGCCTGGCGTCACCATGAGGCGGCCTGTGTAGCGGTAATCCACGAGGCAATCGACGTAGTCGGGCGTGACTTCGTAAGCGGCGAGTTCTACGCGCTGGCCGATATGCAAGTCGTTCGTGTCCGGATCGATAAAGCTCTTGATTTTTTCGGTGGCGATGATGCGTCCGCTCTTTTCGTCTTCGAGTACAAAGACTACGCAACGGTCGCCTTTCTGCAATTCGCCAAGTTGCTGCTTGAAGGGGAGGAACAAGTCCTTGTTGAGACCCCAATCCAAGAATGCGCCAACGCGGTTGACTTCCTTGACGGTGAGTACAGCAAATTCGCCTACCTGGGCGAGCGGCTTGTCAAGCGTTGCAATCGGGCGGTCTTCGGAATCCGTGTAAACGAACACGTCAATGATTTCGCCTTCGACAAGTGTGAATTTGTTGCGGTTGCCAGGGAGTAGCACGCTTCCGCCAGTTTCGAGTTCCAGGTAATAACCCTGTGGCGTGATAGATTCGACGCGTGCGCGGTTAATTCTTCCAAGTTCCATAATTTGCCTTTCCGTTCTGGTATCCCGCAGGGCGGGGTTAAAGTCGCGGACATCCGCGATACGTTAATGTCATGCCCACCACCGAGCGGGTATCTCCTTTAAATATACTTTTTTGCGCGAGTGCCCGCAAGGGCTCTTGTAGTTCGAACGCTTTGCTTTACTCAGTCGGCAGTTCCTTGCAATGCCGCATGAACCTAAGCGTTTCTTTTTCGCCATCCGTCGCAAGCTTCTTGAGCAAAAACAGCAACTTCTTGTAAGTCGTTTCCGTCATCTTCTCGTGCGCAGTACTCTTGGTCAAATACAGGAGCGGCGATTCTTGCGTATAAGTTTCTTTGTTGTACGTCTTGGAGGCGGCCACGCGGTCGCAGAACATTTCCTTGATGTAGCGGTCCGGCATGTCCATCGGCACGATTTTCTTTGTCTTCATGTCGTAATCGTACCAGAATTCAAAGTGGTGCTTGTTGCGCCCCTTGTGGTGCATCCATGCAAGACTGTAGCCTGTTTCGCGGCGTTCGCCATTGTTCGGCGATTCCTTGCCCGTGTAATATTTTGCGCCTGGAATAAATTCGGTAGGGCTGTACTTCGACAAATCGTGGAACAGCCCCTGCAAACCGATACCGGCCTTGATGCAAAGCCGAATCACTTCGTTCCTGTGCTTAGTAATCGTAATGAAATGACGAATCGGATGGAACATGGAGGTTTGCTCGCGCTAAAGCGCTTGGGCTCGCGATGCTTTGAACAATGAGGTCGGCACTAAGTGCCTTTGAGTAAAAGAACTCACAACCTCATACCCCAAAGGGCGATGCCCGTGCTCATACCTTAATTTACTTCTTCTTCGTCTTCTTGGTTTCAAGCCATTCGTCGAAGGTGATGCTGCGGTCAACAACACCGTTCGGCGTGAGTTCCAAAACGCGGTTCGCAACAGTTTGGACAAATTCATGGTCCTGAGAGCAGAAGATGACCGGACCCTGGAATGCCTTGAGACCGTTGTTCAAAGCGGTGATGGCTTCCAAGTCGAGGTGTGCGGTCGGTTCGTCGAGCAACAAGCAGTTTGCGTTCGAGAGCATCATCTTCGAAAGCATGCAGCGTACCTTTTCACCACCGGAGAGCACGTTGGCGCTCTTCAAAGCTTCTTCACCGGTAAAGAGCATACGGCCGAGGAATCCGCGGATGAACGTTTCGTCCTGTTCCTTGCTGTACTGGCGCAGCCAATCCACGAGAGAGAGGTCCGTCTTGAAATAAGCGTCGTTGTTCTTCGGGAAGTAGTTGTAGCTGATGGTGTTGCCCCACTTGAGCACGCCATCTGGAGCCTTTGTTTCTTCGGCAATGAGCTGGAAGAATGCGGTCTTGAGCGTGTCGTATTCACCGACGAGTGCGACCTTGTCCTGGTTGCCGAGCGAGAAGTCGAATCCCTTGCAGACGATGCCGTCGCCGCCATCAATGGTGGCGTTCTTGACTTCGAGTACGATCTTGCCCGGTTCGCGGTCCATCTTGAAGTTCACCCACGGGAACTTACGGCTGGAGGCCGGCATTTCTTCGACGGTCATCTTGTCCAAAAGCTTCTTACGGCTGGTGGCTTGCTTGGCCTTAGCGGCGTTCGAAGCGAAGCGGCGGATGAACGCCTTGAGTTCTTCAATCTTTTCTTCAGCGCGGCGGTTCTGGTCCTTGCGCTGCTTCTGGGCGAGCTGGCTTGCTGCGTACCAGAATTCGTAGTTACCGCCGTAAATGTTGATCTTGCCGTAGTCGATATCGCAAGTGTGTGTGCAGACGGCGTTTAAGAAGTGACGGTCATGGCTCACCACGATCACGATGTTTTCGAAACGTTCGAGGTAGTCTTCGAGCCAGCCGACAGTTTCCAAATCAAGGTGGTTCGTCGGTTCGTCCAAGAGCAAAATGTCCGGATTGCCAAACAAAGCCTGGGCGAGGAGCACGCGGATCTTCTGACCGCCATCGAGTTCGGACATCAAGTTGTAGTGGAATTCTTCGGGAATGCCAAGACCCTTGAGGAGCACGGCTGCGTTGGAGTCGGCTTCGTAACCGCCGATTTCACCAAAGCGCGTTTCGATTTCCATCGCCTGCATGCCCTGTTCTTCGGTCATTTCAGGGAGCGCGTAAAGTTCGTCGCGCTTTTTGCTAAGTTCGTAGAGTTCCGGGAAACCCATCATCACGGTTTCGAGGACCGTGTTATTTTCGTAGGCGAAGTGGTCCTGCTTCAAAACGGCGATACGTTCGCCCGGGTCCTTCGTGACTTCACCCGTGTTCGGTTCGAGTTCGCCCGAAAGAATCTTGAGGAATGTGGACTTGCCGGCACCGTTTGCGCCGATGACACCGTAGCAGTTGCCTCTCTTGAAGGAAAGGTTCACTTCTTTGAAGAGGATGCGGCTACCATACTGGAGACTGACATTAGAAACATTAAGCATGGCGCCAAAGATAGTAAATTGTGGGTCGGGATTGTAGGGGGCGCGTGCATCGCTAGCCCGAAAAAGCTATTATTAAACGTGTCATCCTGAGCGGAGCGTAGCGAAGTCGAAGGATCCAGTAGAAATACCGTCATTCCGAGCATCGCGAGGAATCCTGTTGTTTTTTAGGTTAACTATGAAAATTAATTTGTTTGGTAATATGGCAAAGTATGCAACTTGCGCAACTTTTGCCTTTGCAATGTCTTGTGTTGTGTCGGGTTGTTCCGAAAGCAGTAGCGTGACTTATATAGAAATACCGGATGTTGCAGAAGTTGTGAGCTCATCTTCTGAAAATACCGAGCTCAGTTCATCGTCTTCTCAAAAGTCAACAAACAGTTCGTCGTCCGAGAAATTTGCCGCATCTTCGTCTTCGGAGAAATCCTCATCTTCATCGTCGAAACCTGTTAGCAGTTCTTCTGAAAAGGTCGCTGCATCTTCATCCTCTGCGAAGTCCTCTTCTTCGACAGAAAATTCTTTTTTCAGCGCGACATGGCGTGAAGATTGCCTCGCTAAAATCAACGAATACCGTGCGACAGAAAATCTCGAACCGCTGACGCTTGCACCTGAAGAAAAGCAGACCTGCACCGATCAAGAAGCTGCTGATGACCTCGCCGAAAACAAGGCTCACGGTCACTTTGGCAACTGTGGCGAAGGCGCTCAAAACTCGGGTCCGAACTTCAACACTTCATGGCGCAAAACCGCGACAGAAGCAACCGATGCTTTCCTCAAGATGATGTGGGAAGATGAAAAGGCTCTCGTGACTAGCGGCGAACGTGATCCCGACAAAAAAGAGGATTATTCCTATATAGGCCACTACCTCAACATGAAGGGCAATTACAAAACAGTCGCCTGCGGTATTGCTCTCACAGAAGATGGCAAAAAAGGCTGGCTGAATATCAATTTCTTCAGATAGTCCATATATTATATAATACTCACAAGGGTTCCCAAACTTTCGGCTTTTAACTAACTTTTAATTAAGGTTAGAAAATGATACGAAAGTTATATCTCCCTCTTCTTATTGCACTGTTCTCGCTCGCGCTCACATCGTGCCAAAGCGAGAAACAGACCATCATCCCCAACAGGGTTCATTCCATTAGCGATCTCGGTCACAAAAAGGTGGGCGTGCAGATTGGCAACACCGCCGATATCTACGCGTCGGACTTTGGTGGCGACACGGCGAAAATCGATGTCGAACGCTACACGAAACTTGCCGATGCTGTGCAAGCGCTGTTGCAGGGGAAGATTGACGCGGTCTTGAGTGATGATCAGCCTGCAAAGGCTTTCGTGCTCCAGAATCCGTCGCTTCGCATTCTCGAAGAAGTCTTCGTCGAAGAAATGTATGCAGGCGTTGTCGCGAAGGGCAACGAAGCGCTTTTGGATTCTGTGAACCAGGCGCTTGAAGCGATGAAGAAGGACGGCGTTTACGATTCGCTTTTCAATACCTACATCAACCGCAACGGCAATTATCATTATCAAAAGAAAGTGACCGAAGGCCCGAAACTTGTGCTTTCGACGAACGCTCAGTTCCCGCCGTACGAATATTACGAGAATGCAAAGGTCGTTGGTTTTGATATTGAAACTGTCAACTACATTGCCGACTACCTCAACCGCACCGTCGAAATTCAAGATATTGAATTTGATGCGATTATCAATGCGGTTGCGTCGGGCAAGGCTGATGTCGGTTTCGCTGGATTTACCGTTACCGAAGAACGCAAAAAGTCCATTAATTTCACAACACCGTACACGCTTTCAAAGATTGTCGTGATTGTCCGCGGTGACCAAGCGGTTCAAAGCGAAGAGAGCTTTGGCGATCACGTCTACAAGAATTTCGTGAAGGATTCCCGCTGGAAGTTCATTGTCGAAGGTCTCCGCAACACGCTTGTGATTTCGTTCTTTGCGGCTCTCCTCGGTATCATGATTGGCTTTGTGATTGCGCAGATTCGTACGAGCAACGAATTCAACGGCCGCTTCAAAGTGCTGAACTGGTTTGCGAAGGCTTACCTCGCTGTGATTCGCGGCACACCGATGATGATCCAGCTCCTCATCATTTACTACATCGTCTTCTCATCGGTGAACATCAACAAGATTCTCGTCGCGATTGTCGCTTTCGGCATCAACTCGGGCGCTTACGTTTCCGAAATCATCCGCAGTGGCATCAAGGGGGTAGACCCGGGACAGATTGAAGCTGGCCGTAGTCTTGGCCTCAAGTTCCGCACAGTCCTTTATTACATCGTTTACCCGCAGGCGTTCAAGAACTCGCTTCCGGCTCTCACGAACGAATTTATCTCGCTCATCAAGGAAACGTCCATTTGCGGTTACATCGGCCTTACCGACCTCACTCGCGGTGGCGATATCATCCGCAGTATGACTTATGAAGCCATGCTCCCGCTCCTTGCTGTGGCTGCTATTTACTTTATCATTGTCGCCGGGCTTTCGGCTTGTGTTGCAAAACTTGAAAAGAGGTTGAAGAAAAATGAACGCTAATGCAGAAACTTTAATCCAGGTCAAGAACCTTTGCAAATCTTACGGCGACAAGCAAATCCTCAAGGGCATTTCGCTTGATATCCATCGCGGTGATGTGATTGCAATTATCGGACCATCTGGTTGTGGCAAGTCTACGTTCTTGCGCCAGCTGAACTTGCTAGAGCACCCGACGAGCGGCGATATCCTTTTGGATGGCAAGAGCATTTTGGCGAAAGGTGTTTCGAAGCCTTCGATTCGCGAGCGCGTAGGCATGGTGTTTCAGCAGTTCAACTTGTTCAAGAACATGACCGCTCTCAAGAACATCATGTTTGCTCCGGTGAAACTCGGTCGCTTGTCCAAGGCAGAAGCCGAAACGCGTGCTCGTGAACTCTTGAAGCGTGTGGGACTTTTGGACCGTGCTGATCACTACCCGGCTCAGCTTTCGGGCGGTCAGCAGCAGCGTATTGCTATTGCCCGTGCCATGGCAATGCAACCAGAAGCAATCCTCTTTGACGAACCGACGAGCGCTTTGGACCCGGAAATGGTGGGCGAGGTGCTCAGGATCATGAAGGACCTTGCAAAGTCTGGAATGACGATGATTGTCGTGACGCACGAAATGAGCTTTGCCCGCGAAGTGGCAAACCGCGTGCTCTTCTTTGCCGATGGTTACGTTAAGGAAGACGGAACCCCCGAAGAAGTCTTCGACAACCCGAAGGACACCCGCCTCAAGGAATTCTTGTCCGCACTCAAGAAGTAGCTTTGCTAAGGTCCCTGAGCTTGTCGAAGGGCGCGGCACTTCCGCATTAAGTTGTCATCCTCGCCTACCTGTCCTCGCGCCTGTCCTCGCTTGACGGGGATGACGGGGACGAGCGGGGACCTCCTTTAAAAAACGAGAAACCCCGGCTTTAAACCGGGGTTTCTTGCATAAGTTCGCGGGCATCTTGCCGGCATTTACCGGCGTTTCTGCACTTAGTTATAGCTATTCTTAGCTTCGGACTGAGCCTTGAAAATCTTGTCGTATTCGTCCTTCGAGATTCTCATGTAACCCGTCACGATCTTGCCAGATTCGTCTTCGCCGAATTCATAGTAGGCGGAGTCGCCCTTGACGCGCATCAAAATGTCCATGTTGAGCGAATTCTTGCCACGGAGAGCGTTGTTCTCATATTTGGCAGTGAGGTCGCCGTTCACGTTTCTGATGGTGTAATCAACGTTGTTTTCGGTAAGAACTTCGAAAATCATGTCGGCTTCGCCTTTCCAGTAACCCGTGTAGTTGGGCTTTTCATTGCTGCAGCCGAAGAACGTAAACGAAGAAAGTAAAAGTGCGGAGAGTAAAAGTTTCGTTTTCATGCTCTTAAATTAGATAATTTTTTTCAGTTAGGTTAGCCAATCTATGTAATGTTGTTTTAACGGTGAGCTATTTACAACACCTGAAACCGACACTCGGGTACTGGTTTTGCGGATAGAAGCTGAATTTGCTTACGGAACAGCTACTTTCGTTGTTGGTGTTCCATGCACCGCCTGCGACCAGGAACTTGTCCGGGTGCTGCTTGCTTGTAGAGGCTGTCCATTCCCAGAGGTTTCCGTTCATGTCGTACATGCCATACCAGCTACGGCACTGCGTCTTGCGGCCGCTTCTCTTGGCTGCCTTCGTGTTGGTGTTGCACTTGCTCTGCTTGTAACCGTTACCGTAAGAGAACTTGAAACCGTCCTTGCCACGGCATGCGGCTTGCCATTCTTCTATCGTACAGAGGTGCTTGCCTTCGTTCTTGCAGATGCGTGCGGCTTCTTCCTGGCTTACCATGTCCTTCGGCGTAGCGTCCGGCTGGTTCGGATATTCGTAAGCATCTACGCAGACAGTCTTTCCGCCAACCGGGACAGGGTAGGCGTTCTTGCCGCAAATGTTATCGCTTGCCATGTCGTACTTGGCTTCTTCCCAAGCAGAGCGGTTACCCACAGAGTCGGCTGCGTAGAAGAATACGGAACCGGTTTTGTTGTATTCAATGCCCTTGCTTGCGTCTTGCGGATTGAGCGTATCGCCGATGGAAACAAACGTCTTGCATTTGATTTCGTCGCACTTGACCTTGAGCTTGATTGGGTCGTAGTAGCGGCCTGCAGGCGGCGTGATTTCGGCTGTGGGCGGGACCTTGTCCGAGTTGCGGAGGCTATCGGCTGCACGCAATTTGTCCAAGGAATCTTGCCTTGCTTTTTCGATTTTAGCAAGGGCTTCTAGGCTATCTCTGCGTGCCTTACGTGCAACACGGATGCTGTCGCGGACATTTTTGAGACTATCCTTGTTGACTTTCGGTAAATTGGCGAGCGAATCTGCCGTGCGGAGGCTATCGGCAAGGCGTAAGCTGTCCGCGATTCTAGCTTCTTCGAGAGCCTTCAAGCTGTCGGCCTTGGCCTGCTCGGCGCGGAGGCTGTCAAGAATCTGCTGCTGGCGGAGGGCGAGTTCCGAGAGCTTCTGTTCTTCAAGCGCTTGCTGCTTGACTTTGTTGAGCTGGCACTGCACTACAAAAAGGCAGATGAGCAAAAGGAACATCAAAATCAAGATGACGAGATTGCGTTTCCCGTTTTTCTTCTTTTGGTTGCCCTGCGCATTTTGTGCGTTCTTCGTAGAATTCTTTTCGTTGTTTGCCATAAGTTACACCTTGTTTTCGACTGCTTCGTTTTCACCTTCGGCTTGATCTTCTTCAATAACTTCGTTGAAGAGGTCGTGCCAGTGGCGGAAAATTTCTGCTTTAAGTTCTTTCGGGGTGAGGCCGCGTCTCAGGTTGTTTCTGTAAGCGGTAGAAATTTTACCTGTTTCTTCGGAGACGATGATGATGAGGGCATCACTTTCGGCAGCGAGAGCTTTAGCGGCGCGGTGGCGCATACCGTAGCCAGCGTCACCTTCGGCGTTACCGGTCGGCATCGGCAAAATGCAGCCTGCGGCGACGATCGACTTGCAGTTGAGAATTACGGCACCGTCGTGCAAAGCGGAGTTCGGGAAGAACAAAGCGCGCAAAAGTCTGGAGCTGATTCGTGCGTCGAGGTATTCACCTGTATCTGCGTAGTTCTTGAGGCCCACGCGCTTTTCAAGCACGATGAGTGCACCGGTTTTTGTCTTTGCCAAATCCTGAACGGCTGAGCAAATTTTCTGGGCGATGTCATCGAGACCGCTCGCGTGGAAGAGAATGTTTCTCAAGTCCACCTTACTTACGCTCTGACCGATTCGCGTGAGTGCGCTTCGAATTTCGGGCTGGAACAAAATCACGATGGCGATAATACCGAGCGTAGCGAGGTTACTGAGCATCCACACGAGCGTATGGAGTTCCCACCACTGCGCAATGAGCCATGCGAGAATGAGCAAAAAGCCACCAAAAATCATCTGGGCTGCACGCGTTCCGCGGAACAGCAAAAAGATATAATACAGAATGACTGATATGAGGAGAATGTCCAGAATGTCAGCCATGCGGACATCAATGATGCCGAATAACTTAAACAGCGTCATGGGACTTCAAAGCCTCCAAATATAAAAGTGATTCTTTTGCTTCGCGGACATCGTGAACGCGGATAACGCTTGCACCGCCAAGGGCGGCGATAATGTCTGCGGTCACGGTCGGGATAAGCCGATCGCTTGCTTCAAGCCCAGGCATCTTTCCGATGTAGGACTTTCTAGACGTGCCAATCAAAACGGGGTAGCCGTCCTTGAGCATCTCATCTACAGACTTCATCAAGTCTATGTTGTCTTGAACAGTCTTTCCAAAACCGATACCCGGATCAATGCAAATGCGTTCTTTTTCGACACCGGCGTCGATGAGCTTTTGCACCTGTGCCAAGAGTTCTTCTTGAACTTCCTGCACCACGTTTGTGTACGGCTTGAAGTCCTGCTGCATCGTTCCGAAATTTCCGCGCATGTGGTTCAGCACCACGCTTGCCTTTGTGCTTGCGATGGTCTCGATCATCTTCGGGTCCATCATGCAGGCGCTGATGTCGTTGATGATGTGCGCACCGAGCTTCATGCATTCTTCGGCGACCTTAGCTTTGACCGTATCGACCGAGATGTAAAACTTGCGGAATCCCGGATTGTCGAGGTCTTCCGAAATGGTCGCGGTCTGTGCGAGCGCTTCAACGACGGGGCATACACGGTCGAGTTCTTCTTGAAGGCTTACGGGAGCGCTTCCCGGGCGGCTGCTTTCACCACCGATATCGAGAATCACAGCGCCTTGTTCCACCAACGAAATCGCGTGCTCGTAAGCGGCTTCAGGCGTGTTATGCTTGCCTCCATCAAAGAAACTGTCCGGGGTAACATTCACGATACCCATGACAAGCGGCATCCTCGAAGCTGGAATGATGTCGTTTCCAATTTTCCAAGAGATTGCACGATTAGATTCTAATAGAGAGCGGAGCATTGAGCGACCTTATTCGTTTTCTTTCACAGAATTTGTAGCGGTTTCGTTGCCTGTAGCGGGGGCTGGCTGCACGTCGGTAATCGGGGCTACCGGCGGTTGGTCACCCGGGTCAGGCGGCGGAGTGTTTTCTTCTTCGCGCTTTTTGGCGAGTTCTTCCATAGCCTTGTACTGGCGGCTCTTCTTTGTACCGGTGAGCTTTTCGCCTGCCATGACCTTATCGATTTCTTCGCGGTCGAGCACTTCGAATTCAAACAGCGCTTCGGCGAGGTCGATGAGCTTGTCCTTGTGTTCTTCAAGGAGTTCTCTTGCCTTGTTGTCCATGCGCTTGATCAAGTTGTTGATGGCGTTGTCAATCTTTTCGGCCATCATTTCGGACATTTCCTTCGGCTTACTGATTTCGCGTCCGAGGAACACTTCGCCATCGGCGCGACTGTAGCAGACCGGTCCGATTTCGTCGTCGAAGCCCCATTCCGTCACCATCTTACGGGCAAGTTCTGTAGCGCGCTGGATGTCGTTACTTGCACCCGTGCTCTGGTGGTTGAAGAAGATGAGTTCGGCGAGACGGCCGGACATCATGATCATGATGCGTTCTTCGGCGTATTCGCGGCTGTAGCTGACCTGGTCGCGTTCGGGCAAACTCATGGTCACACCGAGAGCGCGTCCGCGAGGGATAATCGTAATTTTGTGGAGCGGGTCGGAATGCTTGCACAAAAGCGTCATGAGTGCATGGCCCGCTTCGTGATAAGCGGTGTGGCGCTTTTCTTCGTCGGTCATGAGGAGCGTGCGGCGTTCAGCACCCATGCTGAGCTTGTCGCGAGCTTCTTCAAAGTCGAGCATCGTCACTTTCTTGTTGTTGAACCTTGCGGCGAGGAGCGCTGCTTCGTTCACCAAGTTTTCGAGGTCTGCACCGGCAAGTCCCGGAGTTCCCTTAGCGACAGCCTTCACATCGACATCATCGCCGAGAGGTACCTTGCGCTTCTTCAAGTGAACCTTCAAAATTTCTTCACGACCCCTGAGGTCGGGGAGGCCCACCACAATCTGGCGGTCAAAGCGGCCCGGACGGAGGAGAGCCTTGTCGAGCACATCCGGACGGTTCGTGGCGGCAATCAAAATCACGCCTTCGTTAGCGGTGAAGCCGTCCATTTCCACGAGCAACTGGTTCAAAGTCTGTTCGCGTTCATCGTGACCGCCACCGAGACCAGCACCACGCTGACGACCCACAGCATCGATTTCGTCGATGAACAAAATACACGGAGCGTTCTTCTTGCCGGTTTCAAACAAGTCACGCACGCGGGATGCACCCACGCCAACGAACATTTCCACGAAGTCCGAACCCGACATGCTAAAGAACGGCACTCCTGCTTCACCTGCGACAGCGCGGGCGAGGAGCGTCTTACCCGTACCCGGAGGGCCAACGAGCAAAGCACCCTTCGGGATGCGTCCACCGAGCTTGTCATACTTCTTCGGGTCCTTCAAAAATTCAACGAGTTCCTGCAAGTCCTGCTTGGCTTCGTCGCAACCGGCAACATCATTGAACGTCGTCTTCTTCTGCGAGTTCAGCTGGCGCACTTGGCTCTTGCCAAACGAGAACGGGCTCTTACCGCCACCGCCCATCTGACGGCTCATCATGATGTAGAAGAACGCAATCAGCAAAATGGCCGGGAGGAACGCCACAAGCGTATCAATCCACGTGGTTGATTCGTGAATGACCTTGACCTTCACGCCCTTGAACGCTTCCCAAGTCGAAATTTGCTCGTTCGAAATATCGAGCATGTGGCTCTTGAAATGCTTGTTCTTGGTGTCGGTACTGTTGCGAGTGAACCTCGCGAGCGCGCTTTGGTTCTTCTTTGCTTCGGCGATTTCTTCCGGGGACATCTCATAAGCGCCTTCGATAATCACGCCATCGGGAGTCTTCTGGAGGGTGAGTTCAGTAATGACCTTGGTCGAGTCGCCCATCATGGCTAAAAATTCGGTGCGGGTAATATCCTTACTGGAATCTTTCCCGGTCATGGGGAACATGACGAAAAGCATGAGGAGCATGATGAGAACAATGATAAAATTCTTGTTCTTAAACGGAGCTGGCTTCTTAGGTTGATTCATTATAATCCTTTTCTTTCTTCTCGCAAGATACAAATTTTGCGGCTGAAAGCGCGTCCTTGAACTCGCAAATCCAGACAGTATGCGCTATTTTGACGACGGAACGCCGGCGATAAACCGCCCGAACCGGGATTTTCACGTGGGCAGGCTCCTTAGGGCCGTAGAAAAAGCCAATCGGGAACCGCAAACCCTTTTCTGTGAGCCACAACCGGAACATTTCGGACAGATCTGCATCCGCGTATTCGCGTAGGATTTTATTGAGTTTTTTCTTGTCTAATGAGACGAAAGACGAGAGACGAGAGACGAGAGACGTGTCATCCTGAGGCAACGCCGAATGTGCTTTGTCATGCCCGCCTCTGTTCTGGAATCGCCACTTGTCATTCCCGCCACCGAGCGGGAATCCCCTTGTGTCATCCTGAGCGAAGTCGAAGGATCTAGAGCAATTAGCGATTACTTTTGCATACGCTTTGTCTGCTAGCCCCGCAATCTTGCAAAGCTGTTGGATTGCCCCCGGACATTCGCGTTCCAGATTCGGCAAAAACTCGTGCCTAATTTTGTTGCGTGCGAATTTTACATCCGCATTGCTTTCGTCTTCGCACCAGCTTAAATCATTCTCGCGAGCATAGGCGAGGAGTTCTATGCGAGTGACGTTCAAGAACGGACGGAAAATATAGACGAGAGACGAAAGACGAGAGACGAGAGACGTGTCATCCTGAATTATTCTTACTTCTTGAATTCCGCGCAGCCCGGCAAGCGTTGTTCCTCGCTTAAGACGCATATACATCGTCTCTGCCTGATCCCCCGCATGATGCGCCGTCACGATAGCGATTGGGCTATGGGGTATGGGGGCGCAGCCTTCGTCATCCTGGAGGGGCAAAGCCCCGATAGGATCCAAAGCATAATGGACTCTATCGCCTGTCGGCTCCAGAGTGACAATGCTTTTCACAATTTCTGTTAGCGCTTTATACCTTGCATATCGTGCATTCTCTTCAAGCGATCCTTCTGCACCTTTCAGCGCTTCACCATCCAACTTCTTCAAGAAAAAAGGAACGTCGTGCGACTTTGCAAATTCTTCCACAAATTTTGCGTCTCTGTCTGCGGTTCCTTCGCGCAGCCCGTGATGCACATGCGCAATACCCAGCCATTCAATGCCAAGCGCGGCACTGTTCTCGATAAAATAATGCGCCAAGCAAATAGAATCCAAACCGCCCGAAACTGCAAGCAACAGGCGCTTGAAACCATGATGGCGAATATGTTCAATTAAGTCGAAAGACAATTTAATAAATCTAGTTTAATTGCAAACTCTTAAGACAATTTTGATACTCGTCTTTGTTTGAAAAATTGAAGGATTCGGGTGTTTCACCATCAATGGTTCCGTTCTCGCAGACTTCGTTGTCTATATAGTCTGAGTGATTGTATATAGATGTACACTGATTGCCGTTTATTGAAACAGTTGTTTTTGCTTCAGTTCTTTTTTTATACAAAACTATATCGTAAGAAACTTGTATAAGGTTATTATTCATGAATATTGTTACATCTTTATTTGTTGTAGTTACCCAAAAATTTTCCGAGAAATGGACTGTATCGGGAACATCTTCAAATATCCCTGTTAACGAGTTGTAATGCATGTATTTACTGTTATGTTTAAATACGTTTCTGTAATAATGTCTGCATTGTGAAAAAAGTGTGTCTTGAGGGTACAATATGTCTAATGGTTCGCAAATATGAACATAGCCATATACTGGTGTATTGTTAAAATCATAGTAATACTTATTTAAAAAGTAAGTTGGTGTTATAACGAGTTCCATTCTGTAGTCGTTTTCTTTGAAGATTCCGTCAATATAACGTCCTTTGTAAATCCATGTTCCGAAGAATGATTTTGATGAACCCGTATAAACTATAGCTTCTCCATCCCCGTGGGTTGGATCCTCGCATAGGTTGCTATGTCCAGTGCATTCATAAAGAGTATCGTTTGATAAATGGAAACCAAAGGTTCCCCAATATTTATAAGGTCCTTCGCATAGTTCTGGTGCTGTGTCTAGATCGACAAAAAGCGAATTTCCTATGTCAACCCATGAAAAAGCGTTTGTTTCGGGATTAAATTGACATGATCTTGGCGCTCCAGACCCTCCATACCGAAGATGAGCTGTATCTAAAAAATCAAAATAACGATATGATTCTGTATAAGATGCTTGATCATCTAAATCTTGTTGTTTGCCCGTATTTTCAAAAACCGATGAAGGATTTTCATCGCTGCAAGCGATAATTACCAAAGTGGCAAAAAGGAATGATAATAGCTTTTTCATAAACGAATTCCTTCTAGTGTTGGGTTGTATTGACCTCAAATCTAAAAAATTTAGATTAACGCTTTGTGGTTCTGCGTCATTGTTTGGGTGGTCGCATTTCTTTCTTTGTTGAATCTTGCGTCGAATCAGTTTTCATTTCTACGAATATTTGTGGCAGACGGTCGTTACATTTTTTGTCTGCGTTAACAGAGTCGCTGAATGGAATTAAGGCAAGTCCGAGGTTGACGATTTCCTTGGCGTTAGGGACTTCGTCATCGAAATTTGTCGCGTTCCCGAGTTCCAGTGAACGAATCGTTTTCTTTTTGAAGTCGAGAATATCGATACCGAATGTATATCCATCCAATACAAAGCTAAATGTGTATTCCTTGCGATATTTCTCTGCCAATTTTCTGAGTTGAAGCAATGTCTCTTTTTTCTCTTGAGGTAAAGGCTCCCATTGGCAGATGTTTCGTGGTGTTGCTTGTACGGATTGAGAGTCTCGGCTTACCGAATCTTCCAAAATAAATGTTACACCGGCGCACATTCTATATTGTTTGCAATAAACGATTGAATCTTCGTTGGAACCCGCCATGTGCTTCCCGCGCATGGTGACTGTGTAATGGTTATTGCCCCATGCATCGGCATGATTTAGCTTCACCTCGTAATCAAAGTTTCTGTTGCTGAGGCTGTCTGGCAAGGTTTTGTCTTTGATATAGCCGAAAGGCTCCCTCAATTCGTAATACTCAAAAGTAGTGAGTAATAAAAGGGAACAGGGGAGGAGTAGAATCGCAACGAGACAAAGGATAACTTTCTTATTGCTAAAATAGAATCCGACTGCAATTGACGCTCCGTACAAAATTGCGAGTGCGCTGCAGATTATGAAAATGTATATAAATGTAAAGGAACAGACAAAAAGCAAATAGCATAATACGATTGACGGAATTACCGCTAAAATAATTTTAAGTTTCTTTTTATCATTTCTGAATATTGCTGTAAAAATCAACGCCAAAAGGCTCGGCAAAAAAATGCAGAGCCCATAAATGTTTATATCTGAAATGACTAATTTGAAAATTTCGTACATGCTTTTATAAAAGAATTATAGTCTTAATTCTTGACATACTGGTTCAGCAATTGTTTTGTTTCTTCTGTCGGGAGTCCCTTTGTGCATTCGTAGAATTCGTTATTGTTGTCGATTTTGAAACCTTCTACAGGACCTTCTTCATAGTAGAATTGCTCTTCGCTTTTGTCGCGGTCGCTCAGCAGAAATTCTGCACTTTCTTCTTTGCACAATTTCTCGTTGATGAATCCCAATCTTTGTGTGTTTGTGCAAGTCTTTCCATTGCTAGACATTGTTGTAATGTAGTTCATTCCTGATGCATCAAATTTAGGAGCAGAGACAACTTCAAAGAGTTGGTTGCCGATAGAGAATGATTGCTTTAATAATTCTTTGGGTTCCTTTGTTATCGTTTTTTCAACAAACAGTTGCTTGATGATAGCGTCGCCAATATCATAACCAAAATTGCGATCCAAAATGGCTCCGATGTTGATATCATTTTGTTCTAAATTGTCCGTATCAACGGTCGTTGTGATATAAACGGAGTCTTTGGTAATCTTCATGGTTCTTGCGATTCCGCTCATACCACCAATGAATTTTGAACACTTGATATCAGTTTCTCCGAGTTGTCTTTTGCAACCGGTAACTTTCCACGTTCCCAAAATATCATTGTGGTCATTGCTCAGCGACAAAGTTTCATAGTTATAGTATAAGTCAAGGAACTGTTGTTCTTCAGGATTGTCCGAAACTTGTTTTTCTGCAGGCCCCATCCAAAGCGAATCGCCAACAATCTTATAAGAACCCGGATCCAAAGATTCAGGATATTCTTCCCAAGCGAACGTTTTTGTATCGGGGTGGTAATTGCAAACGTATGTTCCTTGGTAAACACGTCCCGTTGTTTCATCGTACTTAATCGGGATGACATAAGTGTATCCTTCACCGAAATCAACATTTGTTTGAGCTGATGGATTTGTATTTTGTGTATTGTTGAGACCCGATGTCGGATTGTCATCGCTACAAGCAACGAGCATGAACATGCCAAATAAAACTGCGTAAGCCTTTTTCATATTAGAACCCTTCTTTATTTAAACGAAATATATTAAATTTGTCTACTAAGGAGGCTGTCATGGCAAAAAAGAAAGATAAAGTGTTCAGCAATGTTGCTGAAACCGCCAAAGAAAGCGATGCGATGCGCATGCGACGCATAGACGGCTCCCAAAACGGAGCCACACTACGGACAAGAGTTGTCCGAGACAAGACAAAGTACAACAGAAATTTGAAACACAAGAAGTCCTTCGCCGATGCGGGGGACTTCCCTTTTTATGGGGGTGTTGAAAAGCTTCCTTGCTTGTCAAGCCCGATTTAATCGGGCATCGCCTTTTCATGTAGTTATATATTGTCAATTTGTTTAATATTTATGACAGCCTATAAAAAATCTGTATATATTTGAGATAAAGAGGTTTTTATGCGTTTAGGTTTGTTTGGTATTATTAGTGCGGTGCCGCTTCTTTGTGCGTGCACCCAGTCTTCTCCTGCGTCTTCTGATGATGATTCGATATCGTTAAATGGTCCCCATGTAGGCAAAATCAGCTCAAGTAGTAAAAAAGATGCCAAAACCTCATCAAGTCGTTCGTCAGAAACTTCGGATGAAGAATGTTTCGGTGAGGCCGGCGAACCTTGGGATGGAACGACTGCGAAGGATTTTGCGTGTGGAGCAGGAACTAAGCTCAGCCCGTACATCATTTTGACTGCGGAACAGCTTGCTCGACTGTCTTTTTTGGTGAATTCTAGCGATAAGGCTTATAGCGGCAAGTATTTTAAACTTGGTGCGGATATCTTGCTTAATAAGGGCGCTGTTATTGATGAAAAGGGAGCTCTTGTTGCGGATTCAACAAAACTTCACAAGTGGACCCCGATAGGCAATTCAAGCGTATCCTTTGACGGAAACTTCTATGGCGACGGTCATACTGTAAGTGGGATGTTCATCAATACGACGAGTACGCACAATGGGTTGTTTGGAAATAGTCAAGGAACGGTGCAAAATTTGACCGTGGAAAATTCCTGGGTAAAGGGTGGAGGTTACTCAGGTGGTATTGTCGGTATGAATGGAGGCTCAATTAGTGGTGTGGTGAATTATTCTTCTGTAATAGGTAGCCAGGATTGTGTTGGAGGTGTTGCAGGTCGTTCGAATGGACCCTATCCTAAAAAGGCTTCCATTTTGAATTCTAAGAATCTTGGAATTGTAAAAGGCGTGAATTTTACCGCGGGAATTGCTGGTCAAGCATATCAAGCCACTCTTGAAAATGTTGAAAATTATGGTTTAGTTGAAGGGAAAAATAATGTAGGAGGAATAGCGGGAAGGGGTGCTTATACATACGTGAGCAGTTATTTTATGGATTGTAAAAATGCGCTTAATTATGCCGATGTTTATGGAGAAGAAAATGTAGGGGGCATTTTGGGAGCTGCTGGTTATGTGAGCCCAACAATTTCATCAGGCAACATTTTGGCAACATTGATAAATGCGAAGAATGAAGGGAAAATAAATGGGAAAACCAGTGTTGGTGGAATTGTTGGGTTTGCAAATAGAACGTCTTTGGAAAACATTGGTAATGTGTCTGCTATTGAGGGCGATAAGTATGTATCTGGAATAGTGGGTCACTTAATTGGGTCTACCTCTAAAAATCTTTATAATACAGGACTTATTTCAGGCTCTATTTATGTTGGTGGAATCGTTGGTTACAACCAAGAAGGCGTTACAAATTCCGCATATTCCACTGGTAAGGTTGATGGCGATTCTTTGGTTGGTTTGATGATTGGCTACAACTACAATACCACAATGGCTGATTACTACTATCTAGAACGTGGCAAGCAGGAACCCTTTGGCCTTAATAATGGTGGTGGCGTCGCTACGCCTAAAACCGAAGATGAAATGAAATCCAAAGACTTCGCCAAACTTCTTGGTGATGAATTTGTCTATGACTCCGGTCTAAATGATGGCTATCCCGTACTCAGTTGGGAAAAATAGGATATATTTGGCTATAGAGGTATTTGCTATGACTTTAGATGAAATGAAACAATCTATGCTTCCGAGTAATCCGAAAGAAGCGTATGAAAAATACCAAAAAGAGTTCGGAAATAAATCTGTTAAGTCTGAATCTAAGACAACAATGCTTGGCTGTATGTTGAATCGTATTGCAGGAATTCCTTATCTATTGATTCTTTTGGCTTTGGTGTTGCCTCTTTTTACGATTACATGCTCTGATGTTCCTATAGCCGAATTTAATGCCTATGAAATTACAATTGGTGGAGATCTAAGAACTTCATCTCTTGGGTCTTTAGATCAAATTGCTAAAGAATTTAATTCTTCGTATAAGAAAAATTCAACGCATTATGAAGCTTCTCCGTGGGTTGCTGGAATCTTTATTTGTGTTATTGCTGCTGCCGTTTTTAGTTTTAAGAATGAAACTGTTAAGGCTATAGTTGCTGCTGGTATATCGGTAGTGTATATCTGGATTACTTTTTTAGATGGATATTTTACGTGTAGAAATCTATCTACAGATGCTATGGGGCTAATTTCAGTGTCACCTGGTTCTGGAATTTATCTTTCAATGGTGTTAATTGCCGTTGCTTTAATAATGAACATTATAGCATTGACTCATAAAGAATAGGTCTTGTAATGGGCAAAAAATTTCGTACGCATGTTCAAGGCGAATCGCTTCAAAAGAAAATAGATGCTGATTTTGAAACATATTATTGCCTTTTGGCGATGTTTTTGGCATTCTTCTTATTGACTCTGTATATATGGCTATTTTACCTAGGTGTTTGGGATATAACGCTAGGTCTCGCAATAACTTTTTCTGTATTCACGCTGCTCTTTTTTATTTATGCAGTTCGCAAGACTCTAAAGCTTATTAAGCATATGCGTAATTGCTACAAGGGAATGGAAGGCGAGCGTTTAGTTGGTGAGATGCTAAATAAGCTGAGTTCTGATTCTGTTCGGGTGTTCCACGATGTTTGTGGTGATTGCTTCAATGTTGATCATCTGATTATTAGCACTCGTGGAATTTTTACCATTGAAACGAAACATTACGATAGAAAAAAGGGGTATAAGTTTTTATATCAGGATGGAAAATTGTTGTTTAATGGGCGTGTTTGCAAAACCCTTTTGAATCAGATGGATGGTGAAGCGAACTTTATTTCTGAGAAACTGGAGTCGCTATGCGGACGGAATTATCCTGTTCAAAAAGTTGCGATTATTATTGGGGCGTATATTGAAAATCCTGCAAAAGATTTTTCAAAGTATTGGATTCTAAATGAATCAGGATTCCCCAAATTTTTTAAGAATGCTAAGGAAACTCTTTCCATTGACGATGTTCGCTCTATTGCCAATCAAGTGACAGAGTGGCTTAAGGTTTCTGTAGATTAGTAGAAATGTAGCCTACCATGATTTCATTTCGCGAAAGGCTTCTTTGACCGTACATGCTTTTAGAGTGGAAGAATCTTTTTTGAAATTCTCGTAAATTTTATTACCTTCTTCCATTGCTCTAATTGTTGCTATGGATAGATTGCTAGAACGGTTGCGACGTCGTTTCTTGTTAGTGTTTGATTGAGGAATAAAGTTTTTCATAAAGAATTACATTCAGCAAAATACTTTAAAATTTTACTGAATGCAAGTCTTGCTCATTTTCCTCCTATTTTGAAACTTTTACCCCTTCCATTCGTCTGTTAAGGCGCAGAAAAAATCTGTACTCCATAGGGCAAGCTTTGATGAGTCGGCGATAAATGGTTGAACATCTCGCTTAGCTTCGTTGAAATCGACTGCGTGGAATCGTTCTTTTAATAGTGTTTTCAATTTAGCAGTTGTTAAGATTTCTGTAGAATTCCAATGTCCGGTCTGTTCCATGCGCTTTTGCAAGTGTGGTAGATTGACACTGGTATTCTGAGAAACGTACCAAACGAAATCATAGAAATCGCGTCCTTTGACCCGGTTTTTCCAACCGCGACAAAGCAAAGCATGGAGTTTTCCTGCAAAAAGAGATGCTTTATCGTAAAGTTTGACCGCAAAAGGGGATGGCAAAAGTCGATACTTGTTTTCAAATGTCGCCAGTTCAGGTGGATTTGTGTCCACCTCAAATTTGATTTTCAAAATTTCATTGCTTGGTATGGGCAATGGTGAATGCTTGGTTGGCATAATTTTCAGTAGGTGCTTTAGCGTATTTCCCTTTAAGAATGCAGATTGTACTTGCGAATCGAGTGATTTAATCTTGCTTTCGACGGTCATTTCCAAGCCGACTGCTTGGAGTTCTTGCTCAAGGATATCAAAATAATGTGGCAGTTCAAATTTTTCATCAACTTGGATTAACGAAAAATCCATATCTTCCGAGAAACGGTCTAGTCCATAGAAAATTCGGAGGGCTGTTCCTCCATAAAATGCGGCTTTTTCGAAAAAGCCGCCTCGCGAGAGTCCGCATAGAGCGACTTCCTGTGCAATTTCTTTGAGTGCGTTGCGGTAGTCAGATATGTTTTTGCAGTTGTATTTTGTGAGCATTGATTCTATTACACTTGCCATGTTTACCTCATTTTAGAAAGAATGTAAAGATTCTTCTTTTTGTATAAAAGTGCAATTTTGTGGATAAAGTTAAAATCTAAGTTGTTGAAGTCCTCGTTTTCAATTCGCAAATTCTCAAATAAAAATGATTCCATAGCGCGCTTGCTAGTGATAGGACTTTCCTTGTAGAGTCTGTCGCAAAGCGCCTTTTCGCAAGTTGCCATAGCGTAGGGGCGGTCTTCTATATTCTCGATATTGACTCCGTGAGGGAATACATCGGTCGGAATGTCGGAGTATGAAAACTCGCCGAAGGGTGTTTGGTATAGCTTGTTTTTGTTCTTTTGGAATGATGCTGACGTGTATAAGTTTACTCGTTCGGGAATGAGTCCGTGTCTGGATAGGGCGTATTCGAACGACAGGTATGATGGTCCGTAAATGGCTCCGGCAAGAACTTCGCCAGGTGTGTTGCGATCGGTTTCGTAAAGACCTCGTATAATCTTGAAAAATTCTCCATGTTGAGTCATTTGCCGCAATTTCATTTGCGGTTGCTTGTACTCTTGACTCAGCGTTGAAAGAATTTCTGAGGCTGTCCTTATCACAATTTCCTCCAATAACTATAAAAATAATATAGTTACTGGAGAAAATCAATATATTTTTGATTGTATTTATGATAATTCTACCCTCCGCAGAACCATAGGCAACAGACAATCCCGACGATAATCAGGAAGGGGAGGATTTGTAGCAACAGCGTTATGGCGCAGGCTTCGCCCACACCTCCAAGCCCTAAAATGGCAAGGACTGCAAAAATGATAAGGAATGTCGTCAGCATAAAAACCTCATAACTATAATTTAATAGTTGAAAGTGTCATATACTGACAATTTGCGATTTTTCGCATTTTGCGTAACGCATTTTGCGAAATTTGCAGCATTTCACCTAAAACGCCACGTCCATTTTTAATCCGGCTGCGGCCGCGAGGGGATCAACTGTCGGTGTCACGATGACTTTTGCGCCGTCCTTGAGCTCGGCGCGTCTGCGCTTGTAAATCTCGTAGGCGCGTTCGTACGAGGCACGTTTGCTATTTTCGCCGGTGCCGCAGATAATTTCGCGAAGGCTGAATACTAGACCGATTGCCCCTGCGACTGTGAGGCTTACGCCCGCAATTTGTAAAGTCTGCCTGTGAACTTCAGTCCATGTATTCTTGTCGATGTTCTTATTGTCGCTAAAAGCGATAATCGTGGTGAAAACGCCGAATCCTAAAGTGATTCCGCTGATGATGCTTGTCGTGGTTGCGCGGCTGACCATATCCTTTTCGGATTGAATCAGGTTCTGGTAATAGCCGTCAAAGTCTACCTGCGTGAATTCTGCATGCTGGATGGCCTGCACGGAATCCTTGTAAAAAAGCGTTTGTCCGTTATCTTCGGTGGCTTTTGCCTGTCCGAATCCGAGTGCTACAGCGATAAGCAAGAGTACAAATATTCGTTTGATCATATTTCCTCCTCGAATAAAATAAAAAAACAGACCGCTTGAATGCGGTCTGCCTTGTAGATAAAGAACGGGAGATTCCCGCTCGTCCCCGTCAAGCGAGGACAGGTAGGCGGGAATGACAACATCCTTTTTTTAGACGGCTTCTGCGGCCTTCTTCAAAGCTTCGGCCTTGTCGGTCTTTTCCCACGTGAAGCGGGCGCCGGTACGGCCAAAGTGGCCGAGAGCGGCGGTTGCGACGTAACCCGGCTTGCGGAGGTCGAGCATCTTTTCGATGCCGGCCGGAGAGAGGTCGAAGTTTTGTGCGACAATTGCTTCGATCTTGCGGTCGTCGATCTTGCCAGTGCCGAACGTGTTCACGAGCACGGAAACCGGCTTGGAGTAGCCGATAGCGTAAGCGAGCTGCACTTCGCAACGGTAGGCGAGGCCTGCTGCGACAATGTTCTTAGCGACATAGCGTGCTGCGTATGCTGCGCTGCGGTCGACCTTGGACGGGTCCTTGCCGCTGAATGCGCCACCACCATGACGGCCCATGCCGCCGTAGGTGTCGACGATGATCTTACGGCCAGTGAGGCCGCAGTCGCCGTGCGGGCCACCGACAACGAACTTGCCGGTCGGGTTCACGAGGTAACGGGTCTTCTTGTCCAAGAGCTTGGCCGGGATGACCTTCTTGATAAGCTTTTCGATGATTTCCTTTTCGATCTGGGAATGCTTGAGTTCCTTGCCGTTCACCTTTTCGTCGTGCTGGGTGGAGATGACGACGGTGTCAACGCGGACCGGCTTGTCATTTTCGTCGTATTCGACGGTGACCTGGGACTTGGCATCCGGGCGGAGCCACTTGATCTTGCCTTTCTCGCGGAGGTTCTGGATTTCTTCCATGAGCTTGTGGGCGAGGCTGATCGGGAGCGGCATGAGTTCCTTGGTTTCCTTGACGGCGTAACCGAACATCATACCCTGGTCGCCAGCACCCTGCTTGTCGTCTTCCTTGCCTTCGGCAGCCTTGGCGTCAACGCCCTGGGCGATATCCGGAGACTGCTTGTCCATAGCGACGAGCACGGCGCAGCCCTTATAGTCGAACTGGAGGTCCGGGTTCACGTAGCCGATGTTCTTGATGGTGTTGCGGGCAACTTCCTGGAAATCAACAACAGCCTTGGTCGTAATTTCACCAGAGATAACAACGAGACCGGTGTTCACAAGTGTTTCGCAAGCAACGCGGCTGTTCGGGTCCTGGGCGAGGCAGGCGTCGAGGATGGAGTCGGAGATCTGGTCGGCGACCTTGTCCGGGTGACCTTTAGAAACGGATTCAGAGGTAAAAAGATAATGTGCCATTTGGGGCTCCTATAATAATTCTTTCTATGCGTAAATTTAGTTAAATGCATAGATTATGGCAACGATATTTTAATCCAATATGACTTTTTATGACCAAAATCGCACTAATTAGTTGTAAATAAAATTTTTGTATTTATATTTTCTATAGCTAACGATAAATAGTTGGATGGTGGAGAATTGATTCTGGCATGGAGCCGGGATGTTTAGTTTAATAAGGAGAGTTTATGGATCTGTCTTTTATGACTGCATGGTTTGACGACCTGCTCGACCCGAAATCCTTTAATGATTACTGTGTAAATGGCCTTTGTGTCGAGGCTAAAGACAAGGTAACCAAAATCGTGACGGGCGTGAGCCTGCGCGACCAGTTGATCGATGCAGCCATTGCCGAGCATGCTGACTGTATTATCGTTCACCATCCGAATGGTTTCTGGAAAGGGGAGTCTCAGCTCCCGGTTGGCAAGTTTGCAGAACGTCTCCGCAAGCTTATGAACAATGGTATTTCTGTGTTCGGTTTCCATCTGCCGTTGGACGCTCATCGTGAAATCGGTAACAACGCCGTTATTGCAAAGCTTCTCGGTCTAAATCCTGTGCATGAGTTTGTCCATGTCGGGATGCGCGCTATCGGCATAATTGCCGAATGGAATACTCCTGCAACGAGGGAAGAACTAATTGATGGCCTGAGTGGCGCTTTTGTGCATGGCGTGCAGAACAAGTTCTTTTATGGGACCGAAGAAATCAAGCGTGTCGCTATTTGCAGTGGTGCTTGTAGTGCATCGGATATTCGCGAGGCGATGGAGTTTAACTGCGATGCCTATGTCACAGGGAGCATCAAGGAAGATATCCCGATATTCTGCCAGGAAAACGGGGTGAACCTTGTTTCGTGCGGACACCACCGTTCTGAAATTTTTGGCGTGAGCGCTCTTGCAGAAAAAATCCAGACAGAACTCAGCATTCCGTCACAGTTCATTGATTTTGACAACCCGATTTAGCACAAAACAACATACAACTTTTGTAGTTTTTAGACGGAAAATACAGCTGATAATGTATTAAGTGACAAAATTTTTCTGGAAAATTCCTATATATGTCATGTAATAAAAAAATAGGGATAAAACCTTTGAAATTTTCATGCCATTTATTTACATTATCCTCTGATGAATTTTGTTAAGGCATCCATACGCTTCCAGAAATCGTCGCGGGCGTTGACCGTGAAGGTGCCTTCTTTTGTTCTTCGCGGTTCGCTTTTTGCTCGAATCGTGATTATTGTCGGTTTTGTCCTTTTTCTTGTGCAAGTGCTTTCGACGTCCGTTTATGACGGTGTCTTGAAGCATGCCTTTTCGAGCCGACAGAAGCTGAATAAGGAACTTTCGCAAATCCAGAGCACAGTGGATTATATTTCCAACACGTCCGGTGATTTCTTCAAGGCCGAAAAGATGCTCCACGCAAAGCTTGGACTCCCGTTGCCGGATGAAGCTTCTCGTAAGCTCTCGACAGGGGGGCATATCGAGCCGAATGTTCAGCTTTTGCGCAAGAGTTCCCCGGTTTTTGAACGTACCGCCAAGATGCACGAAGATGTTTGGCGTATCTTTGGACAAATCCAGAACAACGAAGAATCTTTCAACTCTTTGACTAAGTACATTGATCAGAGTCGTTCTGTTTTACGCTACATTCCGTCAATTTCACCGACGACTGGTCGTTATGCTTCCGCTTTTGGGCCGCGTATCCATCCGGTGACGGGTGAAGTCGGCAAGATGCACCAGGGCATCGATATTGCGAATGACCGCTGGACTCCGATTTACGCTCCGGCGGATGGCGTGGTTGAAATTTCCCAGCTGAGTTCCTCTTTTGGGAATTTTGTAGTCCTGAATCATGGCAATGGTCTCAAGACCCGCTATGGGCACATGCAGATGTCCGCCGTGACTCCAGGGCAGTTTGTACATCGTTATCAGATTCTTGGCTATATGGGCAACACGGGTAGATCTGTTGGTCCGCACCTCCACTATGAGGTCTGGAAGAACGGTGTCCCGGTGAACCCTCTTCCTTATATTCTCCCTAACGACTATGAAGTCGACTAATTCTCGCTAGCGTTTTTACGCTTGGAGGGGCGCGCCCGGGAGGGTGTCGTGAAAAAATGTGGTATCGTGCCGGTCGCTGTTTGCGGCATGGCTTTTTGTGCATCGGCATTTTCGTGTCCGATGTTTGTTGAATTTTTCCCGGATCCGAAAACGGTTTCTGACCAAGAGGGGGAGTTCGTCGAAATTCGCCTAGATGATTTTCGGTCAGATTCGCTTTATGTACGGTTTGAATCCAAGGAAATTCTTGCGTTTGCTTGGCCGAAGGCGGAACGTTTTGTGTTAGTGCATGACGTGTCTCAATGTCCGTCTCACAAAGACGTCATGTGCGGCTTGCTGGGGAAGATCTCGCTCCCGAATTCGCGGGAGTCCATTTGGAAGGTCTGGGCGGGTTCGTGCATGGATTCCGTGACAGTCCCGCAGCCGAAACCAGGCAAGGCGGTACAGCGCATTGGCTTGACGGACGAATGGGCGTTTGTCACGGAAACGCTTGGGTACGGGAATCCGGAATACGAGCTTGGTATCGAAGAAGACCCGTTTCTGGAATCGATTGCCAAATTGGCGAAGTCACTCCAGATAACCGAGATTCACCATTGCCCAGAAGAGCCGATGCCGGAATGGGTGGAACTCTACAATGCAAGCCAAAGCCCGCTCCCGCTAGATGCGTTTCGCTTTTGTGACCGAGGTGGTGCATTGGGGAATGTGGGCGATTCAATTCGACCGTATCAGACGATACTTGTGAGCAAGGATACGTCCGCATTACGCTTGGCGCTTGGAATTCCGGATATCCGTTTGATTCAGGTTGCTTTAGGTTATCTAAACAATAGCGAGGGCTCGCTTAGCCTTTGTTTCCATAATGGTGTTGCGGATAGCGTTTCTTGGAGCAAGGCGACAGTCCCATGCCCTTCGGGATTCAATCCGCGAACAAGGAAGCGCGAGTTTACTCCGGGATATCAGCCTCAAAGCGGGCAAGGCATAGACGCTGGCGCCGTTAGGGAAGTTCAGAGTGGTCCTGTTGTGTATAAACTATCATCACGAGTCGTTTCAAAGAAGGGCGCACCGCTTCGAGTCCGTGTGGAATCTGAGTTCAATGTGAATTTGTCTCTTCTGGATTCTGCTGGGCGCCGCATGTGGAACGTTCTTGTCCCCGCAAATGCAAATGAGTGGGTTAAAGTCCCGGTTCAAGAAAATCTTGGTATCGGAGTAGGTTATGTCACTTTGTCTGTGGGGGATTTCGAAGATGTTGTCGGTATTCTTGTCCGCCCGTAGGCTTGCTCGGAATTGCTTTGAATGTATGCTAAATAGCGCTTGGGAAAAAAGCGTGTTAAAGAAATGCGCGAGACAGTTGCTTTTGATGATTGCTTGGTTCTGTTTCGCGATTCCATGCAATGCTACCGAAGGCCATGCTTCTTTTGCTTCGCTTTTGGCAGGCGGGCTTTCTCCTGTCGGGCTTGGTGGTTTTAGTTCTTCGCCTGCTCGGTATGCGTTCCCCTCGTACGGCATTTCGTATTACTGGATGGATAATGTCGATGAATCTTCGTGGAACATGTCGCTTGAATTTGGAAGTGAAGCATACCGCGTGGGAACTTTTGTGGCTTACGAGTCGATGGATTCCCTTTACCGTAATTTGTATTCAGAAGTGGCTTTTGCGAAGACCTGGACGCATTTTGCAGTTGGAACAAGTTATGGGCTTGATATGGAGTGGATTCCTGGCGGCGGATTTTGGGCGCGGCACCGGTTCAAGTGGGCGGGGCTCTACCATTGGCGCAACATCTACCTTGCGGGAATGCTGGAGGGATTTATGGACGAAAGCGTTGCTCCTGTTGTTGGCATTCACTGGAAATCGGACGAGTCGATCTCGGCTTTTGCGGAAAGTGACTTGGATTACTTGTATGTGGGTGCTTCTTTTCGGTGGAAATTTGTGGAAGTTAGCTCTTCATATCGATTCCCGGACTTTGCCGTCGCAGTGCAGTTCTCAATCCGCGGAGCACATTGTGGAGCCTCGTATGCGCATGGCTTTAAGCATAATTCAATAGGGTGGAATGGTGTTCATGTCACGCGATGGCTGGGAGATGAATCACCAAAAAAAATCTAAATTTAGGCTATGAAACGCATAGTCCTCTTACTGATTGCTTTGTCTGTATTTTCCGTGGCAAAACCGGCTAAAACGCAGTTGAAAACGAATGCGGAAGCAACGCAGGAAGTGGAGAATGACGAATCATTGAAGGATTCGACATTTACGCTATATATTCACCCGTTAAATTTTATGGTGCCGTATTCGCACTTTTGGGGCGGCATCAACGTCCCGAACGGCATTACGGACTATCCGCAGTTTTATTTGACGTTTGAATGGAAGATGATGGAGAAGATTTCTCTCATATCGATGCCGCATTATGTGCGCGTTGACCGTACTGAAGACGACAATGATGGCTACAAGATTTACGATATCGGTCTGCAAGAGAGTTTTCGCCTGTATGGCGTTGGTGGCAAGCGCTGGCGCTATTTTCAGGCAGGAATGATAGTGGATCATCTAAAAATCGATACGGAAAAGCATGGGGACTTTAACGGCTGGCTGTGGGGCTTTATGCTCAATGGCGGAGTCAAGAAGATTCTGAATGATGGGGAAGGATTCTTTGGGCGTTTTGCCGTGTTCCTTGATGCCGGATTTGGCTATGTCTGGACGAGTAAATTTGAAGCGGACCGCAAGAACTCCTTCTTCAAGATGGACAAGGGCCTTGTCATCGATATAAACGCAGCGTTTGGCTTCCAGATTTAAACGATTAGATGAATAATGTGTAAGCTGACCCCGTCCCCATTCGCGGATCATGCCCACATAAGCGCTAAAGCGCAAGTGGTCAAAGAGCACAGAGGCCGGGGTGACTGTAAAAACGAAAAGCACTTCTCAAAGAGAAGTGCTTTTTCGCGGGATAGACGAGGCTTGAACTCGCAACCTCCGGCGTGACAGGCCGGTGCTCTAACCAAAATTGAGCTACCACCCCAAAATCGTTTCCGATTTTTTTCGGTAGTGGACGATAACGGATTCGAACCGCTGACATTCTGCTTGTAAGGCAGACGCTCTGAACCAGCTGAGCTAATCGTCCGAATAATTACTTGTCTTTTCCCTTGCCGCTGTAGAGGATTCCGAGAGGAATAATCACAACGTAAGCAATCGTCAAGATAATTGGTGCAACAGAAAGGCTAATCGGATTATCTGCAGGACCTGTGGCGAGACAAATAAATCCAATTACAAGTAGTAAAATGCCAATACCGATAAGAATAAGATTCTTTTTGTTTAACATTTTCTACAACCTCGAGTTACGAGCCAAATATACAAATATTAAAAGTCTTGTCAACCGAAATTGGTCTTTTTTGTGAAAAAAGTGAAAATTTTTTAATAGGGGAGTATCAATTAAGCGATGATTTGAGTATAAACGAAAAGACCTCTCTTTCGAGAGGTCTTTATCGCGGGATAGACGAGGCTTGAACTCGCAACCTCCGGCGTGACAGGCCGGTGCTCTAACCAAAATTGAGCTACCACCCCAGTGGTTTGTTAGGTCTTTTAACCGAACGAACCAAATATAAAAACATTTAATTCGTGTGTCAAGGGATATGGGCAGTTTTCTTTATTTTTTTCCCTTTAAAAAAGAGATGCCCGCTCAGGGGCGGGCATGACATTCTCTCGTCTAACGTTGTCCCGGATACTTCACGCGCGTATGGTACGTACCATCGAGACTGTGGAGGAACGCTTCTTCGAGTTTGGAAAGTTCCTTTACGGACAAATTGCTTTCATTGAACTGGCCGTCCATAAACTTGTCAAGAATAGTCTTGTGGATCATGGCGATGAGGGCTTCCGATGATGTGTCTGCCATGGAGCGGCTTGTCGCTTCAATCACGTCGGCAAGCATGAGAATTGCGGTTTCCATGCTTTGCGGGCGCGGTCCCTTGTAGCGGAAATCTTCTTCCTTGACTTCCTTGCCGGTTTCCTTCGCGAGTTCTGTCGCCTTGTGGTGGAAGTACTGGATGAGCGTTGTGCCGTGATGTTCCTGGATGCCCGTGGCGACGAGTTCTGGAATCTTGTATTCCTTGGCAAGCAACATGCCCTGCGAAACGTGACCGGTCAAAATCTTGACGGACTGATACGGGTCGAGATTGTTGTGCGGGTTTACGCCTTGCTTCTGGTTTTCGGTAAAGTATTCTGGACGCATTGTCTTGCCGAGGTCATGGTAAAGTGCCATCACGCGGACCAAGAGCGAATTTGCTCCAATGCTTTCGGCAACGCTTTCGGCGAGGTTTGAAACCTGGATGCTGTGGTGGAACGTTCCCGGTGCAAGTTCCGAAATGCGCTTGAGGGCTGGGCGGTTGAAGTCCGACATTTCCATGAGCGTAAGCACGGTCGTGATGCTAAAGACTTTTTCGACAACGTGGATCAAGAGCACGGATGCGACTGCGGTAAAGATGATGATGTTTGCACTAGCTGCGATGAGCGTCTGGTAGAACGTGACAAAGTTGAATCTGTTGCGGAGGAGAAGCATGATGCTTATCGAGGCTGCGGCTGCGACAACACCTGCAATTATGCTCCACGCAAATTGCACACGGTAGCGCATACGGAATAGCGGAGCTATCACGGCGATGTTCACGACAAGGCTTGTAAGTGTTGCGGCAAGGTCATAGCCGTTCAGAATGCCGTAGAATCCGGCGGAGAATGTTGCGAATGCAAGCCCCATGCGCGCGTCATAGAGCACGACGGCGATGACGGGGGTAAACGTAATCGGGTAAAGCCACATGAAGTCTATTGCATCTGGGAGGATGCTTTCGGGCTTGTTGAGTGTTCCGGAGAGATTGTGGATAATCCAGAAGGCGAGGAGCTGCAAAAGCGTGAGGAACATGAGGCTCCACAGTTGGCGCGGTGTCTTGAACATGGTACGCGTCGGCGTGTAGAGAACGAACATGATGAGGAGCGTGATGATGATGATAAAGACGAGCACGTTGCCGTAAGGCGCGGTGAGCATCTTCGAGTTTTCTTCGTTCTGCTGCGCAAGCTGGAGTGCATCAATCTTTTCGAGAATATCCTTGGTGATTGGTGCGCCTTGGGCTACGATTTCCATGCCGCGCGGGACCATACCCTTGATGAGAGTCACCTTGTTGCTAGCATCGAGCTTGCGGGCTTCTGTTTCTTTTTCGAGATAGAATACGTTTGGGCTTGTGAAAACGTAAAGCGCTTCGTAGAAGGCACTCTGTAAGCCTTGTTCCGACGAAAATGAACTTTGCAACTGTCCAAAAGCTTCGTCAATGCGGCGTTGCATTGGCTGAATTTCACTGATTTCCAGAGTGCTTTCTTCGTTCTCCTTGATAAGCGAAATGTTTGGCTTGTTGTAGATGAGATTCTTGACTTGCTTGATGTTGTAGCTGTTGCAGAACAGGTTGACTTCGGTTTCGGTCTTTGCAAGTAGTGTGTTGGATACGCCCTTCTGCATCATCTGGTAGAATACGGACATCAGGGAGTCGCGGGCGACAGAGTTTGTACTGAGCGGCTTGATGGCGGTAATGGAAAGACGCTGTTTAAGCTGGTCGTAGATGCTTGAGGCTTCCTTGATTTTTTCTTGCATTAGTGCGCTGCCGTCATCCTTGCTTGAACTGATGACAGCCTGCATCTTGCCGTACTGTTCGAGTTTTTTGAGGTACTGTTCCAGCTCGCGAAGTTCACGCGTCGTTTCGTCGGCATTGAATTCGAAAATGGCGTTGATTTTGTCGGCGGCACGGGCCTTTTCGGCCTGGATTTCCTGTTCAGTTTTTGGAACCTCGAACTTGAACGGTGCGACAATCGTCCTAGTACTGAGCTGGCCTAAGTGCGGACGCTCGGCGCGGAGGGCGATGTTTTTGTCCGGGAATAAGAGAATGGCGATGAGGATTAAGATAACCCAGCCAATAAATAAATGAATCTTTTTCTCTTTCTTGTTCATTTAAAGCTCTTCTATTTTTTTTGCTCGTTCTGTTCGTAAGCTAGCAAAATGTCCTTGACTAGATGATGACGAAGAACGTCAGTAGCGCTAAATTCGACTTCGGCAATTCCTCGGATTCCCTTGAGAATGTTCATCGCATGTTCAAGACCGGATACTTGCCCTTTGGCGAGGTCAATCTGGCTTGTGTCGCCGGTGATGATAGCCTTGCTATGAGGGCCAAGTCGCGTGAGGAACATCTTCATCTGGGCGATGGTCGTGTTCTGCGCTTCGTCCAAGATGATGAAGGCGCGCTTTAGTGTGCGTCCACGCATATAGGCGAGTGGGGCGACTTCGATGGCGCCCGTTTCTTCGTAGCGTTTGAGCTTTTCGGCGGGCAAGAGCTCGGAAAGGCTGTCGTGGATCGGACGGAGGTAAGGCGCTATTTTTTCCTTGAGGTCTCCGGGCAAAAATCCGAGCGATTCGCCGGCTTCGACGGCGGGACGCACAAGGCAGATGCGTTCGGCTTCGCCGCGTTCAAGGCTTGCGACGGCAAGCGTCACGGCGAGGAATGTCTTGCCTGTGCCTGCGGGCCCTTTCGCAAAAATGATGTCATTTTTCTCGACCGCCTTGACCAGTTCCGCCTGAGCCGGAGTCTTTGCCGAGACGCTAATCCCGAACCTGTTCCTAAAGACGGGGCTGTCGGGGATGAGCTCGGTGTAGGTCGCTTCGGACGCTTCCTTGGGGCCGAGCATGCGTTCGAGCTGGGATGCGTCTAAAATCTCGCCGTTGCGTGCGGCGATTTTTAGCTGGTCGAGGACCGCAAGTAAGCCTGACATATCGGCACCTTCACGCGCCACAAGGTCTAGCCCTGGGAGTCGGGTGCGTATTTCAACGCAAAAACGGCTCTCCAGTAATCGGAAAACCGTTTCACGTTCGCCTGAAATAACTCGTTTCAGGTTGTCAGACAGTGAGTAATGCCTTATACTACTCTTCATCTGTAGAAGGTTGCTGGATCGGGAGGCCGAGCTTGGTCCTTGCTTCGAAGATTTCCTTGCGGAGCTTGTGATTGTCTTCGTTTGCAGCGACTGCTTCGTCCTGGCTCTTCTTCAAAGTCTTTTCGTTGATGACTTCCTTGGGCGGTTCCTTCTTGGCCGGAGCAGCCGGCTTAGCGGATTCTGCCTGGTTTTCATTGTAACCCGTGTAAGAAGAGGAGTTATCAGAGGATTCGTTGCTTCCCGTATAGCCGGTATCGCTGCTGCCTGAGTTAGAGGAACCTGCGCAAGCCGTGAAAAGTGCTACAGAAAGGGATGCGAGAACTAATTTCCATTTTTTAAGAGACATTATTAAGCTCCATTCTAGTCTTTGATGGCTAAAATATATATAGTTGTGAGAAAAAAAATGTTAAAAAAGGTAAAAATTGACTATGCAGGCACGTAAAAATGATGTTCAGACCTATTCTCAGGTCTTTTTATCGTCTAAAAATTACGATTCCAAGAAAATTTATGCGAAAAGACGCAAGTCTTTGATGGAAAAGCTAGACTCTTTTTGCGTTTTTGCCGGGATGCCCGTTGAACCGGGGGGCGAGGAAGCCTTTGTTCAAACTTGGACTCGCTTTGTGCAGGATCCGGCGTTCCTGTATTTGACAGGCGTGAACCAGGCGGGCTGCTATTTGGTGCTGGACCCGCGTGCCATGTGTTCGACACTCTTTGTGCCGCGCAAGGACCCGTTCAAGGAATTCTGGAATGGCAAGCGCCTTGGCTTTGTGGATGGCGAAAATGTCGTTGCTCGCTTGACGGGCGTAGAAGATGTGCGGCCGGTTGATGAACTTTGGGATTTTGTCGAGTCGCTCGCAAAAAAATATGTGAACGGCAAAAATGCTGTGGACCATGCTTACGGTTTCTATTACGAAAAGTTCAAGGGCGACCACAACGAAAAACTCAAAAATGATTTGAAGAAGGCTCTCCGCCGCTTTAAGTTGAGAGTAAAGAGCTGTGCCGACATGCACTTCGAAGACCGCCTGGTGCTGGAACCGGAACGCATTGGTGATGCCCGCGTGGCGCAACAGATTACGGACGAGGCGTTCCGTGCGCTTTTGCCCGAGATGAAGAACATGAAGACTGAGCGCGATGTGGCGCTGTTCCTCAATTACGAAATGCAGCGCCGTGGCGATGGCGACCTCGCGTTCCCGACGATTATTGCGGGTGGCAAGAACGCTTGCTGTCTGCATTACGTGAAGAACGACGAGCAATTGCGCGATGGCGAACTTGTGCTCTTTGACTTTGGTGTGCGGTTCGGGACGCTCCACAGCGATATCTCGCGCACCATCCCTGTAAATGGCAGGTTTGACCCGCTTCAAAAAATGTTGTACGAAATCGTGCTCGAATCTGCAAAGGTGTACCAGCGCGTGGTGCGTCCGGGCGTTGCCCTCAAGGAAATCGGCATGATTTGCTGGGAATTCATCATGATGGAACTTGACCGTCGCCTTGTAAAGGGGGCGAAGGGGAGTTTTAAGCTCTTGTACGACAAGAGGCCGCATGGGGTGAGCCACTTTATCGGGGAACATATCCACGAAGGCGACCCGGGTTCACGTTCCTTGGATGTGGTGTTAAAACCGGGAATGTTAATTTCTTGTGAGCCTGGACTTTACGGAGATTTTACGGCAACAATTGACGGCAAGCGCTACTGTGAAAGTATCGGAATTCGCATCGAAGATGATTTAATTATTACAAAAAACGGTTTTGAAAATATTTCGGAGCATATTCCGCGCACAGTCGGGGAGATTGAGGCGCTTATGAAGTGATTTTTCTATCTTTGGGCAAAAGGACAATTTGCAAAAAAAGGGTTTTGTAAATGTGGAAAGTTAAAGGTTCTATAAGATTCTTCTTATCTATCCTTGCAACAACTTTTGTTCAGGCGGGTGTGTTTATTTACGCCCAGAAAATTCTGTCGGGATCGTTCTTTGCAAAGGATGGTATCATCTGGCAGAACTTCATGCTTCAAATCTTCTTCCTCGCGCCATACGTGTTGATGGTGTTCTTTGCGGGGTTCTTCACCAATAAGTTCTCAAAGAACAAGGTGATGGCTTGGTCGTCACTTGTAATGACGCTATTTGTGATAGCGCAGTCCGTGCTCGTGACGGTCGATTACCCGCGAGTCGCATTCTGGCTCTCGATTGGGCTGAGCTGCGGTTTTGCCATCCACAGTGCGGCGAAGTACGCCATTGTGAAGGAAATGTTTGGCGTGCGCAATTTGAGCTACGCTAACGCATTCCTCCAGATATTCAGTATTAGCGGTATTATCGCGGCATCCTGGCTTACGATTGTCGGCGTGAACCTGATCAACTTGGACCAGCTCGTTTCTTACGAAGCTGTGCGTCGCATTACGGAAAAGTCCGTCGTGATTCCGTGGATTTTGACAGCGGTGAGCGTGCTTGGTACGGTTGCGAACTTCATGATTCCGCGCGTGAAGTTCGAAGACTTGAACGTGAGCGTTGACAAGGTCAAACGCCACTTGAGTCTCGGTTTCCGCGTGCCGACGCTCCGTGCGTCTATCATCGCCCTTTCGATGTTCTGGGCTTTGGCTCAGGTATTCGTGCTGATTTACCAGGACGTGTCCGGTTCTTCGACCGTGAACATGATGCAGGACTACATGTCGTTTGCGATTGTGGGCCTCATGGTTGGTACGATTGTGGCTGCTCACTTCTCCAAGGACTTTATTGAATCCGG